>CAYJIH010000001.1:0-176409 GCA_964370195.1 uncultured Oscillospiraceae bacterium
TTACCAGCAGTTTTCCTTTTGTGGCACGGCTAAGGGCCTTGCCAAGCAAAATAAACAGAAAACCACTACCGGCCGCTTGCAGTAAGGAAATGGGAAGCTCTGCAATGGCAGAGCCAATGTTGCCGAATAAAATCCATGCAGCTAAAGAGTATCCAACGATGGTGATGGCACTGCCGATGCATACGGCGACAATATTGCGTTTTGTAACAAGCTGGGTGTTGCGCTGAAATGCAAGGCATAGCAATGGCTTGATAAGCAATGTGGCCGGCAACCAAACCATGCCACCCGGTGCCAATGCGTCGGAAAGGCCGGCACCCACAGCGGCAGCCACCATGGCGTATGGCAATGGCAACACAGCGGCGGCGAGGTAGATAAAGGCATCACCAAAGTGGATGTAGCTTCCGTTTGAGCCAATTGGCACATGAACCAAATACACGGCTAAAAAAATCAGTGCAGCAAAAAGCCCTGTATATGTTATTTTTTTGATACGCTCCTGTTTCATGAATGATTCCTCCTCGTTTTATAACACCACTGCTTGACAAAGCGCGGTTGTTTCGATATCCTGATTCTAACAGGGTTCTGACCCTAATACAATGCTCAATTTTTAAATTTTTTATGGGATCAGTTGGAGGGGCGATGGAATTTGTAGGCTTGTTTTTAGACAAAACAGTGGAAAAACCGTTGTATATGCAGTTGTACGAATTTTTGGTAGAGGAAATTCGCAGCGGAAGCCTTCAAGCGGGCGAGCGGTTGCCGGGAAAACGCAGCACGGCAGGGCAGCTTGGCATTTCTGTGAATACAGTAGACGAAGCATATCAAATGCTTGTGGGCGAGGGGTATTTAAAAGCACAGCCACGTAGCGGCTTTTGGGTAAACAATTTAGGGCCGCTTGTGCCACCCCCTCTTGTGGCAGAAAAAATACAAGAAAAAAAGGTGCAGGAAAACATTGCCGGGCGACATAACTTTTTATCGGGAGGCATTGATTCGTCTTTGTTTCCGCGTAAAATGTGGAACCGCCTATCAAGGGAAGTGCTGGCAGGGCCACTTGATTTATTTGCCACGGGCGAAGGCTGTGGTGATGCTGTGCTACGACAAGCCATTGGCGATTATCTGCGTGGCTTTCGAGGTGTGCGGTGTACGTCGGAACAAGTGGTGATGGGTGCAGGGCTTGAAGTGCTTTTGGGGTTGCTTGCGCCGCTGCTTCCAAAAGGGGAAGTTGCAATGGAGAACCCGGGGTATACCAAAACGGCTCGTCTGTTTCAGAATATGGGGCGAAAAACGGTTGCAATAGATGTGGACGAGCAGGGCCTACCGGCAGAGATATTGAAACAAAGCGAAGCGAAAGTGGTATACGTAACACCAAGCCACCAATTTCCAACCGGATTTGTAATGCCGGCGCCAAGACGTGCAGAGCTGCTGCGCTGGGCCGCTGAAAATAATGGGGTTATTATAGAAGACGACTACGATAGTGAGTTTCGTTTTAGTGGGAGGCCGCTGCCAAGTTTGCAAGGAATGGACCAACACGGTTGTGTTGTATATGCCGGCACGTTTTCGCGTTCTTTGGCACCGGGAATTCGTGCATCATACCTTGTGTTGCCGCCGGGCCTGTTAAGTGCGTGGAAGGCCCGCTATGAAGGCTATGCCTGCACAATATGGCGCCCAGAACAACACACGCTGGCTCGTTTTATTAGTGAAGGCCACTTTGCAAGGCGTTTAAACCAAATGCGACTGGCATATCGCCAGCGTCTTGGGCGTATTTTAGAGCTTTTAGAGCAAGGGCTACCGGCAGGCAGTTATGAAGCATTGAATACCCATACAGGGTTGTATTTTGTGCTAAAGCTACACGGTTGCAACGCAAATGCGCTTGCGGTAGAGGCAAGGCAACAAGGCATTGAAATTCGGGCGTTATCGCAGTATACACAAAAAGAGAAGGAGGGTTTTTTCGTGTGGCAAGGCGGCAGGGAAACGTTGGTGCTGGGCTATGGTGCATTGTCTGAACAAGATTTGGAAGCCACCATTGAGGCGTTGGTTTCTTTTTTGAGCGAAAAAATTTAGACACAATAAAAAAGAAGAGAAAACAGCGTGTACTGTGTGTTCTCTTCTTTTTTGTAAAAGGATGATAGAATAGCTTGTGGTAGAAATAGCGAGTGTGCAATTAGGTGGCAGCTGGCGGTAAGGGCTCTTCCATTGGCCAGCCGGCATACCCGTTGAGTGATAAATCGGCAACATTTCCGGCCAAAAGCTCATAGTAGCTTTGTGCGGCAATCATGGCGGCATTGTCACCGCAAAGGGATGGTTTTGGCAAAAAACAAGCACAGCCTAGCTCGCTTGCCAAAGTTTGCACCTTGCTACGCAATTGTTCGTTTGCAGAAACTCCGCCAGCCAGTGCCAAAGTGGTGGCATTTGTATCGGTTGCCGCAATGCGAAGGCGCGAGCATAAAATATCGGTGGCTGTGTTTTGGAACGAGGCGGCAAGGCCGGCCACATCCAGAGTTTCGCTTCGCATGTTGGCGCCGTTTACGATGTTTAAAACGGCAGTTTTAAGGCCGGAAAAGCTCATGTTATAAGCGCCTTCGGCTTTAGGCATGGGCAATGGATATGCTTTTATATTGCCGTTTTTGGCGGCATTTGCCACAACGGGGCCGCCGGGATAACCAAGCTGTAAGGTGCGCGCCACTTTGTCGAACGCTTCGCCTGCGGCGTCGTCTACGGTGCGCCCCAGAATGTGAAATTCGGTGTAGCTTTTTACTTCTATGATATGGCAATGCCCACCGGAGGCAATGAGGCAAAGAAAAGGTGGTGCAAGTGTTTCGTGCGTTAAATAAAGCGAGGCCACATGCCCGCGAAGGTGGTGCACAGGCACAAGTGGTTTTTCGGCAGAAAAGGCAAGCCCTTTTGCAAAATTCACGCCAACCAACACGGCGCCAATAAGCCCGGGTGCAAATGTAACAGCCACTGCGTCTATTTGTGCGGCAGTGCATCCCGCCTCTGAAAGTGCTTGCTCTGCCACCGTGCTGATGCTTTCGATGTGGCGGCGGCTGGCGATTTCCGGAACAACACCACCGTATAAAGCTTGCTCTTCCACACTGGACGCCACAACATTCGAAAGAATGGTGCGTCCGTTTTCTACCACAGCAGCGGCGGTTTCATCGCAGCTGCTTTCAATACCTAGTATTCTCAAAGTTGTTTCACGCTCCCTGTTTTGCATATATCTTTTGCCATTAAAAACCCATCTTCGGTGGGGTTTCGATACATCCCGTTTCGTCGTGCCAAGGTTTGAAAGCCCAGCTTTTCGTACAAAGCCAGTGCGGACGTGTTGCCACAGCGCACTTCTAAAAGCACTTTCTCCACATTGTTTTTTGTAAGTTCATTCAGTGCATATTGCAGCAAAAACAGGGCATATCCCTTTTGGCGGTGCTGTGGTGCAATGGTAATAAGCTGCAAATCGGCGGTGTTTTCCACCGTTAAAAAGCAGGCAAACCCTGCCACGTCGTTTTCTGAAAGAAGCACATAGCATGGATGGTGCGCACTGCCGATGATGGCGCTGAAATCCTTTTCTTGCCATGGGTCTGGCGCCGTTTTGGCAATGTTAGCACAGGCGGAGCAATGTGACGTGTCCAAAAGGCAAATATGTAATGAATGGCTCATTGGCTAGCCCTTCGCCTCTAGCCAGTTTGTGCCACTGTGCACCTCGGCCACCATGGGTACCGAAAGGTTTACGGCGTTTTGCATTTCTTCTTGTAGTAAGGCTGCCACGGCTTTTTCTTCGCCTTGCACTGTTTCTACAATCAATTCATCGTGCACTTGCAAAATCAATTTCGAGCGTAAACCTTCTTCACGAATGCGGTTAAATACACGCACCATAGCAATTTTGATAATATCTGCCGCAGCGCCTTGGATGGGTGTGTTCATGGCGATACGCTCGCCAAGGGCGCGGATGTTGTGGTTGCTGCTTGAAAGCTCCGGCAAAGGGCGTCTGCGGCCAAACAGTGTTTCCACATAGCCGTGTTCTTTGCCAAAGGCAACACTGTCTTCCATGTATTGATGCACGCCCGGGAAGGTGTTTAAGTAGGTTTTAATAAATTCGTCTGCTTCTTTAACACTTACCCCGATGTCTTTTGAAAGGCTAAACGCCCCAATGCCATACACAATGCCAAAGTTGACTGCTTTTGCAGCACTACGCAAAGCGGGGGTAATCATTTCTGGCGGTAAGCCGTTTACATGTGCGGCCGTGGTGCGGTGGATGTCTTCGCCATTTCGAAAGGCTTCTTGCATGGCATGATCGCCTGCGATTGCGGCTAAAATACGCAGTTCAATTTGGCTGTAATCAGCGTCGGACAATGTTTTTCCGTCGTCGGCCATAAAATAGGCACGCAAACGGCTGCCAAGCTCTGTACGAACCGGAATATTTTGCAAGTTTGGCTCGTTTGAGGACAAACGCCCTGTGCGCGTTTCGGTTTGGTTAAAGGTAGAGCGCACACGCCCATCTTCGTCCACCACTTTCAAAAGGCCCTCTACATAGGTAGAGTTTAGTTTGGCATACGTGCGGTACGTTAAAATATGGTCGATAACAGGGCTGTGTGCACGCAAACCTTCCAGTGTTTCGGCATCGGTGGAATAGCCGCTTTTTGTTTTTTTGCCATGTGGCAGGCCCAGTTTAGTATATAAGGCTTCTGCCAGTTGTTTTGGGCTGTTTAGATTGAATTCGTAGCCCACGGCTTCGAATACGGCTGTTAATTGTTTTTGCAGTTCGGCTTGTAATTCTTCGCCAAAGCGGCGTACACCGTTTGTATCGAGCTTGATGCCGATGCATTCCATCGAGGCAAGCACTTCGGCAAGTGGCTGCTCAATATCCACAAGCAATTTTTTCATACCGGCGTTGTCGCACTCGGCAGACAGTTTGCGGAACAATGGCTCTAAAAGAGGGGCGATGGGATATGCTTCGCAGGCCCACTCAGGCACAATATGATATTCGGCTGCAAGGTGTTCTATTGTGTAGGCGCTGGCAGCGGGGTTTAGCAGGTAAGCGGCCAATTTTGCGTCGAATTGCAAAGCCTGAATACGCTTTGACTCGTTTTGTTTTAGAACCAGCTTGTGCAAGGGTTTGCTGTCGAAAACACGTTTGTAAATGTTTTTGTTTTGTAAAAAATCCAAAAATTCTGCAGAGCTTTCCTCGGCGAAATAAACGGCTTGCGTGTCGGCTTTTGTGATCACCCAGCCATTTTCAGCAGGTGCCATGAACACCATGCCGGAAAGTTCTGCCGGCAGGGGCTGTGCTTCTTTTTGTGCAAGATTTTGTACAGATTTTTTTTCTTCGCCAAAAACCGGCTGTAGCTGTAGACGTTCTAACACAGAGAACATTTCTAGTTTGCTTAAAAGGGTGGCGGCTTTGTCTGCATCAGCAGGCATTTTGCTATAATGGCCCAAATCGGTGTTGATGGGCACATCACAGCAAATAACAGCCAATTCGTGGCTGAGGTAGGCACTGTCTTTGTCTGCTTCTAATTTTTTTCGAACCCCCGGCTTGATAGAAGCATCCTCTAGATGTTCGTATACGCCGTTTAAACTGCCAAACTGTGCAATAAGCGCAAAGGCTGTTTTTTCTCCTACGCCGGCCACACCGGGGATGTTGTCGGAAGCATCGCCCATCAATGCCTTTGTTTCAATAAGTTGCAGCGGCTGTACGCCATATTTTTCCATAACAGCGTTGGGTGTCATGCGCACGGTTGCGCTGCGCCCCATGCGCGTTGTGGTAAGAAGCACGTTTACATGCTCGCTTACAAGTTGCAAGCTGTCTTTGTCGCCTGTGGCCAAAACACAGGTGTCGCCACGCTGTGCGGTGGTTTTTGCCAAAGTGCCCAAAATGTCGTCGGCTTCATATCCTTCAAGGCTTACTTGCCGGTAGCCAAGTGCGTCCAGCAGTTCTTTTAAAAGAGGCATTTGCGCGGCCAATTCCTCGGGCATGCCTTTGCGCTGGGCCTTGTAGCCGTCGTACATTTTGTGCCGAAAAGTGGGCGCACGCAAATCAAAGGCGATGGCAATTTCATCAGGGGCTTCTTCTTGCTCCAGCTTCATTAAGATGTTCATAAAACCATAAATGGCATTCGTAAAAAGCCCTTCTTTTGTGGTAAGCAATTTGATGCCATAAAAAGCGCGGTTTACAAGGCTGTTTCCATCTAGCACAAGTAATTTCATGCAAAACCCTCCTAGGTTATAGAATTTTTCATCATTTCTTAACTATACCATACATTGCTTTTATGTTATACTTATATCTTGTAATTGGTTGTGTTTTTGTGGAAAGGATTGTTTTTTTGCGAATTGGAAATCTACAGTTTGAAACCGGTGCGGCGCTTGCGCCTTTGGCCGGTGTAAGCGATGCGCCGATGCGTGCTTTATGTGTGCGGGAAGGTGCTGTGTACACCGTAAGCGAAATGGTGAGCGCAAAGGCGCTGTGCATGGGCGATGCCAAAAGTTTGCGTCTTCTGCGTGGGGCAACGAAAGGTGCACCGTATGCTGTGCAATTGTTTGGCAATGATGCCGATGTATTGGCACAAGCGGTGAAGCACATTGAAAATGAACAATTTGATTTTTTAGACTTAAATCTTGGGTGCCCGGCACCTAAAATTGTGTCGAACGGCAGCGGCAGTGCCCTTTTAAAAGAACCGAAAAAGGCAGCCGAATTTGTGGAGGCCGGTGTAAAAGCGAGTGTGCGCCCTGTGAGTGTGAAAATACGCATTGGCTGGGATAAAACATGTATGACAGGCCTTGAAGTGGCCAAAGCGTGTGAACAGGCAGGCGCTGCATTTTTAGTAGTGCATGCCAGAACGCGCGAGGAGCAATATACGCCCGGTGTGCACCATGACGCTGTGGCAGCCATCAAAGCGGCGGTGTCCATTCCGGTTTTGTACAATGGAGATGTGGTGGATGGAGAAAGTGCCCTGCAAGCGCTTCGAAACACCGGCTGCGACGGCCTGATGATTGGGCGTGGTGCCATGGGCAACCCGTTTGTGTTTAAGGAAGTGGCCGCAGCGCTTAAAGGCGAAAGTGTGCCACAAGCAAACCTTACCAAACGTATGGCGGCCCTAGAGTGGCAAGTGCGCGAGATGTGTGAGGAAAAAGGGGAAAGCGTTGCCATGCGTGCAGCACGTGGTGTGGCAGGGGCTTACATGCATGGTTTGCGTGGGGCGGCCTCTTTGCGAAGGCAGGCGTTTTCCTTAACTTATTTTAGCGATTTGGCGCCTTTGATTGAAGAGGCGTATCGCCTGCAGGAAACAGAGGGGTAGCCTTTAGCCAAACTGCACAAGTTCATCAAGGTTTTGCTCATACCCCGGCAAAAATTGCGTTACAAAATAATCAACGGCAGGGCATTGCATCTCTTTAAGTTGGTGCAGTTGCTGGTGTTTGGCTGAGGAAAATTCGTTGTTTCCTGCGCGCTCTTCCTCAATGCATTTTACAAGAGCAGATAACCTATCGGCCGCTTTTAGCAATGTTTTTTCTTTTGGGTTTAAACAGTCTCCTGTTAAATAGGGGAAGAGATGCGGCTGCAAACGATTTGGCAACATGGTTGCCAAGGTGGTGGCGCTTTCGCGCTCTACGGCCTTGTAAGCGCGTTTTAGTTCTTCATTTTTGTATTTCACCGGGGTGGGTAAATCGCCTGTTAAAATTTCGCTGGCATCGTGATACAACGCTGCCACCACAACAATCTCTGGGCGAACGGTGTCGTCGTGCAGCTCCTCTTTGGCAATCAATGCCAAAATATGTGCAAAAAGGGCAGTTTCCACGGTGTGCTCGCTAACGGTTTCGCCACGGCTTTGGCGCATAAGCCCCCAGCGTCCAATGTATTTCATACGGGAAAGCAGGGCGCAAAAGGCATAACTTTTTTCTTCCATGTGTGGGGTCCTTCTTCCTATGGTTGAATGAGTGTAAATGTTTCTTTTGCCAGTATACCATAAAATCAACAGGAGAGTTCTATGGAAAAACGTTTACAAGCAGAGAATACAAAACAGGCGGTGATTACAAGCTTTGTTTTTGCCGCGGCATTGGCGTTGTTTATCTTTTTGCCGTTCTTAATTGTGGATAAAGGGTTTTTTCTGTACTGTGGAGATTATAACTCCCAACAAATTCCATTTTATGTTCATGTGCAGCAGTTTATTAAAGATGGGGGCGGCACGTGGGACTGGGGCACGGATTTAGGAAGTTCTTTTATCAATTCATATTCATTTTATAACTTGGGTTCGCCTTTTTTATGGTTAACATTGCCGTTTCCAAGTTCGTGGATACCGTACATGATGGTGCCGCTGTTTATGCTAAAATTTGGCAGCATTGCCGCTGGCGCCTGCCTATATTTGCGGCGTTATGCCAAAACAGCAACAATGCCCATTGTGGTGAGTGTGGTGTATGCCTTTTGTGGCTTCAATGTGTATAATATTTTCTTTAACCACATGCTGGAACCTGTGGTGTTTTTTCCGTTTTTGCTGTGGGCAATGGATGGCCTTATTTTAGAAAAGAAAACGGGCTGGTTTGCCTTGTTTGTGGGCCTTGCCTTATTAAACAGCTATTTCTTTTTTATTGGAAATGTAGTGTTTTTGCTTATTTATTTCATCATACAATGTCTTTTTGGCACATATCGCTTCCGCCTGCCGGCGTTTTTACAACTTGGGTTTGAAGCGATACTTGGTGTGGGCATTGGCATGGCATTGGCGTTGCCGTCTGTTCTTAGTTTGATGGATAACCCACGCACAGACAATTTTGCCAATGGGATGAATGTAATTTTGTATTGGCATGTGCAGCAAATTCCGGCCATTCTTTCGTCGCTGATTGTGCCGCCGGACCCGCCGTATTTGCCAAATGTGTTTACGGAAGGTGCCATTAAATGGACAAGCATGAGTGCGTTTTTGCCACTTTTTTCCATTGCAGGTGTGGCGGCATATTTTCGCAGTAAAAGAGGTGGCTGGCTCAAAATCATTTTGCTAACCAGCCTTGTAATGGCTCTTGTTCCAATATTGAATTCCAGTTTTTTTGCCTTTAATGCCAGCTATTATGCGCGCTGGTTTTATATGCCACTTTTGATGATGTGCCTAGCTAGCTTATTTGCTTTAGAAGACAAACAAATTGATTTGGCCTTTGGTTTGAAATTTACCATTGTAGTAACCACGTTATGGGGTTTTATGGGGTTGATTCCCACGGAAACAGACGATGGTGCCACACGCATTGGCCTTGGCCAGTATACAGGGAAATTTTGGCTTACCTGGGGAACCGCGATGCTGGGCATTGTTGCATTTGCCCTTATTTGGCATTTTTGCCGAAACAAAAAACAGTATGCGTCGATTTTACTTGGTGCTGTGATGGGTTTTTCGGTGCTGTACTCTGTTATTCACATTTCGCTGGGCAAATTTCCGCAGTGGGATGGCGACCAATATTATGTAGAGCAACAATATGAGGGAAGCGCCCAGCTGGAGTTTCCGGAAGACGACCAGTTTTACCGCATCGATACGTACAATACTTACGATAACCTTGGTATATGGCTGAACAAAAGCACACTGCAAACATTTCATTCTGTTGTAACACCTTCCATTTTAGAGTTTTATCCAAACCTTGGTGTAAAACGCGATGTGTCAAGCAAACCGGAGCCGGAACATTACGCGTTGCGTGGGCTGCTGAGTGCAAAATATACCGTGGTGCCGCTGGCCGACCGCGAGCTGTTTGAGGCTGAAAACCCAGGCTCGTTTGGCTGGGAGTACCTTGGTGCCCAAGGCGTTTTTGCTTTGTATGAAAACGAAAATTTTGTGCCGCTTGGCTTTACATACGATGCATTTATTCCCATGACAACACTTGAAAGTGTGCAGGAGGAAGATCGTGCGCCACTATTGATGCGCGGCATTGGCCTTTCGCCCGAGCAAATTGCACAATACGCCCATTTGTTCGAGCAGGAAATTGGGTTTAGCAACACGGTAAGTTATGACGCTTACGTGCAAGATGCAGCAAAACTGCGGGAAAATGCTTCGAGTGAAACAAGTGCAGATGCCTCTGGCTTTTCGGTGGAGATCACATTAGATAAGGAGAATCTGGTGTTCTTTTCTGTTCCATACGACCCTGGGTTTACCGCTACGGTGGATGGAGAAGAGGCAGAGATTTTGAATGTATCGGGTGGCATGATGGCAGTGTATGCAGATGCAGGAACACATGAGATTGTGTTTACATATAAAACACCCGGTTTTGCATTGGGGCTTGGCATTAGCGCGTTTTGTGTGTTGCTGCTTGCCGGATACTGGGTATACAGCCGTCGTGTTTTAAAAAAGCGGCGCGAGGAAGAAGGCTGTGAAACAGGCCTTGCCGATGAAGTGCAAACAAGTTTGTCAAAACCGGAAAAGCATAGGCGAGGCGGCCGTGAGAATGTGAAAGAAACACAAGAGCCAAAAGAAGTAGAAAACCACGATAAAAATAAAGGATAGAGGACAAAATGGACATAATACAAACATTGGCCAGTGAATTGAAAATAAGCCAAACAGCCACACAGGCTGCCGTAGATTTGATTGATGAGGGCAATACCATTCCGTTTATTGCGCGTTACCGAAAAGAAGCCACCGGATCAATGGACGACCAAGTGTTGCGCCAGTTGGACGAACGGCTTACGTATTTACGCAATTTGGCTTCGCGTAAAGAAGAAGTGCGTACTTCTATTGAAGAGCAGGGGAAAATGAGTGAAGCCATTGCAGAGGCGCTGCAAAAAGCGGCAACGCTGGCAGAGGTGGAAGATATTTATCGCCCGTATAAGCCGAAAAGAAAAACACGTGCCAGTATCGCAAGGGTGCGTGGTCTAGAGCCGCTTGCCATGCGTTTGCTGGAACAAAACACAGGAGATGACCCGCTTCTACTTGCGGCCGAGTACGTGAGCGAAGAAATGGAAGTACCTGATGCGCAGGCGGCCTTGGCAGGTGCACGTGATATTCTGGCCGAGGATTTTTCGGATGATGCTTCTTTGCGAAGCAGCTTACGCCAGTTTTACCAACAACATGCCCAACTTGAAAGTGTGGGTGCAAAAGAAGAAGACAGTGTGTATAGTGCGTATTACGAGTACACAGAGCCGGTGAAAAAAGTGGCAGGACATCGCGTGTTGGCGCTAAATCGTGGCGAAAAAGAAGGCTTTTTAAAAGTGGGTGTGAAAGTGGACGCCGAGCAAGCGGCAGGCCTTGTGGTGCGCACTTTTGTAAAGAAAAACCAAAGCCTTGCAGCAAAAGAGGTGACACTTGCCGCTGAAGATGGATACACCCGCCTGATACACCCCTCTTTAGAGCGTGAAGTGCGAAGCGAATTAACGGAAGCGGCCGCAGAGGGGGCCATCAAAGTGTTTGGGCAAAACTTGCGTCAACTGTTGTTGCAGCCGCCCATTCGCGGAAAAGTGGCCATGGGGTTGGACCCCGGTTATCGCATGGGTTGCAAAGTGGCTGTGGTAGATGCCACAGGCCTTGTGCTGGATACGACTGTGATTTATCCGCTGGAACAATTTGGTAAGGTGGCTGCGGCCGAACGCACCGTGAAAACATTGGTTCAAAAGCATGGGGTGCAAATATTGGCCGTGGGCAATGGCACAGCAGGGCGCGAAACAGAATTGTTTGTGGCAGAGGTATTGCGGCAGTTGGCAGAAGATAACATTCGGCCGGAGTATATGGTGGTAAACGAAGCCGGAGCCAGTGTGTATTCGGCATCGAAGCTTGCGGCAGAAGAATTTCCACAATTCGATGTGAATTTACGTAGTGCAGTGTCGATTGCTCGTCGTTTGCAAGACCCGCTTGCTGAACTTGTTAAAATTGACCCAAAGGCGGTAGGTGTGGGGCAGTATCAGCACGATATGCCGCCACAACGCTTGGCGGCAGAATTAGATGGCGTGGTGGAAGACTGCGTAAATACGGTGGGTGTGGAGCTGAATACAGCATCGGCACCTTTGTTAGAACGTGTGGCAGGCCTTGGTGCGGCAACAGCAAAAAACATTGTAAAACGGCGTGAGGAAGAGGGTCCGTTCAACAGCAGAAAAGAACTGTTAAAAGTGGCAAAATTGGGGCCAAAGGCCTTTTTACAATGTGCAGGATTTTTGCGTTTAACAGACGGGAAAAACCCGCTGGATAAAACGGCGGTGCACCCAGAGAGCTATGCTGCGGCAGAAGGCCTTCTTTCGCTTTGCGATTACAAAAAAGAAGAAATTGGAACAGCGGCCATTGAGGGGCTTCCGGTAAAAGCACGAGAAATAGGTTTGGATACATTGGCAGAGCAGCTTTCTGTTGGTAAACCCACGTTGCTCGATATTTTAGAGGAACTACTGCGGCCCGGCCGAGACATTCGTGATAGCTTGCCCCCGCCGTTGCTTCGCAGTGATGTGCTGGGCATGGATGATTTGCTCTCTGGCATGGAGCTGCAAGGTACTGTGCGTAATGTCGTTGATTTTGGTGCATTTGTGGACATTGGCGTTCATCAAGATGGGCTAGTGCATGTAAGCCAAATTTGCCAAAAATTTATAAAACATCCGGCCGAAATGGTGGCAGTTGGGGATGTGGTGACTGTGTGGGTGCAAAGTGTGGATAAGGCAAAGGGGCGCATATCTTTAACCATGAAAGAGCCACAAAAACCACTGGGTACACCGGCAAGCCATTAAAGATTGGTGTAAGTTAGCAATATGAAACTTACAAAAACGTTTGGCTAACTGTAGTTAGCTTATGCAGAAAATGGAGGGATACTTTGCTACAGCTAATTCTTGGTATTGCCGGAACAGGAAAAACAACCTGGATTTTACAACAAATGCAAGAGCGTGCAAAGCTTTCGAAATACTCCATCTTATTGGTTCCGGAACAATTTTCCTCTTCGGCTGAAACACTTGTGTTAGAAGAGTTGGGCGATGCACAGAGTGCTTTTGTGGATGTGCTTAGTTTTCGAACATTGGCAGATAGGTTGCTGCGCGGGGCCGATGAAAACCTCCATTTATTGAGTGACGCCGGACGTGCTGTTTGTGTGAAAAGAGCGCTTAAAACAGCACAAGGGAAATTGAAGCGGCTGGCACGTAGCAAGCAAGACACAGCATTTTGCAACCTTTGTGCGCAAACAATTGCAGAGCTTAAAACAGCTGGTGCTACGCCGGAAAGTTTGGAAATGATCGCACTGAAAACGCAGGATGCGAAATTTTTAGATATTGCAACACTCTTTTCGGCGTACGAAGCTGTGCTTGCCGGCAGTGCTATGGACCCTGAAGACAGGCTGCTTTTGGCCAGTAAAAAAGCTGGGCAGGATGCTTTTTTTGAAAAAACCTGTTATATTGACAATTTTGATGGGTTTACCGCACCGGAATATACGATGCTTTGCTGCTTAATACAGTATTGTGAGGCAGTGTGCGTGAGCTTGTGCTGTGATGGTTTACAAGAAACAGAAAATGGATTGGGGCTTTTTTCACCATCACGCAGCACGGCACAGCGGCTAATCAACCTCACAAATCGGCTTGGGGTTTCTGTTTTAAAGCCTTGTGTATTGCACTCGTCTACAAAAGAGGATTTGAGTGAGTTGTGTTTGGCTAACTTGCAGTTAGCAGGGCAAAACTTTACATGGTGTAAGCCACAAGGGCAACTTACTTTTACACAAGCGGCCGACCGCCACGAAGAAGTGAAACTTGTTGCGGCTGAAATGGTTCGTTTGGCTTCGCAAGGGGCTTCTTATAGCAAAATGGCAATCATTTGCCGAGATGTATCATTGTATGAGAGCATCGTGCGCCGTGAAATGATGTTGTTTAATATTCCTTGGCATAGCGATACACCGGATACGATTGAGTTTTCGGCTTCGGTATGTTTTTTTCGTGCAGCGCTAAAGTTGCTATGGCAAGGGATTGGCTCTGAGCCAATTTTAGAGCTACTGAAAACAGGGCTGTGTGGGTTTTCACAGGAGGCGCTGTCGGCGCTGGAAAACTACGTATATACATGGCAGCCAAAAGCGGCAAATTGGAAAGAGCCATTTGCGCAAAACCCGCATGGATTCTTGCGTGACATGGACGATTTTGCAACACATAGTTTGGCGCTTGCAGAAGAAGTGCGGGCAGAAATACTTCCGAAATTGGAAGCATTTATTCGAAATGCAAAAGGAAAAAATGCACGCAATTTTTCGATGCAATTGTATTATTTGTTAGAAAGTGTGTCTGCACCCGAGCACCATGAGGAGAAAGCGTTGTTGATGGAAAAACAGGGGGATTTTGCCCTGGCAGAACGCAGCCGCCGCACATGGGATTTAAGCATGGATATGCTAGACGAGATGGCGGCACTTTTGGTGGGCGAAGCGGTTAGCGCTGCCGAATATGACGAATTGCTGTTGCTTCTCGTTCGCTCAACCGATTTTGGCCAAGTTCCTAAAACGCTAGAAAGTGTTCCATTTGCTGGGGCCGATCGTGCACGCTTGGCCTCGCCGGATCATTGTTTTGTTCTTGGCTTGCTCGATGGGGAATTTCCGGCGAAGGTGGGTTATAGTGGCCTTTTAACACACAGCGATAGAGATATGCTTGTAGACAACAACATTGAAATGCCGGGTTCGTTTCAAAACCGAATTTTGCTGGAAAAAATGTTTTTGTATCGCACACTCACAGCGGCAAGGAAAAGCTTGCATCTTTCTTATCCTTTGTATCACGAAGGGGTGATGGGCGTCTGCTGTGAGGAAGTGAGTGCGTTGCAAGCCCAGTTTCATTTGCCGCCGCTTGTAGTGGACCAAGCTGCTTTGTCGCCCACAAAAGAGGCGGCCTTTGATAGAGTGGCTATGATTTACAGAGAACATTCTCAGGAAAGTGCGGATATTTTGCAGGCGCTTTCTACAGCAGATGAATATTTTGCAACGCAGCATTTGCCACTGCTGGATGCGGTGAATGTGCCTGCGTATTTTGGTATACATGAAACACAAATATTGCACGAATTAACAGGTGGTACACCGCGCATTTCCCCCACAAGGGTAGAGAGGTATTTTAATTGCCGTTTTGCGTATTTGATGGAACATGTGCTACGTGTGCGCACACGTAGAAAAGCAGAGTTTTCTGCCTTGGAAAGTGGAAGCCTTGTGCATTACGTGTTAGAGCAAGTGCTGCGCGAGTTAAAAAATGAATTTGCAAACAGTACAGATGATGATTTGCTGCGGCTAACTAAAGAGCATTGCGAACAGTTTGCAAGCGCTAACTTTCCGGATGTGACAGCGCGCTTGCATGTGATTTTGGGTAGGATACAATCAACGGTGTTTTCTTTGCTGCAATATTTGCGCGCGTGGGCACAAAATAGTTCTTTTGAAACACAGGCACTGGAATTGGGCATTGGCGATACAGAAGTGGCACCCCTTACATTGCAAACAGAAAGTGGAAAGAAAGTACAAGTGGTGGGCAAGGTAGACCGTGTGGATGTTTTTAAAAAAGAAGGCAAAACATATTTTTGTATTTTAGATTATAAAACAGGGAGCCAATCGTTTAGCCTTGCAGAGGTTTTATATGGGCTAAATTTGCAAATGCTGGTGTACATGGACGCTTTGTGCCGACAAAAAAAGGGGCCGTATAAGGATGCAATTCCGGCCGGTGTGCTTTATCTTAGTGCAGACCCAAGCCCCAAAAGTGAATCGCGGCGAGATGTTGGCAAAAGCGCATTTGGTTTAGATGGGCTTTTGCTTGATGATGCAGATATTTTACAAGCGCTGGATCGTGATAAGAGTGGCTTGTTTTTGCCGCTTCGTTATAAAAAAGATGGAAACCCCAGTGGCAATCAGCTGGCCACTCTAGAGCGCATAGGTGGCTTGTCTTTGCATGTGGAATCTTTGATAGAAGAGATGGCTGAGGGGATTTCAGGCGGTGATTTTTCTGCACGTCCACTTGTAAGAAGCTCTGGCAGAAAGTTGTGCCCCAATTGCCCTTATTTTGCATCCTGTCGCCACGAAGATGGTGTGAATGAAGTGCGTATGAACACGGAAAGAGAATATGTGAACGGACGGCTGGAAGAACTGGACCGTAAAGGGGCAGAGGAGCGAGGCCAATGAGTGAAAGAACATGGACAAAAGCGCAAAAAATAGCCATCGAAGATGAGGGCGGAAGCCTTTTAATTGACGCTGCAGCCGGAAGTGGAAAAACAGCAGTACTGGTGGAGCGCGCGGTGCGCTTAATGACACGGGAACAAAACCCGATTGCGGCCGACAGAATGTTGATACTTACATTCACAAATGCTGCCGCAGAAGAACTGCGTATCCGCCTTGCAAAACGGCTGGATCAGGCTTTGGAAAGCGAGGGGGGTAACCCATTTTTACGACGCCAGAAAAGCTTGCTTCAGCGGGCATTTATTGGTACGATCGATTCGTTTTGCATCCAGCTGGTGGGCGAGCAGTTTGCACAACTTGGCACACCGCCCGATTTAAGTGTTGGGCAGGCGGCTGTGCTTAGCGAATTGTCGGAGCAGGCTTTGCAACAGGCGCTGGAGCAAGCGTATGAGCAAGCGGATTTTGCGAAGTTTTCAGCGTTGTATGGTCGCTCTCGTAGTGATACAGAAGCGGCACAAGCCATACTGGATTTACATAATTTCGTAAATACATTGCCTTGGCCTTCTCGGTGGCTTGAAAAATTTGTACAAATGTATCACATAAACACGCCTTTTTGTAAAACGGTTTGGGGTAAACAATTGCTGGGGTATGCTGCCGATGCATTGCGAAGTGCACATGCATTGGCAAACGCCGCCGTGCAACAGGCAGAAGATGACGGAGCCTTAGAAGCGTGGCTGCCGATGCTGCGCGATGATGTGTGGATGGTAGAACATCTGATGCAGCTTGTACAGAAAGAGCAGTGGGATGATTGTGAACGGTTTTTGCGTGGTGCAGCACCGGCACGCCTTGCCACGGTGCGAGGATACGAAGGTGAGGGAAAAGCGCAGGTACAATCTTTGCGCGGGGATCTTAAACATATTTTGGATGAGCTGCGAAAGTACTGCTTTGTGTGCTCGGAAGAGGAGCACGCGGCGGATTTGGCAACTCTTTTGCCTATGGTGCAAGCGCTGTGCACAGCCACAGAAAAATATTCACAGCTATATTTTGAACTGAAAATGGAAAAAAAGCTGCTGGACTTTTCTGACTTTGAGCATTTGGCACTTCAATTGCTGATGAGCCAAGAGGGGGAGCGCTTGCCAATTGCAGAGGAAATTAGTGCACGGTATGACTTTGTTATGGTAGATGAATACCAAGATACAAATGAACTACAAAGTGCTTTATACAGCTGCCTTGGTAATAAAGAGGGGAGCAACTTGTTTTATGTGGGCGATGTAAAACAAAGCATTTATCGCTTCCGAAGGGCAAACCCCGGGCTATTCTTAGAAAAAAAACATACGTGGGCTGCTCACGACAGCGGCCAAAAACCGGCGGTGCTTCGTCTTGGGCACAATTTCCGTAGTGGCCCCAGCGTCATTGAAGGCGTCAACTATGTGTTTGAAGAGCTGATGAGTGAGACGCTGGGAGACGTGCATTACGGCGAAGAAGAGCGGCTTTTGCAAGGGGGCAATGGCAGTATTCGCGATGGTTTTTCGCTTACTGTTTTAGAAGAAACAGAAAGTGGAGACGAAGCGAGGTTTGTGGCTGAAAAAATTTGGCAGATGATCCGCGATAAAGTGCCGGTGCAAGAGGGCGAACACATGCGTCCATGCGAATTTGGCGACTTTTGTATTTTGCTGCGAACACGCAGTTCGATGGCCGAGTTTATGCAGGCATTGCAAGAGGCAAAAATTCCAACAAATAGTGACGTGGAACAAGATTTGTTAAGCACAGCAGAGACATTGCCTCTACAGGCAGTGCTGGCTGCCATTGATAACCCGGGCGATGATGTGCAGCTTGTGGCGGCCTTGGTAAGCCCGTTGTTTCGGTTTTCGCTGGACGAAATTGCCCTATTGCGTGCTGTGCAAAAAGAGGGCAGTTTATACGGTGCTTTGCTGGCTTCGCAAGAGGAGAAGTGCGTAAAGTTTGTGCAATCGTTGGCACATTTTCGCACGCTGAGCACAGAGATGGATTTGGGGCGTTTCTGTGAGGAATTAACACTTCGCACGGGCTATCTTTCGGCGGTGGCGGCAATGGAAAACGGCATGGCGCGCCGCGAAAATGTGCATCGCTTTTTACATTGGGCGGCCGAAATGGGGCATACGCTTAGTGGGGGGCTTTCGGCGTTTGTGCGCCTTTTGCAGAAAAGACGTGGCCCACAAGGGGCCGGCTACCGGCATCGTGCAGGGCATGTAAGTTTGCTTACAGCGCATAAAAGCAAAGGGCTTGAGTTCCCAATTGTAATTTTTTCCGATACGGCACACAGTTTTAATGCAAGGGATTTGTCTGCCCGCATTCAATTTCATACAGAATTTGGGGTGGGGCTGCGCCTTCGTGCGCAGCAAACGTTGTACCCTACCTTGCCTTTGCTTGCGGTGCGACATCGTAATTTGCAAGAGAGCTTGAGCGAAGAAATGCGTGTGCTTTATGTGGCACTTACAAGGGCAAGAGACAGATTGTTCATTGTAAACACACAGAAAAAGCCGGAAAAAAAGATTGCATCTCTTGCATCGATTGCATTGGTGCAGGCCGATAAGGCATATTTGCTTAGCCGCCAAAATAGCATGGGAGATTGGCTTTTAAGCGCCTTGTTATGCCATGCAGATGCGGCCCCTTTGTGGGACTATATAGGTATGCGTCAGCCGGCGAATATAAAAAAGCAAAGGCAGCAATGCAAGATGGAAATGCACGTGTGCACGCCAAGCGAAAAAGAACCGCCTATTTTAGAAGAAGCGGAGTTTTTAGAAGCGGATATGGCCACAGTGGCCAGCTTACAAGCGAATTTTAGTGCCGTTTTGCCACGGCAAGTTTTGCAGGAAATACCACGAAAATTGAGCGTTTCGGCACTAAGCAAAGCGGATACTTCGTTTTTGCGAAAACGGCCGTCTCTTTTGTATAGCACAGGCCTTACAGCGGCAGAACGTGGCACAGCCATGCACACATTTTTGCAACTTGTGCCGTATACAGAAGACATACACGATGTGGAGCGTGAGATTGAGCGGTTGGTGGCCGGAAGTTATTTGTCGCCGGCGCAGGCAAAATCATTGAGCCGCAAGGGGTTAAGTGCTTTTTTTGCATCGTCGCTTTTCAAACGAATTCAAAAGGCGAAGCGTGTGCTGCGTGAATATGACTTCATCACGGCAATTCCGGCAACAAGAATAGAAAAAGAGCTGCCAAAAGAACTATCTGGCGAACGGGTGTATTTACAAGGCATTGCCGATGTTGTGCTGGTGCAAGACGATGGCATTGAAATTGTGGATTATAAAACCGACCGTGGAAAAACAGAACAAGAACTTTGCGCCTATTACGAAGGGCAGTTGCACTTGTATGCGCAGGCAATAGAAAAACGGCTAAATTTGCCGGTAAAGCGGTTGACATTGTGGTCGTTTGCGCTGGAAAAGGAAGTGGCCGTGCCACTTGGAGGATAAAAGAGCGATAGGCTTTGCGGTGCTTCGTTTAGCAAAAGTCACTGTGGTAGCAGTTGAATAGAAAAGGAGTGATGGTAAATGCAACCATTAGTAGAAGAAATTTTAGCCAGCGCCAAAGCGGGTAAAGCATCTGTTTTGGTGTCGATTGTGGCCCATAGTGGTTCTACACCGCGTGGTGCCGGTGCGAAAATGTTGGTGCTAGAAGAGGGGGATTGTTTTGGTACCATTGGTGGCGGTGCCATTGAGTTTGAAGCGCAAAACACAGCAAGGCAAGTGCTACAAACAAAGCAACACTGTATGCGCACGTTTCATTTGTCGCAAAACGATGTGGCAAAGCTTGGTATGGTGTGTGGTGGGCAAGCTACGGTGTATTTGCAATATATAAGCCCAGCAGACACAGCGTGTGTAAAAGCGTACGAAAAAGCACTGCATTGTCTTTCAAGTAGAGAAGCCTTTGTGCTTTTAACAGAAATTGAAACCGGCAATGTTTTTGTGCTTACACCAAAAGAGGACGAACAGGCACCGGTGTTGTATGCGGAAATTACAGATGTTTGCACGCATCTGCTGGCAGACGGGCGTTATTTGGCCGACCCATTTTGCAGCAGCAGCCGCGCTTTAATTTTTGGCATGGGGCATGTGGGGGCAGAGGTCGTGCCGGTGCTACAGCATCTGGGTTTTTATACGGTGGCGGCCGATGATCGCCCTGAATTTTTAACAAAAGAACGTTTGCCACTGGCAGACGAGCGTAAAGTGGTGGATTTTGAAGATGCACTGGCACAGTTTGAGGTGGAAGAAACAGATTATATTGTAATTTTAACGCGTGGACATATGCACGATTACAGTGTTCTTCGGCGTGCACTGCAAACACAGGCGTGTTACATTGGTGTGATTGGAAGCCGCGGGAAAGTGGCGCTTTCTTTACAAAAATTACGTGAAGAAGGTGTGAGTGAGGAAAATATTGCACGCATTCATGCGCCCATTGGTTTGCCACTGGGTGGCAGAACACCGGAGGAGATTGCCATTAGCATTGCAGCAGAGATGATTCGTGTGCGTGCAGGTTATCAAGAGCCTTCGCGAAAAACGGAAGGAAATGAATGATGGTGCTACAAAACAAAGAAGATTGGCCACAGCTGGAAAAGGCATTGCAGCAGCTCATTTCCGGCGCCATAAAACCAAAAGAAACAGAATGCACGGCCATTGAAGAGGCCTTAGGGCGTGTGCTGGCGGAAGATGTGTATGCAAAGCACGACAACCCGCCCTTTAACCGCTCGCCGTTAGACGGTTATGCTTTGCGCAGTGAAGATAGCTGTTTGGCGAGCGCGGCAACCCCGGTAAAGCTGGCTGTAACACAGGAAATTTTTGCGGGAGATACACCGCGGTGTGCATTAAATGCTGGCGAGGCCGCACGCATTATGACAGGGGCCATGTTGCCGCAAGGGGCCGATTGTGTGATAAAGCAAGAGGAAACACAGCGCATTGGCTCTTTAGTGCAGTTTACACGGGCCTTAAAAACGAACGAAAATGTTGTATTTCAGGCAGAAGATGTGCATGCAGGCAAACAACTTCTTGAAAAAGGAAGAAGGCTGGGCCCGGCCGAAGTGGCTTTGCTGGCAGGGCAGGGCATTTCGCAAATTCGTGTGTTTATGCCGCCTTGTGTGGCGGTGGCGGCCACAGGCAACGAACTGATAAAGCCAAGCGATTCCCTTGAAACGGGAAAAATATACGATAGTAACAGTTTTTTATTGGCGGCGCGTTGCAAACAGCTTTTTGCCAATGTATCGGCACGCTGCATATTGCCGGACGACCCAATGTATTTGCAAAAATCACTGGATACCCTTTTGCAAGAAAATCAACTCGTTATCACAACGGGAGGGGTGTCTGTAGGGGAGAAAGATTATTTGCCCGAAGTGGCGAAAAAACTGGGTGGCACTTTGTTGTTTCACGGCGTAAAAGTTCGGCCCGGTGGGCCGGCGCTGGCGCTGGTGCGTGGTGGGCATGTGCTGCTGTGTTTGTCGGGCAACCCATTTGCGGCACTGGCAACATTTGAAGTGTTGGCTGTGCCGGTTTTAAAAAAATTAGCGGGGGAAGAACAACACCAATTGCGCACAGCTATAGGCATTGCACAACATGCATTTTCCAAAGCAAGCCCCATGCGCCGTTTGCTACGTGCACGGATACAAGGGCAAGAGGTGCACATTCCACCCATGGGGCATGCTTCAGGCAGCTTGTTTGCTTTGCAGGGTTGCAATTGCCTTGTTGATATCCCCGCGGGCAGTGGGCCGGTGGCGGCCGGGGATACGGTGAAAGTTATTTTGTTTGATTAACCTTTGTTTTGCGAAATTTCGCTATACAGATCGGTGTGAAATCGTGTATAATAAAGGCCTATTGTTACGGTGGTGTTGCCACGAGATTGCAAAAGACATGAAGGAGGTTTTTTTAGTGAGTTCACTGATAGAAGTTGTAAAAAAATATGCATTGGTGCGTGCGATTGTTAGTTTGTTGATGGGTGTGGCCTTGATTTTATGGCCAGAGCTGTTCATTCAAATTATTGTGTACTTAATTGGTGCCTATGTGGTGATTATGGGTATTATGGGCTTATTTTCGGCAAGAAAAGGCGGTGGCTCGGCCAGTGTGCTGGGTGGTGTTTTGATGATTGCGCTGGGTGTGTGTATGTTCTTGTTTTATCAGGCAATTGCCAGCATTTTACCTGTTTTCATTGGCATACTGTTTATATTGCTAGGTGTGGTTCAGTTCTTTCAAGGGTTCCGCATGCGAAAATATACGGGCAAAGTAAATGTGCTTCAAATGTTGCTGGGGGCGCTTGTGTTGGCCGGTGGCGTTGTGGGGATTCTTAACCCATTTGGTACGTTAAGTTTACTGTTCCAAGTGTTTGGTGTTGTTATGCTTGTTTCTTGTGTGAATGAGTTTGGCTTCTATCTTAACATGCGCAAGATAGACAAAGAATAGGCCGTTTTAAAGGGAGTTTTGCTCCTTCGGTGTTGTGCCGAAGGGGTTTTTTCTGTAAAGAATTGCGGGCGCTTGGATATTCGCATAAGCCTTTGAGTAGAACGAAGGGAACAAACGCATGAGGAAAGAAAAGGGAAATGTATGCTAGTTAGTGTGCAAAATGTTAGTAAGGGTTTTTTAGATAAATCGGTTTTACGCGGGGTTTCTTTGGATATTCGCCCCAAAGAGCGTGTGGGCCTTTTGGGGGTAAATGCCGCAGGGAAAACAACGTTGTTGAATTTGTTGTGTGGCAAGCTTGAGCCGGATGAAGGCAGTATTGTGCGCGCCAAACATTTGGAAATTGGGTATTTGCGCCAAAACGAGGCACTTTCGGGCGAGCGTACGCTGGAAGAAGAGGCGCGCGACGCATTTTTTGCCGTGGAAGAATTGCAAAAACAGTTGGAAAGCTGCGCGGCATCACTGGCAGAAGCACCGCATGATGAAGATTTATTGTGGGAATATGATTTGATTCACAGCCAGCTGGAAGCACAAGATGCGTATCAGGTGGACGCCAAAATCAACCGTGTTTTGATGGGACTGGGATTTGGTGCATTTGATAGAAACACACGAGTATCCACGTTATCCGGTGGGGAAAAAATGCGTTTTGGTATTGCGAAAATGCTTTTGCACAGCCCCGGGCTTTTGATTTTAGACGAGCCTACAAACCACTTGGATTTTTCGATGCTTACATGGCTTGAGGCGTATTTGTCCTCTTATCCGGGGGCGGTGCTTACAGTAAGCCATGACCGCTATTTTCTAGATAAGGTAGCTACGTCTGTATGCGAGATTGAAAATGGACGGTTGAGCCACTATACCGGCAGTTACAGTAGTTTTGTGGTGCAAAAAGAAGAAAGGCAGCGCACGGCGCTGCGTGCGTACGAAAAGCAACAGGAAGAAATTGCGGCGATGGAAGAATATGTGCGCCGCAATCAAGCGCGGGCGTCTACGGCCAACATGGCGTCTAGCCGAGTGAAAGCGCTGGAAAAAATGGAGCGTATCGAAAAGCCATATGAGGATAAACGCCATATTTCGCTGCGCTTTGATTTCGACCTAGAGCCGTTTTCCACGGTGTTGACGTGTGAAAATTTTGCAGTGTCGGTGGGGGAAGGCGAGCAAAAGCGCCAGCTTTATAAGGGCTTATCTTTAGAGATAAAGCGTGGGGAAAAGGTGGCAGTTGTGGGGCTAAACGGCGTGGGGAAATCCACATTCCTCAAGGCGGTTCAAGGCCTTTTACCACACGAGGGTCTTGTGCGCTGGGGTGGCAATGTGCGTCTTGGCTATTTCGACCAAGAGCTGGCAGGCTTGCCAATGCATAAAAGCGTGCTTGATGCGGTGCATAGCGTATATCCGGCTAAAACAGAACTGGAAATTCGCACGGCGCTGGGGCGCATGCTTTTAAGTGGAGAAGAAGTATATAAACGTGTGGAAGAACTTTCCGGTGCGGGGCGTGCAAAAGTGGCCTTTACCATCTTGCTGATGAAGCGTGCCAATGTATTGCTTTTAGACGAGCCCACAAACCATCTGGACTACCGTGCGAAAGAAGAGCTAGAGCAAGCGTTGCAACGTTTCCCGGGAACCGTGCTTGCCATTAGCCACGATCGTTATTTTTTACGCCGTGTGCCCCATTGTATTTTAGAGCTTACTCCAAGTGGATTTTTGCGATATGATGGAAATTATGATGAGTATTTGCAAAAGAAAGAGCAGGAGGGCAAAGCGGGGGAGAGCACGCAGCAAAAGCGGGAGGCACCAAAGAAAGAACTTTCTGCAAAAGAGCGCCGCGCACAAGATGCACAAAGGCGAAATGAAGTGCGTGCACTGGAAGCGGAAATGGAAGAGCTGGAGGCGGCTATAGAGCGCGCAAAAGCAGCCATGGAGGCGCCAGAGAACAGCAGTGACTATGAACTGCTTGCAACGCTTGGCACACAGCTAGAGGCCGACACGGCGCGTTTAGACGAAGTGAGCGAGGCATGGCTGTTGACACAAGAATAAAGCGTTTAAGTGGAAGGATAAGAATAAAACCCGTACCAATCCAATTTTGGATTGGTACGGGTTTTTGTTTCGTGTGTGTTATAGGATACAGCATTTTCTAAAAAAGAATATACTATTCCGGTTTGCCCACCGCTTTGTGCGTTTCATTCACAATGCGCTCTACGGCGTTTAAAATGTTTTGATAGCCCGTACAGCGGCAAAGGTGTCCGGAAATGAGTTTACGCAGTTCCTCGCGCGTGTATAACTTGCCTGTGCCCACAATTTCCACAGCTGTCATGATAAGGCCTGGTGTGCAAAAACCACATTGCACGGCGGCTTCATCTACAAAGGCTTGTTGCACGGGTGAAAGCTCTCCGTTTGGCCCGGTGATGCCCTCTACCGTTAGGATGTTGTGGCCTTCGGCCCATACGGTAAGATAGATGCAGCTATCTACACTTTTTCCGTCAATCAACACGGTGCATGCGCCACATTCACCCACTTCACAACCTTTTTTTACACTGGTTAGATTCAGGCGGTTTCGTAAAGTGTCTGCCAGTAATTCACGTTCATCAATGGCCACTTCTGTTAATTTTCCGTTGACTGTCATCTCGATGATTTTCACAAAACCACCTCTTTCGTTGCATTTTCTATGGCAGTTTTGAGTGCTCGCTGGGCCAATTCGTCGATCAATTGTCTACGAAACGCCTCGCTGGCACGCCAACTGCTGCGGGGTTTTACTTCTGTTAAAGCTGTTTTTCCAAAAATACGGAATAGATCCGGCCCAATTTTTTGCCCACGGATGGCATCCTCTGCCGCATGGCAACGAACGGGTGTTGGGGCAGCCACGCCGTAAGCAAGGCGCGCATCTTCAATTACGGTTTTGCTTGCGTCTAGTTTAACGTGTACAGCGCAACCTAAGGTGGCAATGTCCATGGCATTGCGCTGGGCAAACTTGATATAGTGGCCAAAGTAGCCGTCATAATCTGCTTTTGGAATGCGAATGGCAGTGAGAATTTCTCCGTTTTCTAAATGCACACGGCCGGGGCCGGCAAAAAAGCCTTCCAATTCTTGTGTGCGCATACCATTTGGGCCTTCAATGGTAAGTTGTGCATTAAGCGTAAGCAAAGACGGGGGAGATTCGGCGCTGGTGGCACCATTACAAATATTGCCACCCACTGTGCCCACATTCCGTAGTTGGGGGCCGCCGGCTTGGTCTACTGCTTGCCCAAGTGTGGGAACATGCTTTTGAATAAGGGGGTGCTCTGCCACTTCGGCAAATGTAGCGGCAGGCCCAATTGCAAGGCAACCGTCTGCTTCCACTTTGATGTCGGAAAAGCCGGGGATGTCTCGCACAGAGATAAGGTTACAACCGGCCAATTTTCCTTCGCGTAGGCGAATTAGGACATCGCTGCCACCGCAAATGACCACGGGGGCTTCACAAGCTTGCATTGCACGAATGGCGTCTTTCACATCAGTTGCTTTATGAACACTTGCAAAATCCAGCATTTTATTCGCCTCCTTTTAAAAGACCGGCCTCGGTAAAATGTTCTACCAAACGCTGTGGGTTTAGCGGCAAACTGTTTATTTTTACGCCGGTAGCATGCAAAACGGCATTTCGTAAAGCCGGTGCCACAGGAATGCACGGTGGCTCGCCTAAACTTTTGTTTCCATACGGGCCGGTGGGGTCGCACGTTTCTACAAAATCCACTTGTAATTCCGGTGTATCTAAGGAGGTGGGCAATTTGTAATCAAGCAAATTACCGTTAAGAAGGCGTGCATCATCGCCAAAAATAAGCTGTTCCGATAAACCGTATCCAAGGCCCATGCTCATGCCGCCGTGCACTTGGGCTTCTGCCAGTTGTGGGTTTAGAAGTTGGCCACAGTCGTGCACATTGATGATGTTAAGCACGTTCACTTTGCCCACGGGAATGTCTACTTCCACTTCGGCAAAACATACACCAAACGAGAACGTATTTTCCTTACAGTGATAGGTGGATTCGGCCGTGATATGCACCGATTTTTCTAAGCTATAGATGGCCTCCAGTGCCAAATCTGCCATTGAAACAAGAGGGGCGCCACTTTCTTTTTCCACAATGATATTGTTTTGAATGTCAAGCGCATCGGCCGATTTTCCTTTGATTTCTGCGGTGTAGCTAAGCACCTTGTCGCGGAAAATCTCGGCAGTTTGTTTAAGAGCCATGCCCGAAACATACGATTGACGTGAGGCGTAAGCGCCTGTATCAAATGGGCTGATGTCGGTATCTTGCGTGGACTGAATATGCACTTTATCTTCCGAAATACCAATGGTTTCGGCAGCCATTTGTGTAAACACTGTATCGGCGCCTTGTCCAATTTCTGTGGCACCCATTTGAACACAAACCGAGCCATCTTGGTTGAGGACAATGCGGGCGGCGGCAGTTTCCAGGCCAATGGGGTGCGTGCCTGTTTTGTAGCAGTGGATAGCAACGCCAACACCGCGGCGCACAGGGCCGGTTTGTTGTGCATATTGTTTGCGTTTTTCATCCCAGCCAATGGCCTTGCGCCCTTTTTCTATACATTCAAGTAAACCGCTGGTGTGGCAAGTGATGCCGGTATGTGCATCCACATAGCCTTCTTTCATGCAGTTGAGTTGGCGCACTTCTAAGGGGTCAAGGCCGAGGTCTTTTGCAATGTCATCCATGTGGCATTCTAGCGCAAATGTAATTTGCGGAATGCCATAGCCGCGCATTGCACCCGATGTGGCAATGTTTGTGTAAACAACATGCGCATCAAGTTCGTGGCCCAGCTCTTCGTGATACATCATTCGAAATGCATTCGATGCATTGCCTGTGATGGCAAAGCCGTGTGAAGCATAGCCGCCTTTATTGCTGTAAATACTGCCTTTGCGTGCCATCAAGCGTCCGTCTTTTCGTACGGCTGTTTGTATGGCGATGTTCATGGCGTGGCGTGTTCTTGTGCAAGCAAACGTCTCTTCCCGTGTTGTTTCCAGCTTTACAGTGCGCCCGCCCAGTTTGGTGGTAAGCCAAGCACATAGTGGCTCATACAATACGTCTTGTTTGTTGCCAAACCCTCCGCCGATGTATGGCTTTATAACACGCACCATGCCAAATGGGATATCAAGTGCCTGCCCAATTACGCGGCGTGTGATATGTGGAATTTGCGTTGAGGATACAACCACAATGCGGCTTCCTTCCATATAAGCATAGGCAACCGGTGGTTCGATGTGGCAATGTTGCACGGCTTGGGTGTTGTATTCGGCTTCTATCATGGCAATATCATCGCGTTTTGCAAGTTCTTCCATCGAAAACTCGCCCACTTGATTATGCACTTCTTTTAAAATGTTGTTTGGAAACGCTTCGTGCAACGGTTCTTGTTCTTCGTTAGCAGTGGTTTTTGCATCGGTGAGTGCAGGGTATTCTTGATATTCCACCTTAACAAGATGTACGGCTTTTTCAGCAGCCAAGGCATTTTCGGCCACTACCACAGCAATGTCATCGCCATAAATACGCACACGCTCGTTTAGAAGCCTGCGGTCGGCAATGTCTTGGTGAGAAGCTTCTATGCTCCACGGATGTCCGGCTGTGGGGAAGCTGTGTGCCGGGGCATCGAAACATGTGAAAATATTCACAACACCGGGCACTTCCAGTGCGCGGCTCACATCAAACGATAGCACACGGCCGTTCGCAATGCTGCTACGCACCACTTTTGCCACTAGGGCATTTGCTGGGGATAAATCGTCTGTGTATTTAGCGCGTCCGGTTACCTTGTCATACGCATCCACACGTGTAATTGATTGTCCGGTTCCCAAAACTAAAGACCCCCTCTCAAAATTTGTTTGAACTAAAAAATTTTAATGAATAACTCGATTACACTGAGCCACTATTTGACTTAGAATACCATATTTCATACAAAATTACAAGTTTTTTTGCAAGAAGAATAATTGTTTTTAGTGAAAGTTGCGTTAAATAAAATGAAATTGTGAATTGAAACATTTTTTGTTATAATTTCAGTATACAAAAAACAGCCATCCCCAAGGGGGTGGCTGCTAAAGGAAGGAGTTTTTTATGGCTACACCGCATAACAGTGCAGAAAAAGGGGATATTGCAAAAATTGTGTTGATGCCGGGCGACCCGTTGCGTGCAAAATTTATTGCACAGCGATACTTAGAAAACCCTGTTTTGTTTAACGAGGTGCGTGGCATGCTGGGGTATACAGGGCTTTATCAGGGCAAGAGGGTTTCGGTGATGGCGCACGGGATGGGCATGCCATCGGTAGGCATTTACTCATACGAGCTTTTCACACATTATGATGTAGACGAAATTGTGCGCATTGGTTCTTGTGGCAGTTATGCTCCATCACTTAAGGTGTTTGATTTGCTTTTGGCAACAGAGGCGTATTCAGAATCTACTTTTGCAAAAACACATAACGGAACATTGGAAAGCTGTATAAAACCGAACGAGGCGTTAACAGAGCGTTTGCGCCAAAGCGCCAAAGCGCAAGGCCTGCCTTTGCAAGAGGGACGTGTGCACTGCACAGACGTTTTCTATAATGGAATACCGGCGCCGGGGCAGAAAAACCACTGGGAAATTGTGCGTGATGAGCACAGCTGCCTTGCGGTGGAAATGGAAAGTTTTGCTTTGTTCCATAATGCAGCGGTTACAGGGAAAAAAGCAGCTTGTGTTCTTACGGTTTCGGATTCTTTTGTAGAGCAAGCGCAAGCCACAACAAAAGAGCGAGAACAAAATTTTACAAAAATGGTGGATGTGGCGTTTGGCGTGGTATAAAATAGATATGGAATAAAGCGTTTTGCTGCATTTCAATAAGAAAGAAAAAAACCATCAATTTTGCTGAAAACAGCAACAATTGATGGTTTTTTGGTGATCCGTCCGCGGCTCGAACGCGGGACCCTCTGCTTAAAAGGCAGATGCTCTGCCGACTGAGCTAACGGATCATAAGTTCATGTGGCATCTCGGTGGAAACGCTATTGAACTTGCGAAAATTATTATAGCAAACAAAAGGTGGTTTTGTCAATAGAAAAATAAAAATAAATTATTTTTATTTTTTTTGATAAAAAATTCGAAATAGTACTTGCAATTACACAAAAGTTTTGTTATACTAATATGGCACTTGGTAAGGGAGAATTCCCGAGTGGCCAAAGGGGGCAGACTGTAAATCTGTTGCGTTTCGCTTCGATGGTTCGAATCCGTCTTCTCCCACCAAAACAGACACGCCGTATTGCGGTGGGTCTGTTTTTTTGTGCGATAAAAAGAAAAAACAGCAGTACAAAGTGAGAAATGAATGCAAACTGCAGGGTGCAAAGTGGGTTTTATGAAACCTTCGTATGATGAGAGATAAAGATAGGGCCCAGGGTGCCGGATAAAAGGGTGCGTAGTGTATCGGCATCACCTGCAGTGAAATACTGCTTATCAATTAAATAAGCGTGTGTTGTGTTATAAAAAAAGTAAAAATCATGTTTTGTTTCTACCACTTTTACAAAGTTATGGTAAGGCAAGTTGGCTGTTTCGGAAATGCCGCCCTCTTCGCTTGTTACCTTTCGGGTGCAACCCGTGGCGGTAAACACGGTGATTTCTGTATTCATGGCGGCATTTGGTTTGGCGCGGAATAAAAGAAGAGGGCGCAAAAACAACACAAAGGAAAAAAGGATGGAAAACAAAAGCAATACGGCAAGGGATAAAAGAATATCGCCAATCAATATCAATAAAAGCAGTGCCAGCAAAGGGCAAAGAATCGCCAGCAGTGCCGTGTTGTTAAAACGAGATTTATTGCTACTGTGAAGCAAACGATAACGAAAAAAGCGGGCATAAATTTGTTCGTGTGTGGGCATTTCTACGCGGCACAGCATGGTGTTTTGCCTTCTTTCTGGGGTGATGTTGATAGAAAAACACCGTATAAAGAAATGGATGCATATGTTCTTTGTACGGTGTTTTTTATTTTTTTATGCGCGATGCCTATTCAGGCAAAGTGTCACTTTCAGAAAAATCTTCTCGGTCTAGTGTAAGGTTTGGGTTATAAAATGGATCATGCAAAAGGTCGTCTCCGTAACGGTCGAGAAGGCGCTCTTGTTCTTCTGTGAAACGGTCTTTGCTTTCGCCTTCTTCATCGCTTCCACGGCTTTTGCTTTCGTGATGATACAGTTCGGCATACGGGGTAAACAAAATGCTTTTGCCACGGCGGCGCAGGCGCAGGCAAAAATCAACATCATTGTATGCTACGGCAAAATTTGGGTCAAAGCCGCCAAGCTTATCAAAGGCGTCCGCTTTTACCATCATGCAGGCACCCGTAACGGCCGATAGCTCTTGCACGCAAGATTGGCGGAACATGTAACCACTGCGTCCGCGATAAGCGTATTTGTGGCTGTGCCCGGCAAAGCCGCCAAGGCCTGTAATAACTCCGGCGTGTTGTACGGTGTTATCCGGATAATACAGCAATGCGCCCACACAGCCCACTTCTTCTAGCTGGCAAAGCTGTAGCATTTCATCAATCCATTCGGGCGTAATTACCTCAGTGTCGTTGTTTAAGAATAGTAAGTACGAGCCTTTGGCGCTCTTGCGCCCCCAGTTGCATATCTTGGAGAAGTTAAAGCCTTTTTCATCATAGAATGTCACTTTGAAATTTTGATGGGTGGAAGCAAATTCTTGATAATAGGTGAATGTTTCCACCATTTGGGAATTGTTTTCGACAACAATTACTTCAAACTGCATGTATTTGGTTGTTTTGTATATAGAGCGCAAGCAGCGGTCCAAGTCTGGGATATGATCGCAGCTTGGGATGATGACGGACACCATAGGGCGGCCTTTGATGTCGTAATTTACTTTGTAAGTAGAGGGATACAGCCCATCTGTAACATTGCCGCGGCGCTCTGTGCGGGCAAGATGGTGGCGGATGGCACGTTTGGCGGCATCTGACACATACGGTTTTGCCTCTACACCGGTGCTTGTGGATTCATCATGTTGGCGCCAATAATACAATACTTTCGGTAAATGATAAGCACCTCTTGTTATTTCGATGGCGCGCAGTAAAAAATCATGATCTTGGGCGCCGTCATAATCGGCATTTAGGCCTTCTAAACGCTGAAACAGTTCTTTTCGCACGGCCACAGGATGTCCGATATAGTTGACATTTAGCAAGTACTGCAAGGAGAAATCCGGTTTAAAGTGGCCCACGTCCGGTTTATGCCAATTGTTGGTGAACAAAGCTTCGTCTGCATAAAGAAGTTGTGGGTTGACGTCTGCAATACAATGGGCGATTTCATAAAGGGCGTGTGGAGGCAAAATGTCGTCGTGGTCTGCAAAAACAATATGCGAGCCCATGGCCTGGCGAACAGCGGCGTTTGTGTTTTCTGCAATGCCCTTATTTTCTACTTTGCGATAGCGGATATCTAATGTCTCATGTTGCTCTAATAGTTCTTCAATCCAGTCGCTTTCATCGCTGGCGTCGGCCAAGCACAGCTCCCAGTTTGTGTAGGTTTGGTCGGCAAGAGACTGTAAAAGCTCGCTAAAATGTTGGCGTGCCGGGTTATACACGGGCACACAAACACTGAGTTTGGCCCAGCCCACGGTGTTTGCAGTGCGCTGGGCGGCCAGAACGGAGCTGCTGGGTAAGTAGCGCTGGCGCTTTGAGGCATAGCGGCGTTTTAAAAAACGCAATGTGCGCGCAATGGCTGCACGCAGGCCCTCTGTTCTTAAGATTTCAAAAAAATAATCGCGTAGCTCTTTGCTGCGCTTTTTTTTCAGTTTTTGCCGAATTTCTTCTGATTGTGCCATAGTAAAAACCCTTTCTATCGTAAGCCGTAGTTTTCAAGTTTTAAAGTGAGGTGTGGGTTATAGAATGGGTCGCCCGCCTCTAAAAGTGTAGCGTACTTATGCTGGAAATAAGCAGCTTCTTTCTTGTAGCGCTGCGCCGCGGGGCCGTCGTCGTCGTAGCCGCGGCTTTTGCTTTCGTAGTGGTAAGCTTCGGCATATGGCGTGAACACGTTTTGATAGCCGGCCTCGCGCAGCCGCAGGCAAAAATCCACATCATTTAGGGCAACGGCAAAATGTTCTGCATCCATCGCGCCAATGCGCTCGTATAAAGAGCGCTTCACCATTAAGGCGGCCCCTGTAACAGCACTAACATTTTGTGTGGTGCACAAACGATACATCGAGCCGCCGCTGCCGCGTTTATGTGTTTTGTGGTTCACACCTGCTGTGCCACCAATGCCTACAAACAAGCCGGCGTGTTGCACGCAGTTGTCTGGGTAGTATAAAAGGGCACCCACAGCGCCTACATCGGGGCGCTGGCTGTAAGAAACCATCTCGCGCAAAAAGCCATCACTAAGAATTTCTGTATCATTGTTAAGAAGCAAAATATGGTCGCCCACACAGCGGGCAACGCCAAAATTACAAATGGCGGAAAAATTAAATTCACCCTTGTAGCGTAAAATACGCAAGGTGCCATGGCGTGCTTCTGCTTCCACATAATAGCTTTCTGTGGCGGCATCGCGCGAATTATTGTCTAAAACCAACACTTCAAAACGTGTCCAGCCGGCTTTTTTATACAAGGATTCTATGCAGCGGTCTAAATCCTCAATATGGTCTGCATTGGGGATAAGCACGCTGATGAGAGGGCGGCCCCACACTTCATAATGTACGTGGTACGAGCCGGGGTATTGATCCTGTGCATTGACAGTGCCGTCTAGGTTTTCCCGTTCCAGATGTTCCTGCAAGGCACGGCGTCCGGCGTCGATGGCGTCTGGTTTTTGTGAAATATCCTGTGCGGTGGAGTTTTCGTGCCGCCGCCAATAGTACAATACTTTTGGGATGTGATGAATGTGTTCGGCTTTTTCGGTAAGGCGTAAAACCAAATCGTAATCTTGTGCGCCATCAAAGCCTTCGCGTTCGCAGTTGCCAATGCTCTCTAAAAGCCGATTGCTAAAAGCACATAAATGTGTAATGTAATTGCAGCCGCACAGTGTATCCGGCCCATAATCCGGCTTAAAGTGAAAGGCGTGTAAATGTTTTAATGTGCTGTCAAGCACGGCTTCGTCCGAGTATAAAAGGTCTGCCCCTGTTTCGTTAAAGGCTTTCACCACTTCGTATAGGGCGCCCGGTGCAAGGGCATCGTCGTGGTCTAGCAAAATAACGAAGTCGCCCCGGCATTCGGCAAGGCCGTGGTTTGTATTTTTTGCGATGCCACCATTGTGCGAAAGGGGCACATAACGCAAGCGCTTATCTTTTTCGCAGCGGTTTGTAATCAGCGTTTTGCGGCGAGCTTGTAAGCCGTCTTCGCTTGCGTCGACCAAAATAAGCTCCCAGTTTGCATAGCTTTGTTTTTGGACACTGCGCAAAAGGTCCTCTAAATAACGAAGAGGTGTATTGTATAATGGCACCACAATGGAGAGCTTGGGCATGGCTGCAAACATAACTTTTCTTTGGGCACGCGTCTCTTTGCGCAGGGGCAAATCGGCATGGTAAAACCACACATCGCCGCCAACGGATAAGCGATATCGATATAAAAACTCGCGCCACAGCTGCTGTGTTCCCTCTTGTTTCCATGTGCTTACAGCACGGTTTGCCATGGTTTTTAAGCGAGAAAAAGAAAGGTTGCGCCGCAGGGCTTTGCCCACGGAATCGGGCCCTTTTGTGGGGTCGTCGCGAACAGTATTTGGCATGGGCAGGGCTCCTCTACATTAACATATTTATACTGAATTAGAATAGCACAAAAGCCATATTTCTTCAAGCAAAAAAGAAGTGGGCTTGGAAAACAAAGGGGCAATTGTACGCGAAAGTTGAAAACAAAGCTCCTTTTATTGTATACTGTAAAAAGGTTTATGAAAAAACGGTTGATGCGATGAGGTGAAACCGCCCTTTGCCAGCCGGAAACAGAGAAATGGAGACAGACGATGGCGAACTGTGTGATGGTAACCGGTGCCGATGGGTTTATCGGAAGCCACTTGGCCGAAGAGCTGGTGAAAAAAGGCGAAAAAGTAAAGGCATTTTGTTATTACAATTCATTTGGAAAATGGGGCTGGCTTGATACATTGGCACCCGAAGTGCGCAACGAAATAGATGTTTTTATGGGAGATATACGAGACCCACACGGTGTGATGGTGGCAATGAAAGACCAAGAGGTGGTGTATCATCTTGCTTCGCTTATTGCCATTCCGTTTAGCTACCACAGCCCGGATAGCTATGTGGACACAAATATAAAAGGTACGCTGAATGTGCTGAATGCAGCGCGCGATTTACAGACGAAGCGTCTTTTGGTAACAAGCACAAGTGAGGTGTATGGCACAGCACGCTATGTGCCCATCGACGAAGCACACCCGTACCAAGGGCAAAGCCCTTATTCAGCCAGCAAAATAGGTGCCGACCGCCTGGCGGAAAGTTTTTACCGCAGTTTTGCGGTGCCGCTAACCATTGTGCGCCCGTTTAACACGTATGGGCCACGTCAAAGTGCCCGTGCGGTGATTCCCACCATCATCACCCAGCTGCTTTCGGGGCAGGAAGAAATTCATTTGGGCAGTTTGCACCCAACGCGAGACTTTAACTATGTTAAGGATACCGCTGCCGGATTTATGGCGATTGCCGCATGCGAAAAAGCGGTGGGGGAAGAAATTAACATCGCTACAGAAGAGGAAATCTCTATTGGGCGTCTTGCCGAGGAATTGATTCGCCAAATAAACCCCGCTGCACGCATTGTGTGTGATGAAGAGCGCTTGCGCCCTGAAAAAAGTGAAGTAGAGCGGCTTTTGGGCAGTGCACAAAAGCTAAAAGGAATGACAGATTGGCGCCCAGAAACCTCTTTTGAGGAAGGGCTGGCATGCACCATTGCATGGTTGCGCGAGCATCTGCACGAGTATAAGGCAGATCGTTACAATATGTAAGGCTGTTTTTAAGCAAAAATGTGAGGGAGAGACCAAATGCGCGAGGTGTTAAAAAAACCTTGGATTAAATGGCTTTTTGGCTACGGTGCTTGCTTGGTTGTGGCTGTGGGCTTGGCATATTATTGGCGTGTGGCGTTTTTGCTTGCAGACGTTGAGGCCTTGCCGTTTACACTGGGTGTGGCAGGGGTGTTTACCGTTTTATATGGCGCGCTGATACTGCTTCACACTTTGTGTAAGGACAGGCTGGATGTAAAAGCAACCGTATGTATTTTTTTGCTGGGTGTGTTGTTTTGTTTTGCAAATGCTCCGTTGCAAGCGCCAGACGAAAGTGAATATTTTTTGCGTAGCTACCAAATTTCAAACGGTTATTTTGATTATCAATATGAGCGTGATTTTCCAAACGATGTAGCCCTTTTGTATCAGCATTTCCCCGGGGCGATGAACCACCAACTACAGTATAACGAAGGTGTGTTGCCCGGGGTAGCTCTTGCCAATTATCGCGCCGATTTACAAGCGGGCACTGCCGCAGAAGTTCAGCTGAACGAGCCGATTGTGTTTTTATCGCTTCAATTTTTACCACAAGCGGCAGGCATGGCACTTGCACGGCTTTTTGGGTTTTCGGCACTGGGGCAACTGTATGCGGGGCGCCTGGCGAATTTATTGATATACTGTGTGCTGTGTTACGGTACTTTTCGAAATTGCAACAAATATAAAGGTGTGTTTTTTGCATTTGCGCTTTTGCCGTTATCACTGTTTATTGGTGCGTCACTTTCCTACGATTGTGCTTTGCTGGGGCTGTATTACTTTTTGCTAAGCTATTTTTGTAAATCGGAGGTAACAACGCGTGATTTGTGGGTGTTTATGGCGGCGGCCATTTTAACCACTGTTTTAAAACCCACAAGCGTGGTGCTGTTGCCGGTGTTGCTGCTCATTCCGCCCGCCCGCTGGAAAAACCGCCAAAATCCGTGGGTTATAACAGGCGTTTCTGTTGTTTTAGGGCTGGTTTTATATTACGTACTGGGGCTGTTTAACGGAACATTGGTGCATGGTTACCCACAAGAACTGCCGCGCGGTATGGGGGCGGAAGCAAACCCACTGGAACAAGTTGTGTTTATCGTAACGCAGTTTCCGGCATTTGCAGCGCGCACAGTGCTTACACTATACGAAAATGCGGCCTATTTGCCTGATCTTGGCTCGTTTGGTTGGTTGGATCTTTCTTTGCCGCTGGTGGGGACGTTGTCGCTTTTGTCGCTTTCTGCGGCATCGGCTCTTGGTATTCAGCAAAAGGAAGACTCTAAAAACACAACGATATGGGCGTTGTTTTTAATGGCTTTATTCTATGGCTGCTCTATTTTGGCGGCATTGTACGTTACAGAAACCGATTTATACTCCATTCGTATTGTGGGTGTGCAAATGCGGTATTTGCTGCCTACCCTTGTGCTGCTGTGCATGTCGGCCAGTATTTTGCTTGGCAAGGCAGTACGCCCGCGGCTGGATGCACCTGCAGCGGCAGTGCGAACCCAAACCATTACGCTGTGGATTTCATCAAGCGTGGCATTTGTAGCGGTATTGAGCTTGTTTCAAAGTAATTATATCGGCCAGTGGCTGCCCAAAAGCGAGGGTGGTTATGAGCTGCTGAATATACTGGGTCGCATTGGATAATCGCTCTATTGAATCTGTGCATCTCGCTTGTTTTGCTTGAAGACCGAGGGGGATTACACGTGGATTCGGCCACTTTGAACGATTTTCCACTTTATGATGCAGTGAAAAACGCATTTTGCAACGAAATACCGGGCTGCCAAGAAAGCATTTATCGCGTTGTTCGATGCAAAATGCACTGCAGAATGGTGCCGTGTATATACGTTTTGTGTTTTCCTGCTACCTTGATGTTTTTGATACGTCGGCACTTCATAAGGGGGCGTCATTTTCCTTATCGTATCGAAAAAAACAATCAACCTAAATTGCTCGTTTTAATTTGTGTAGACACCATGTGATAAAAAGCCGATTTTTTTGGTTTTTTAGGGAGGAATGCTTGCTTTGGTTGCATTGCTGGGTCTTGTGTCGCTTTTGGCATTGTCATTGTTTTTAGCTCGTTTTTTGCGTCGTTCCTCGGCGTTAACACCGCTTCTTTCGGTGGCGCTTGCCATTGTTTGGTTTACAATTTTCGGGTGTGCCGGCGTGCTGTGGCTAGGTGCTGTGCTTTGGTATGGGCTATGCGCGGTGGCTTTTTTGGCAGTGCTGCTGCGCGAGAAGAAGAAAATAGTTGCTCTTTTTTCACCGGGCTTTTTGTTTTTTATGTTGGGCAGTGTTTTTTTCACTGTTTTATTTGCTGTAATACAGCCTATGTTTGTAGAGTGGGACGCATTTACGTTTTGGGGCACGGCGGCAAAGGCAATGGTAGAACACGGCGAACTATATACCACAGCACAAAGCAATCTGCTTCATCGCAGTTACCCACCGGGGTTTCTGGTTTTTAGCTATATGGTGCAGTTTTTTTCACCTGTTTTTTCTGAAGGAGCCATGTTGGCGGGTTATAGCTTTGTATACCTTGCCTCTTTTTCTGCGGCCTCGGCTTTTTGGCAAAAGCAAAAAACATCGGCGGTTATCTTTTTGTGTGGCCTGTTTTTGTTGCCGTTCTTTTTTGAGCCGGGCAGCATGATAGGAGAACCGTCTTGGGCGTATCGAACGGTGATGGCAGATTTGCCAATGGCTGCAATGTTTGGCGGTATTTTGGGATATGCCTTTTCGGATGCGCAAAAAGATTGGCGTTTTTTCTTGCCATTCGGTGTTTTGCTTGCGGCACTTACAAACGTGAAGGACATGGGCTTTGCGCTGGCGTTGCTCGCCTTGGCAATTGTGGCGGCAGATTTGTTTTTTTGTGAGAGAAAAACATTGTCATTTTTTCGCTTCAAAAAGAGTTTTGCGTGGGTGCTGGGATGCCTTGCTTGCGCGCTGATGGTGGTGGGCATGTATCTTTTGTGGGCGGCTCATTTGGCAACACTGCCAAGCGCGGTGGACCGGTTTAACCTTGGAAGTGCCGGCCAGCAACTAAGCATGATAGACATGATGTTGATGGCACTGAGGGCACTGCTGGGCCTGCAATATCACGAACAATACAGCCAGGTGTTGCCACTGATGCTGGAGGCGTTTTACACATGGCCTGTTTCACTGCTGGGGCCGGGGCTGTTTGTGTTTTTGCTTATTGTGGCCGTTTTGCTTTTGGCGTATGTATTGGCCGGCCAACAGTGTCATCGGCGCAGAATTGTTGTGTTTTTTATCACTTCATCGGTTGGCTTTTTGCTGTTTTATGTGTTTCATCTTGTTTTATATGCCTTTATTTTTAAGCCGGTGGAGGCATTGATTTTAAAAGATTACTTGCGATACCTCACACCGTATTGGCAGGGCTGGCTGGTGGCTTCTTTTGTACTGCTTGGGCTTTCGGTGGTGTCGGTGAAAGAGCTTCGTTTGCGTGCGCAGATAGCAAGAGGGATCAATCTTGCGTTTGTGGGGTGCCTTTTGGTAGCGGTGGTGTGGCAAACGTATCCAAGTGCCACGTTTTTGTTTATCAGCCCATCCAATTATGGGGTGCGCCGTGATGTGCAAGCGGTGATAACACAGGCAGAGGAAGAAGGCATGCAAGACGAGCATGTGGTGTATGTGCTTAGCCAAGGGGACGATGGCACGCGTAGTTATCAATATCGTTATGGTTTGCAGGCCGATATGGCCTTACAATATGCTGGCGTGTTGCAAGATGAAACAGGCGAAGTGATGCAAGAAAATGGGCAAACGGTGTATGTGGGCAATGTGGGTGGCACATTGGTGGAAAGCGAAGAAACAACACATGCCGGAACGTTGTTCCCCTTTGTGGCAAGTGTGGAGGACTTTGAAGCTTTTTTGCGGCAAGAGGAAGCGACACATTTGTTGATTGACCGGCTGGACAATTACATTTTAGGTGAATTTAGTTCTTTATTTAGCGACGATTTGGCTGGCTGGAGCGACGACGACAGCTTAACAACCGGCCAGCGATATTACCGCATAACGGAGGAGGATGGCCGGTTGCTTTTGGTGCCGCAGGAAGGGGGCGGTGCAGCGTGAAGCCAGCAAAACAAAAACGGTGGTTGATTGTGGTGGTTTGTTACGGTGGCGCATTGCTTCTTTATTTGGCTGGTTGTGGTGCGCAGTTGCTTTTGGATTTGTACCATCAAGATAGTGGGCATTTACAAGAGCGAGCCTTGTTGTTTGAGCAATTTTATGTGGAAGGCGTAATTTTGCAAGAAAACAATACAGGAGGAACAGACCTTATCTCTATCGATTCCGATCCCAAAATGACATACAGCCCCGGCATGCCGTTTAATGTCTCTTTGTTTACCTTTGAGGTAGAGCAGATAAGCCGCCCGGGTGGCGAGATGCAGCTGTATTACACAACACAGCAAGAGGAGGCGTTTGGCCCTGAAAAGCGCCTTGTGGCGCAGCAGGCAAGCGATGGAAGCTATTATTTCGACCTAGACGGGCGAGAAGTGTGGGCCGTGCGGTTTGATTTGGACACAACAGGGGGCATTTTATACCGAAACTGGGGCATTACATTAGGTGGTGCAAAACCGGCAAGTGATTATTTTATCCCAAATACGACCGAGGTGTTTTGGCTGCTCTTTTTGCCGTTGCTGCTTTCGTGCAGTGTTTTGGAAGTGCTTGATTTGAAAAAAGATTTTGTTCTTAGGCGCAAGGCAAAAGAGAAAAAAGAACGTAAGAAGTAACGGGAAAAATAAATGCTATAAAAAGGAGGGCAGTGTATGTTGGGTGTGGCAATTGGCTTTTTGGCAATTTTGGCATTGGCCTTGTTTTACATACGTTCTGGGCTAAATAGTGCGCTGGCGCCGCTGGCCTCCCTTAGTACAGTGGTGTTGGTTTTGTTACCGTTTGGGTTTGCCGGTGTGCTTAATTTTGGCGCTGTGTTTTTGCTCGTTGCCTGTTTTGCGCTGGGCATTTACAGTTTTGTGAAAATGGGCTTTCGAGCTGTTTGGAACGCTGTAGGCAAAAGTGGCTTTATTGTTTTTGTTGTTCTATGTTTTATGGCGTTGTTTTGGTTTGGGCTTCGCCAGCCTGTTTTTAGCCAGTGGGATGAATTTTCATTTTGGGGCACAAGCGTTAAAATGATGAAACTGCAAGGGGAGCTGTATACAACAGCGGAAGCCGGTTGGTTTTGGACAGCCACAGAAATGCCGGCCATGCCTTTGCTTAGCTGGTTTATGCAGTTTCTATCTGGCGAGTTTTTGCCATGGGCTGTATTTTTTGCATATGCATCGCTGATATTTGCCTGCGTTTGCGCGATGATAGCACAATTTGAGAAAAATATTGGTGTGTTTGTGTCACTGGCAATTATTGGCGCATTGCTACCGTTTTTCTTTTTATCGCCTGTGCGCATCACAGCATTGAGCCCGGCATACCTGATTGCATATGGGGATTTGCCGGCAGGGCTATGGTTTGGTGGGGCGTTGGCATTTTATCTTTGTCTGCGCAGGAAAAAGCAGGTTTATTGGGCTTTGCTGCCGCTGGCAGGCTTTGCTCTTGTGAAAGACAACACGTTTTCAATTGCCTTGGTGGCAGGCGGGTTGATGCTTTGCGACGCATTGTTTATTGCACCAAAACCGGAAGTGCGCTTAAAAAAAGGAAAAAGGGTGGAGCTTCGCTGGGCGTTTTTGGCGGTTCCAATTGCCGTGTATATGGCATGGCGCACACATACAGGGTATGCAAATACCCAAAATGTGGTAACACAGGGAGAAGCTACTGGGGCATCACCTATTGGTGCAGTTCAAAGTACTTTGTTGGAACTTTTCGGTTTTCAGCCAAGAAGTGAGGCGTTTACAAGGGCTCTTACGGATATGACAGACGTTTTCGTAAGCGGTGCTCCGGTTTCGATGCTTGGCAGTGCCCTTGTAAACAGTGTTGTTATTTTAAGTTTGTTTTTGTTGGCATTTTTGCTTTCAAAACATCGAACAAGCCGGATCCAGGTGGCTTTGTGGGGCGTGCTTTCCACTTTGGGTTTTTTGGGTTTTCAGTTCGTGCTTCTTACGTATTATGCGTTTTTAAGCAAATATGATGGCGGTGTGCCAGACTATACGCGCTATCAAATATCCTACTTTGCGGGATGGCTGATTGTGGCGTTGTGCCTGCTTGCACAAGGGGCAATTGAGGGTGCATCTGAAGTGCAGACACACGAAGAAGTGGTGCAAAGTGAACACAAAACAATTCGGAACTTGGCGGCACAAACGGTGGTGATTTTTTTAGGGTTTGGCGCGATGCTTCTGTTTGCCCTCAATATTTTAGATGGGTATTCTGTGCTTGATTTTCCGGATAACCGTTACGATATTTTGCGTGTGGAGCAAGCGGAAATGCAGGCACTGGGTGAGGAGATGGAACCGGATGCGCGTGTATTTTATGTAAACCAAAACGATACAGGATTTGGGTGGTTTAAAACACATTACTATCTTATGCCGCATAGGCTGGATTATAGTTTTGGTGGCGGGCGCATTGTTCCGCAAGCAACGGGGGAAAGCGGCGAAATTGAGCTAAGCGCTGAAGAGTTTGAAGCATATCTTGAAGAAGCCGATTGCAATTATATTTTAATCGATGAATTGGATGAGGGATTTGTGCATAACTATGGGCATTTGTTTACAGACAATCTCAGCGGGGTGCAAGATGTGCCGGTGCTGTATGAAAGGGTGCAAAGTGGCCTTTATACGCCCGCATAAGTAGCGAGTGCTTGCAAGAATCGACGAAAAGAAAAGGGAAACGCACCTTGAAAAGGAGGGATGTGTATGAAAAAAATGAAACACTTTAAACAGACGCATCCGGGCCTGTTTCTAGTATGCGCCTGCTACATAGTGGCGCTGCTGCTGGCGTTTTTGTTCCACACGGGCCAATTTGTGCTGAACCGCGTTTTGTATGCAAGTGGTGCTTTGCAAGCAACTGTTTTGCAAATGGAGGATTTTACGCCAACACAATTAGAGCGGCTGGACGATGGACGTTGGGTAACAACCGGCAGCGACCCAAGCCTTCTTTTAAACGATGCCAATTTGCGTGTGGACACAGTGCGCACACAATTTGTTTTTACAAACGAACCACTGATAGAAACAGCATTTTATGCACAGCCCGGTGAGGCACATAGCCTAAGGCAGATGGTGTATGCAGAGGAATCCGGTGATGGGCAAGTATATTTTTTGCCGGCGCGTGGGGTGCAAAGTTTACGTATCGACCCAGACAGCAGCTATGGAAACATTTTTGAGGTGGGTGAAATTGTGCTTAACGAGCCGCGGCCATTTTGGGTGTTTTATATTCCCGGCGGCGTAGAAATTGGCATTTTGCTTTTGGTGCCGGCGTTTGTGGCCGGTTTTTTAAGCGTGGTACAAAACACAAAATATTGGGCCATAGTGGCAAAAAAAGTGAAAAAGGGGTGTGTGCCTAAGTGAGTGAACTGCGCGTGTTTTTGGCTTTTGCAGTGCTGTTGGTGCTGTCTCTTTTCTATACAGAACGGGGTATAAAAAGTGCGTTGGCACCGCTGTGTGCGGTGGCATCTGTTGGGCTTTTTGTGGTGTTCAGTGGCCTGCTTAATATGTTGGCCATAGGAACTGCGATGGTGTATGCCTTTGGTGCGCTGGCGCTTTTATATATGCTATTTCGGTTTGTGGTGCAAAAGCGTCCTTTGCCTAGCTTGGGTTTTGGCTTTTGGGCGTTTACCATTGGTAGTTTTGTGATGCTTTTGGTGCTTTTAATACGCGAGCCCATGTTTTTTACCTGGGATGAATTTTCTACATGGGGCACAACAGCAAAGCTGATGAAGCTGAACAATGCCATGTATACAACGGCACAAGTGGGGTGGCTTTGGACGGCTACACAGCCTCCGTTTTTGGCGTGTATTGGCTATTTTGTGCAGTTTTTTGGGCCGGAATTTGTAGAGTGGCAACAGTATGCGGCGATCAATTTTTTGCAAATGGCAGCAGTGGCAGCACTGCTTTCCCCATTGGAGAAAAAACATTGGCCTTTGGCGGCGCCACTGGCCCTTATAGGGTTTATAACACCTTACTTATTTACACTGTATACACAGGCGGTAAAGATAACTGCCCCGTGGCTGGATAGTTTGGCGGATGTACCCATGGGATTTTTGTTTGGTGCAACACTGGCAGCATGGTTTGGTGCCTCGGAATGTGGGCAGATTCGCCGTTTGGTGCCAAGCTTGCTTTCGCTGGCGGCGCTTACATTTATAAAAGATACCGCCTTGGCGCTGGGGCTTGTGGCCGCTGTTTTAATGGCAGTGGACGTGTTGTTTCAAAAGCGAAAAGAGGGCACACGTGTAGTGATGCATATAGCCAAAGCGGGGTGTGTGCTTTTAACGGGAATTGCTGCTGTGGTTGGGCCGTTTTTGTTGTGGGCACAGCATCTTGCGCAAGCGGCCGACATCAACCGTTTTGAGCTGGGCGGTGTGCGCAATGCCGGCATGAGCGAGCTGTTTATTTTATTTTTTACAGATTTGTTTTCCGGGCAACAAAGCGAGCATTTTCAGCTTATTGTAGGCGAAATGCCCCAAATGTTTCTAAGCACAAGTAGCACCATGCTTACCTCTGGTGCAATGGTGGTTGTTTTTATATTGGCGCTTTTGGCAGTGGCAATGTGGCTAACAAAAGAGCATGCACAGCGGCGGCGATGCCTTGTGTTTGGCCTATTTTCAAGCCTTGGATTTTTGCCGTACTTTTTGCTTATCATGCTTACCTATCTTTATGTATTTCGCCCCGAGCAAGCGTTCGAAAGTTTTGAAAGGTATATGTACCCGTATTACATCGGGTGGTTTTTGGCGGCAGTGGCCCTTTTTGCGGTTTCGGCTGCGCAAAGCCAAAAAGAGAATCTTTCTCGCCTTTTAACACTTGGTTTGTGCTTTTTGCTAACACTGCGTGTGTGGATGTTTGTGCCGCCCGCCATGAGTGTGGTAGCGTTTGATTCGTCGGAATATGAGGAGCGACGTCGTTTTGAGGATGACGTAAGGGCGCTTACCGCCCAGCTGGACCCAAATGGGAAAACATTTATTATTTCTACAAACGATACAGGCATTCGCTGGTTTATGTATTGCTATTCGTTTTTGCCGTGGCAGGTGGATTATAGTTACGGTGGCGGTGCTTTTGAAGAACAAGAATTGCAAGAGGATGGAACGAGGCTTATTACACCGATTGACGCAGACGCTTGGCGCGAACACCTGATAGAAAATGATGTGACAACAGTGTTTATTGACGAAGCAGACGATGCGTTTGCACAGGCATACGGCGAGGTGTTTTCCGACGAGATGCACGGTTATTTTGCAGGAGAAACACAGGTGTATCATGTAACGCATAACGAAAACACAGTGGTGCTGGAGCCGGCGGGCATTTTGCCATAAGGGAGGTGAGCCAAAATGAAATATACACTTTCGGGAATTATGATCGCTGTTTATTTGCTTATGGCTGTTTTGTGGATGATGGAGAGTGTGATTTCGTTTTTGTACGAGGGCGGCGTGTCTCCGCTTTATCTTGGCCTTTCGCGGGCAGAAATGGTGGGCGTAGAGCCGCTGGGGGAAGGTGAGTATGCCATTTCAAGCACAGATGGCCAAATTATTTGGGAAGATTTAGATGTGCGCGGAGGCTTGATGGTGCTGGAAGGTGAGTTTCAGCAGTATCCCGGGGAACTTGATTTGTACTATAAGAGGGAAGGCCAAGAAAATTTTTCTGAGAGCAACCGAGTGAACGCTTTTCCTTTGGCAGACGGGGGATACGGTTATCGTGTACCAATTGGAACATGCACGGCATTGCGATTGGATACCGGCACAGAAGCCGGCAATGTCCTGGTGGCAGAGCAATTTACAGTGCATCCGCAGCGTACCGTTTGGAGTTATTTTCAACCATCGTTTAGAAGGTTTTTGGTGTTTTTGTTGTTGCCACCTCTTGTGTCTTGTGGCATATATACTATAATGGAATGGTATAAACGGATAAAAGATATATGGAAAAAGCATAGAAGTGAGAGGAAAGCATGAGCGAAAAACGTTTTATTCCGCTATCGGTGCCCAATTTTTCTGGAAAAGAAACAGAATATACACAAAGTGCCGTGATTAGCGAGTGGGTGTCTAGCGGTGGGGCCAAAGTGGGCGAGTTTGAAAATGCAGTGGCACAATACTGTGGCGCACAGCGTGCAGTGGCCACAAGCAGTGGCACAGCAGGCTTGCATCTTGCTTTGTTGTGCGCAGGTGTTCAAGCGGGCGAAGAAGTGTTGGCCCCGGCCTTAACATTTGTGGCAGCGGTGAACCCCATTCGGTATGTGGGGGCCGAGCCGGTGTTTTTTGGCTGTGATGATTCCTTGTGCATCGACCCGATTTTGCTGGAAAAATTTTGTGAAAACGAGTGCGAGCAACGTGCAAATGGATTATACAATAAAAAAAGTGGCAGACGTGTGGCCGCCATTTTGCCGGTGCATGTGTTTGGCAACCTTGCCGATATGCAAGCGATAGAAGTGCTTGCGAAACGCTTTGGCCTTGCTGTGGTGGAAGATGCCACCGAGGCGCTGGGCAGTGTGTACACACAGGGGCCGCTGAAGGGGAAAATGGCCGGCACCGTGGGCGATGTGGGTGTGTATAGTTTTAATGGCAATAAAATCATTACCACAGGCAGCGGTGGAATGCTTGTGTCAAAGCATGAGGCATGGGCCGAAAGAGCAAAGCATTTGTCTACACAAGCAAAAACAGATGAAGTGCAATTTTTTCACGATGAAGTGGGGTATAATTATCGCTTGTCGAATATTCCGGCAGCTTTGGGGCTTGCACAGCTCGAACAGCTGGAAGGGTTTATTGAGAGAAAAAAACAATTGTATCAGCAGTATTGTGTGGCGTTTGAAGGCAAAAAAGGGCTGCGTATGTTGCCGTTTAGGGAAGATATAAGGGCAAATTATTGGTTTTTTAGTTTGGTGCTTGGCGATGCGTTTTCGCTTTCACGCGATGCATTGATTGAACATATGAGCCGCGAGAAAATACAGCTACGCCCTGTGTGGGCATTGATGACAGAACTGCCGCCGTATCAAAAGAATGAAGCATACGGAACCCAAAAAGCCCAAATGTACCGAGAGCGCATTGTAAACTTGCCTTGCTCCACCAATTTGAGTGATGAAGACCAAAAAAGAGTGATAGACAGTTTGCTGGCATTGCTGTAAGGGCGCAAAGCAAAGAAAAGTGAGGGACAAGCAGTGAAGCATGAAGAACTGATTTTGCAAGAAGATTGCAGTGTTTTGAAAGCAATGGAACAGCTGGACAAGGTAGGGCTGCGTATTTTATTTTTGGCGCCCGGTGGCAAACTGAAAGCGGTGTTGACAGATGGGGATATCCGCCGCCATTTGCTACGTGGGGGGAGTTTGGATGCGCCGGTTTCCACAGTGGCGAACGATAAGCCTAAAAGCCTTCCGTTAGAGCAAGTGGCCGATGCACGCAGGCTGATGCAAGAGCAGGAGATTGATGCCATTCCACTTTTGGACGAAAATGGCTACATTGCACAAGTGGTGTTTGCAGCCGAAAACAAAGGGTTTGTGCCGTGCACAGCATTAAATGTGCCGGTGGTAGTGATGGCCGGTGGGCAGGGAACACGGCTGTATCCATACACAAAAATTTTGCCCAAACCGCTGATTCCCGTAGGCGAGGTGCCCATTTTAGAGCTGTTAATGGAGCGGTTTTATCGTTGCGGTTGCCGAGATTTTTCGCTGATAGTAAATTATAAAAAGAATATGATAAAAAGCTATTTTGCCGACATTGAAAAGGATTGGCAGTTGCACTTTGCAGACGAAGACATTCCCCTTGGCACCGGTGGTGGGTTGTGCCTGTTAAAAAACCATTTGCATGACACATTTTTCTTTACAAACTGCGATATTTTAATTGACGCAGATTACGGCGAGATATTGCGCTTTCATAAAAAACACGGAAATGCCATTACGATGGTGTGTGCGGCCAAACGCTTTGTGGTGCCTTACGGTGTGGTAGAGGCCGATGAGGAGGGCGAGTTTCGTTGCATGCGTGAAAAACCGCATATGAACTATCTTACCAATACGGGGCTTTACATCGTGGAGCCTTCGGTGGTGCAGCAGATGGAGGACGGAAAAAAACAAGGCTTTCCTGATGTGATTGAACAGTGCCGCTTGCGTGGCGAGCGTGTGGGTGTGTATCCGGTGGGAGAAAACAGCTGGATGGATATGGGGCAACTTGAGGAACTGGAAAATATGCGTCGTCATTTGGAGGAAAAACGGTGAGGTCGATTCTGGCTAAAAAAACACGATGGGGGATATCATTTTTTCATCGTCATCCGGTTGTGTTTTCTAGCTTGCTTGCCACGGGCATGGTGCTGTGTGTATATATAGCATTGGGTGTGTGGCCATTTGGTGAGGGGACAGTCATCACAGGGGATCTGAACGCACAGTATATCCCATATTTCTCTCATTATCAGCGCGCATTTGCAGGCGATGCCGGGTTTTTTTATGGGTTTGACAAAAGCTTGGGCGGGCCACTTGCGGCTTTATTTGCCTATTATGTGGCAAGCCCATTGAATGTTTTGTATTTACTGGTTCCGGTTTCGGCTTTTGCGGCATTGGCTGGGTTTTTGTTTGCTGTAAAGGTGGTGCTGGCGGCATCTAGCATGGCATTGTTTTTACATAAAAAGTTTCCGTCCCTTGGCCTTTTGGGGGCAGTTCCGGCGCTGGGGTATGCGTTTTCGGCGTATATTTTTGTGTATGCGCAAAACATTATGTGGCATGACGTACTGGTGCTGTTGCCGCTTGTATGTTTGGCACTGGATAGACTCCTGTGTGGCCGGGGATACTTACGATACAGCGCGTTACTGGCCCTGATGATTTGGGCTAATTTTTATATTGCGTATATGGCGTGCCTGTTTTTGGTGTTGTATGTTGTTTTAAGTTTTGTGATACAACGGCTGAAAAAGGATGTTCTTTTACGGAGTAGCTTGCGTTTTGCAGGGGCGTCTGTGCTTGGGGCGGGCCTTGCAGGGGTTCTTTTGGTGCCAACAGTGCTTAACTTAAGTGGCAGCAAAGGTGTGGGAACAGAGTATGCTTTTTCGCTCGAAACCCAGTTTCCGCTGTGGAGCTTGCCTGAGAAATTGGCGTTTAATAATTTCCAGTGGGTCGATGTAATAGACGGCCAGCCGCTTCTTTATTGTGGGCTTGTGTTGCCACTTTTGGCATTGTGCTTTTTTGTAAGCCGCGCTATAAAGCTACGCATGAAAGTTTGTGCAGGCATTGCACTTTTGGTTCTAATAGGTAGCTTTTGGATAGAGGGACTGGACCAAATTTGGCATGGGTTTGCAGAACCGGTTTGGTTTTTTTATCGATATTCATGGCTGTTTTGTTTTGTGTTGGCAATTCTTGCTGCTGCAGCCCTTGCAAGCGGCGCTGTAACAAAGCGCACACTTGCTGTTTCGGCAGGCGTGCTTGCTTTTGTGTTTTTGGCTCTTGCGCCGGTTTCACAAACTGCGGGTACCACAAAACTTGTGCTAAGTGCAGTGGCAGTGGTAGGGTATGCGGTGCTGTTGTGGCTATATGCCACAGGGAAAACGGTGCCAATAAAACAGCTCGCCTCAGGGGCAATTGTGCTGGCAATTTGTGCAGAGCTTAGCTTGTCCGGTGTTCTCATCAGCCGCAAATTCGAGCCATATCCATTGCAAACGTATGAAACATTCGTAAATGATGTGGGTGGTGTTATGCATGCGGCGCAGGAGGAAAATGAACAATATCGAGTGGAGAAAAATTTTTACCGTACGCTAAACGACACGATGTTGCTTGATTATCATGGTGTTTCTCATTTTGGTTCAACGCAAGACAGCACGTCTACTGACACATTGTGGAACCTTGGCTATCGTGGAAATGGCTCCTATTTATATGGCTCTACAGCGTTTAGTGATGGGGTACTGGGCATTCACACGCTTTTGTCAAATGGCGAGCGCGCGGTGCCTTCGCATTGGCTGCAAACAGAGCAAACGGCAGTGGGCACTTTGTACGAAAATCCGTATGCACTTCCGATGTTGTTTACGGTGCCGCAGGGGGATGTGCAAACGGAGTTAGAGCAATGGCAAGATAGCTTTGCATTTCAAAATGAGTTGTACCGTTTTTTGACGGCGCAAGAGGAGCCACTGTTACAACAGGTAGAACAGGTGCAAAGAGAGCAAAACGGGCAAGTGCTAGAGGGCCTTGCGGGTGCGCATCCAAGCGGGGCGGAATATGTGGTGCAGGCAGAAAGTGCCGGTTATTATTACGCCTTGGCCGTGTCCGATACACCGTATGCAGATTTGCCATTGCAGATAAACGATGAGGTGGTGGGCAAGGTGTTTACAGCCGACCAAAATGGCGTCATCAACTTGGGGTATTATGAGGTGGGCGAAACATTTTCTTTCGGTTTTGTGCAAAATGGTGTCGATTTGGCCCTTAGCGATATGTATGTGGCTTACTTGCCAAGCGAGGCTTTGGAAACACTGGTGCAAGAGGTGGCAGAAAACAGTGGCCAGTTTTTAGTGGAAGATGGTGCTGTAAACGGAACCATTACAGCGCAGGCGGGGCGTGAAACTTTATTTATGTCCATCCCGTATGACGATGGTTGGCGCGCGTGGGTAAACGGGCAAGAGGTGCAGCCGACCGCCGTACTGGGTGGGTTTATGGCTGTGCCACTTGCAGAAGGCGAAAACGAGGTGCGGGTGATGTATGAGGCGCCGGGCCTTGGGCTGGGATTTGCGGTAAGTGCGGCATCGCTGGTGGTGTTTTGTTTGTTGCTCATGTTTGCCGTTTACCGCAAGCGGAAAGATGAAATTAAAGCATATGGCGAGAATGATGTTGCTGAAAATGACATAGGAAAATAAAATGGAGGCAAGCATGGCGATTGTGATTATAGCAGAGGCCGGTGTAAACCATAACGGCGATTTAGAAATGGCAAAACAACTGGCACTGGAGGCAAAAAAAGCAGGGGCTGATATGGTAAAATATCAAGTGGCAGTGCCGGAGCTTGTGGTAAGCCGTTTTGCCGAAAAGGCAGAGTATCAAAAGGTGCAAACAGGCGAAAAAGAAAGCCAACTGGAGATGATTCGCCGCCTGCATTTCGATTTTGCCGCACATCGAGAACTGCGTGACTATTGCCGGGAAATTGGGATTGTGTATTTTGCCACTGCCTTTGATTTACCAAGCATCGATTTTTTGGAAGAACTTGGCTTGCCGATGCATAAAGTGCCATCGGGCGAAATTACAAATTTGCCGTATTTAGAAGCCATTGCGAAAACGAAAAAGCCGGTGTTGCTTAGCACGGGCATGAGTTATCTTGCCGAAGTGGAAGATGCGGTGAGTGTTTTGGAAAATGCAGGGGTAGAGGAAATTATTTTATTGCATTGCAATACGGAATATCCAACACCGTACGAAGACGCCAATTTGCTGGCAATGCACAGCTTGGCCGACACCTTTGGAATGCGTGTTGGCTATTCCGACCATACGCCGGGCGTTACGTGTGCCATTGCAGCGGCAGCGCTTGGTGCAAGTGTTTTGGAAAAACATTTCACACTAGACAAAAACTTGCCCGGGCCGGATCATAAAGCAAGCTTAATGCCAAAGGAGCTAACGCAGCTGGTGGAAAGTGTGCGTCAGTGCGAAGCGGCTTTGGGCAATGGGGAAAAAAGCGTGAGCCAAAGTGAAGAAAAAAACCGCCCCATTGCACGAAAAAGTATTGTGGCGGCGTGTGATATTAAAGAAGGCGATGTGTTTACAGCCGAAAATTTGCTTACAAAGCGGCCCGGCAACGGCATTTCGCCCATGCGCTGGCATGAGGTGCTGGGCAAAACAGCAAAACGTGATTTTGAGCCGGACGAGGCAATAGAGCTGTAAAAAAAGAAGAGACAAAAAGCAAAGAGGTGGGTACATGGGTGGTTGTAAGGTGGCGGTGGTAACGGGCACACGTGCAGAATATGGTTTATTGCGTCCGGTGCTGGAAAAACTGAGAAAACAAGAGGAAGCTTGCTTGCGGCTTTATGTTACGGGCAGCCACCTTAGTGCGGATTTTGGGAACACCGTGTATGAGATTGAGGCAGACGGCATGCCCATTGCTGCACGTGTAGATATTTTGGCACAGGAGATGCCAACGGGGAAAAGTGGCACAGCGCAGCGCACGGCATATGCAATGCAAGCATTTATTGCATTGTTTGAAAAGGAAAGCCCGCATATTTTGCTTGTTTTGGGAGATCGATATGAAATTTTGGCGGCGGCCATGGCGGCAGCAATGCTGGGCATTCCGGTGGCACACATCAGTGGCGGGGAAGTGACGTACGGCGCAGAGGATGATTGGTATCGGCACTGTATTACGAAAATGGCAAAACTTCATTTCCCATCGTGCGAATGTTATCGAAACAGGTTGCTTAAAATGGGCGAGATGCCCGAAACAGTGTTTAATGTGGGCGGCCTTGGGGACGAAAATATACGCAACCTTTTTTTGCCAACGCGCGAAAGTTTGGCCGATAGCCTTGGAATACCGCAAAGTGGGCCGCTGGCGCTTGTAACGTTTCACCCGGAAACAGCCACAGGACGCAGTGCAAAACAGCAGGCAGAGGCACTGCTTTGGGCTGCAGAGCAAAATCCGTCGTTGTTTTATTTGTTTACAGCAGCCAATGCAGATGCCGGCGGAAAAGAGCTAAATGAGCAATACATCACATTTTGCGAAACGCATGTAAATTGTGTGATGGTGCCTTCCCTTGGTACATTGAGATATCTTGCATTGATGAAGGACGCTGCGCTTGTTTTGGGGAATTCATCCTCTGGCGTTGTGGAAACCCCTTCGTTTGGCACACCTACAGTGAACATCGGCTTGCGCCAATACGGGCGGCTGATGTGCGACAATGTGTTGTGCAGTGGAGATGGTGCAACAGAAATTGATGCGGCTATAAAAGAGGTGCTGTCGCCCGGTTTTCAGCAACAGGCACGCAAAGCAAAAAGCCCGTACCGCGGAAAAGATACAAGTGGCCAAATCGTGCAAATTGTGCTGGATAAAGTAAAAGAGGGCAGTTTGCAAACACCGAAACATTTTTACGATGGAGGCAGTGAAGTATGAAAAATTTAATCGTTGGCCTTGGAAGCATGGGAAAACGCCGCGCACGGCTGATAAAAAGCTTGAGTGCTTCTCATGAAATTTATGGGGTAGATTCGTCTGCCGAGCGACAAATAGAAGCAGAGAGCCTGGGTATTTTTTGTTATGATTCATTGCCGAAGGCGCTGGAAGCCCAGCGTTACGATGCCGCTTTTGTATGCACAGCGCCACTGACCCATTCGTTGTTGATAGACAGCCTTTTGCAGGCAGAGCTGCCGGTGTTTACAGAACTGAACTTGGTGCCGGATGGCTATGAAGAGCTGATGGAAAAAGCGCAAGAGAAAAATTTGCCGTTGTTTTTATCCAGCACCATGCTGTACCGTGCAGAGGTGCAGTGGATCAACGCGCAAGTGCGTGCGTTCGAAAAACCTGTGAACTATCTTTATCACATTGGGCAATATTTGCCGGATTGGCACCCGTGGGAAAATTATAAAGATTTTTTTGTGGGCAACAAACGCACCGGTGGTGTGCGCGAAATTTTAGGCATTGAATTGCCGTGGCTACTAAAAACATTTGGGCCGGTTTCCGCTGTTTCTGTGCAAAAAGATAGTATCAGCACGTTGGATTTACCGTATGAAGACAGCTGGTTTATAACGTTGCGGCATGAAAATGGTGTAAAAGGCTTTTTGGCGGCAGACGTGGTGTCTCCAAAGCCGGTGCGCAACCTTGAAATTTACGGGGAAGGGTTGCACCTGTTTTGGGAGGGAAGCCCCCAATCTTTGGCATATTGGGACGGGGATACACGAGAAAAAACACAGGTGGACAGTTATGTGGGCGAGGTGCAGCAAGATTCTCGCTATAGCGACAACATAGTGGAAAACGCCTATCTTGAGGAAATTTTGAATTTTTATGAAGTGATTGAGGGGAAGGGAAGCCCGCGCTGGAGCTTTGCTGAAGATCTTTCTGCACTGCGTTTAATTGATAAAATGGAAGAATAAAATATAGAGTAGACAAAATGGGGAAACACATGAAAGTGTTATTTACAGGCCTTGGCAGCATTGGGCGCAGACATTTACAAAACTTGCATGAAGTGGCAAAAAAAGAGAATATACCACTGGAAGTAACGGCATTGCGTTCGTCAAACGCACCGCTGGCAGAAGACGTTCGCATGCTTTTGAAAGAAGAAATTCAAACACTTCCCTCGGATGAATATTACGATGCAGCGTTCATCACAGGGCCTACGCATTTGCACAAAGAGGTGATTACTTCCTTAAAAGGGCGTGTGGACACATTTTTTATCGAAAAACCCATTTTTCACAGTGGCGACATTGTGTTGCAAGATGTGGGCCTTGATGAGGGTCAAAAAGCGTACGTGGCGGCCCCTATGCGTTGGACCGGTGTTTTTATGGCGCTGGAGAAACAATTAAAGGATATGAGACCGTATGCAGTGCGGTGCATTTGCTCAAGCTATTTGCCCGAGTGGCGAAAGAATGTGGATTATCGCACTGTGTATTCGGCTGTGCGAGAAATGGGCGGCGGCGTGGCGTTAGATTTGATACATGAGTGGGATTATCTTGTGCAATTGTTTGGGTTTCCACAAAAGGTGGCAAGTTTTCAAGGGAAATTTTCTCATTTGGAGATCGATTCAGATGATTTGGCGGTGTACCTTGCACGATATCCAAACTTTGTTTGTGAAGTGCATCTTGATTATTTTGGTAGAGAGGCAAGGCGTGAACTGGAAATTTTTACGGAAAATGGAACGGTTAAAGCAGACTTTATAAATGGCTGTTTGCATCTTCCGAATTGTGAGGTGCAGCATCTTAAAGAGGATGCAAATGTGCGTTATTTGCGCGAGATGGCCTACTTTTTGCAGTATGCAAAAGGCACGCAAACAGATAGTTTGAATAGCCCCAAAAGAGCACTGGAAGTGCTACAACTTGTGCAAGGAGAATGAAATGAAAGAGAGAATTTTAATCAGCCTTTGTGGAAGAGCCGGCAGCAAGGGGTTTAAAAATAAAAACCTGAAAACATTTTGTGGCAAGCCGCTTGTGCACTATTCTTTGGCTGCGGCACAGCTTTTTTTGAAAGAGAATCCAGAGATCAATGCCGACATTGTTTTGAACACAGATAGTGGCCTTTTAAAAGAACTGGTACTTTCAAGTTATCCCGAGGTGAAGGCATTGTCGAGGCCATCGGCTTTGGCGGGCGACACAGTGCCGAAAATGGCTGTGTTTCAGCATAGTTTGCGAGAGATGGAAAGCCGCACAGGAGAAGCATATGATTTTTTGCTTGATTTGGATATCACAAGCCCACTACGCACGGTGGAGGACGTAAAAAATTGTGTGTACCATGCAAAAAACAACGTAGATGTGGATGTGGTGATGTCGGCAGTGAAAAGCCGCCGCAGCCCCTATATGAACATGGCGCAGCGCGAAGAAGATGGCCTTGTGCATCAGGTGGTGCGCTCTAACTTTACGGCACGCCAGCAAACACCACAATGCTACGACTTAAATGCATCTATTTATGTGTTCCGCAGAGGCTTTTTACTGGAAAATGAAACAGGCTTTTTATGGGATGGCCGATGTGATCTTGTGGAGATGCTAGACACAGCGGTTTTAGATATCGATAGCGAGGAAGATTTTGAGTGGATGGAATACATTGCAAAATATCTTTTCGCTAGAAAGCCGGAATTTGCCAAAGTGCGCGATGCCATTCGATAAAATACGAGGAATGGGGAAACGGTGGCAAACACTCTGTTAACGTAGAAAGAGGAAAATTTGAGCGAGCGTTTTCTGGACGTTTATAGGGTTATGCATAGAATGTAACGGTAGTTGAATCCAAATGGAAAGAAAGGGATGCAGTTGAACTTTGGTGTGTATATTCATATTCCCTTTTGTACAAAACGATGCTTTTATTGTGATTTTTATACGCAAGGCGGCCATAAGTGTGTTCCGGACGCTTATATAGACGCCTTGCTTTGCTGTTTAGAACAACATAGGAAACGCTTGGAAGACGGCACAGCAAAACGGCCGAACACCCTTTATTTTGGGGGAGGAACACCGGGGCTCTTGAGTAAAGAGCAAGTGCAGCGTTTAATAAAGGCTGTCAATCCGTTGCCTACGGCAGAGATTACAATGGAGCTTAACCCGGAAACAACCGATGGATTCTTTTTAGAAGAATTGCTACAGGCAGGTGTTAACCGTGTGTCGTTTGGTGTGCAAACAGCAAGGGATGAGTCTCTGTTGCGGCTAGGGCGTCGCCACACAGCGAAGGAGGCAGCGCGTGCACTGAAAGTGGCGAGGGAGGCCGGGTTTCAAAATATATCGGGCGATTTAATGGTGGCGTTGCCGCAGTACAGTGAAGCAGAGCTACACGAAAGTTTACAGCTGTTGCAAGAGGGTGGCGTGTGCCACATTTCGATGTATCTGCTTAAAATAGAGGGTGGGACGCCGTTTGGGAAACACCCTCCGCAAGGGCTGCCAAGCGACGATGAGGCAGCAGATTTTTATTTGCTCGCCTCTCAATTGTTGCAAGAAAAAGGGTTTGCACGGTATGAAATATCGAATTTTGCAAAAGAAAATTGCGAAAGCCGGCACAACTTGCTATATTGGAACTGTGAAGATTATTTGGGGCTTGGCCCGGCGGCCCATTCGTGCCTTAATGGCAGACGTTTTTCTTTTGCACCCGATATACAGCGCTTTATGAAGGGTGATTTTTCGGTGCAAGAGGAGGGCGTTTTAACGGCCGAAGATTACTTAATGCTGCGTTTGCGCACAGAAAAAGGCATTTCTGAAAGCGAGTGGAGAAAGCGGTTTGGCGGCTGTTTAAGCGAGGGGCAAAAAGATACGTTAAAATGGTTTGAAAAGAAAAGATTGTGCAAAAAAACGCAAGAGGGCTGGGCGCTAACAAGCGAAGGGTTTTTGGTGCAAAACAGCATTTTAACAGAACTTTTAGAAGAACTGTAACAGAAGGTTGCCAAAATGTGGCAGCCTTTACAAACTGTAATTTTATGGGTATAATGTATATTTATGGGTGGTTGTCCCTTTAAAGCAACGGCAAAAAAATTACACGTTTATTCATCAAAGAGGATATGGGGATTTATGGCTCTTTCACTTGTGCTTGAAAGCTGGAAAATGAGCTTTCAGTCGGTACATTTTTTGTTGTTTTTGCCGCTTTCGGCAGGGATATATTTCGTTTTGCCCAGCTTTGTGCGCAAAGTATGGCTTCTTTTGGTAAGCTATTATTTTTATTTTTTCGCGGCACCGCAATATTTGCCGGTGCTTTTTTGCGGCACGCTTTTTTCTTATATTGCGGCACGCGGCATTGCGGCGGCGCAAACACAAAAGGGAAAGCGGGCTTTTTTAAGTTTGGGGCTTTTGGGCCTTTTGGGTGCGTTATCCTTTTTTAAATACAATGCCGCATACGAAAGCCTCATCTCGCCGGTGTTTTCTTCATTGGGCATCTCGTATCATGGCGATTATTTCTTAACGGCCGCCGCCCTTGGAATTAGTTTTTATACATTTATGGCGGTTGGTTATTTGGTGGATTTGTATCGTGGGGATGTGCCACTTGAAAAAAGTTTTGTTGGCCATGCGTTATTTTTAGGTTTTTTTCCGGCAGTGTCTTCCGGGCCTATATCGCGCGCAGGTGATTTGATGCCACAATTGGCAGATGTTCACCGCCGCTTTGACGCCGAAAACTGGAAGGAAGGCTTGCGCCTTGCCGCCGGTGGTTTTTTCAAAAAATTGGCCGTGGCCGATACACTTGCCCTTTTTGTTAATACGGTTTATGGCGATTTGGCGGCTTATTCCGGTGCAACGCTGACATTGGCCGCTGTTTTGTTTGCCATTCAGCTTTATTTCGATTTTTCCGGATACACCGATATTGCGCTGGGCGCGGCCTTGCTGTTTGGTATTCGTTTAAAGCCAAACTTCAACACACCGTTTTACGCCACAAATTTTTCTGGTTTTTGGGCGCGTTGGCACATGAGTTTGTCCGGGTTTTTGCAAGATTATGTTTTTATGCCTCTTGTGTGGAGCCGGTGGACAGAAAAACTTCCCGTTATCGGAAAAACTGTATCAAAACCACCCATGCTTTCCAGTATCACCATTGTGTTTCTTATTTCCGGCATTTGGCATGGAGACACGATGTGCTTTATTATGTGGGGGGCCTTGCAGGCTGCATTCCGCATTGGGGAAGAATTATTGCATCGTTATGTAGGGAAACCAAAAAAACGCCCGCCACGTTGGCAACGCATTGGAAAAACAGCCGTTGTGTTGGTTTTGTGGGTTGAAAGCCTTGTGTTTTTCCGTGTTGGGCTGAATAGTGAAGGCACTGTATATGATGCTTTTTCGGCGATTGTGCGCCAATTCACACAGTTTTCACTTGCACAAACGATAGAGGTGCTTTACAATTCAGTTGCACCACTTTTTTATGGTTATGGTTATCTTGTAGCGCTGTTTTACGTGTTCACAATCATCTGCACAAGTTTTGCATTGTATGCAGACTGGCTACAGTGCTTCCGTTTAAAAGGAAAGCCATGGTCTGAAGGGGTTCTTCAGCTAAAGCCTACATTGCGCTGGGCCGTTTATTACGGCCTTGTGGTGGCAAGCTTTATCGGTTTTTTAATTGGCAGTGGTGGCTTTGGCGGCGCAAGCTTTTTGTACGGAGGGTTTTAATATATGAAAAAAATTCTTCGATGCACAGCGTTGTTGCTTCTTCCCATTTTGTTGTATTACACCGTGTTTTTGGCGTTTGAGCCAAACAACTACTTTGGTTTACGCGCAGTAACGCCAACAGGTGCTGTGTTTGGCTCGCTACGTGCCTACGACAAAAACCCAACACAAGGCATTTTGCTGGGAGATTCTCGTTTTGCCAATATCGAAAGTATGGATGTGCTGCAGGAGGCAACGGGGCGCGAATATACAAATCTTGCGTTTGGTGGTGCATCTTTGCAGGAAAGTTTAGACGAGCTGGAATATTTGCTAAATCGATATCCGGAAATTGAGGAAGTGGTGTTTGAGCTTTCGTTTTACACCTTAAACGAACATTACGACGCAAATCGGTTTGAGTTTATAGAACTGGCTTTATACAATCCATTCGTCTATATGACAAACTTGAGCTACAACTTAGAGGCGCTGCAAAATTTTGTATACTGGATGCAAGGGGTGCCGTTGTATGGCGGCGCACAAGAAACGCGGGACCCTGAAACAGACGTCGTGCAAACATGGCAGGCGCCAAGCGGTGAAAGCGTGAGCATTCGGGAAGATGTTTTATCCCATTTGGGGCACGTGATGGACAGCACAGAAAATTGGAGCATTGATACGAGTGAGCAAGCAGAATTTGCACGCCTTGTGTCGCTTATAGAGCGCTGCGAAGAAGAGGGCATTCGTTTTGTGGTGGTGTTGCCGCCAATACACGATGCAGCGTATACGCATGTGGTACAGCAAAACGGGATTGAAAGCGAGATGCAAGCTGTGTTAGCACAGCTATCCAACACAAGCGCGGTTGTGTTGGATTATGAGATTACAAACCGGCCGAATTACACAGAAAGTCATTGGTTTGATAGTTTACATCTCGATTATGTGCATGGATTGCCACTTTGGACGCAACAACTGGCAGAGGACTTAGCTTGAGGCATGGGGGATATATGGCGCTGGATTTTTTGATTTTGTATGAGCACGTTGTGCGAGAATATGAAAGTTTGATTTTATTAAGCGAAGAGCTTAAACGTCGTGGCTATAGTTGCGAAATTCGCCAATTGTTAGATAGAAAAAAACTGAAATATTTCACATGGAAAAAACCACGGGTGCTGGTGGCAAGCAACATGTACGATAATGAAGGCATCAACAGTCATGTGTATAACAATGTGGGCAAGCTAGACAAAGTGGTAAATTTGCACTGGGAACAAATGTTAAGTGATACACAGGAAGAAGAACCATGGTTTAATTTTAACGGAAATGCAAAAAAATGTGTGCAAACGTGTTGGGGCGAAGCCACGCGCGAGCGTTTGATTCATCATGGGGTGCCGGCACACAATGCGCCTGTAACGGGTGCGGTGATGATGGATTTTTTGCGCGAAGAATTTGAGGGATACTATAAAAGTAAAGACGAAATTTGTGCCGAATACAACTTGGACGCAGCGCGCCCACTTTGGCTGTATATTTCCAGTTTTGGCTATGCATCGATGGACGAGGCAGAGGTGCAGGAGCTTTCGGAGATGGCGGGGACAGACTTTCGCCAGTTTGCGCAGGTAAACCGCGATAGTATGCGTGAAACATTGGCGTGGTTTGACAGGTATTTAACCGAAAACCCAAATGTACAGCTTGTATATCGTCGCCACCCAAGCGAGTGGGACTGTGAGGAATTGCGTGTACTGGAGCAAAAACATGAGGGCTTTCATGTTTTATTTGCCGAGAGTGTAAAGCAATGGGTTAAGGTGGCCGATACAATTTGCATTTGGATGAGCACGGCCATTGCAGAGGTGTATTTTGCGGGGAAAAGCTGCCACATTTTGCGTCCTGCCGTCATTCCACATGAATTCGACCCTGTGATTTACAAAGAGGCACAGTACATTGAAACATATGAAGAGCTTCTTTTGGCGGCAGAGGATACAAAACATCCTTTTCCCATCAAGCCTGCCGTAATTGAGCGATATTTTGATAAAAGTGAAGAGCCGGCTTATTTGCGTATGGCCGATTTGCTAGAGCAAGTGCATAATAGTGAGCCAAAAGATAAACCATTTAGCGAAGGATTTACGCCACACTTTAATGTGCTGAAATTTTTTGCACTGCTGGGGGTGCACTTTTTCTCGGCAGTAAAATTTAACCCCATTCGCCTTAAAAAAATAGCACCTGGTTTTGCGCAGTTTTCTGGTCGTGTTTATGGGTACATTCAAAAAGGTGAAATCTCAAAATCTGAGGTAGAGTGTTTGCAAAAGCGAATTGCACCTTATGTGCAACAAATAGCAGAACATAGAAAAAATTAACACACACGCAAAAGGAGGTGGCTTATGGCGGCGGCACCAAAGCACGACAGCGCCGAGGGGTTTATCGCCTCTGTGCTTAAATATTCAGTGTCTACGATTATCAGTTTCGCATTGTTTGCATTGGCGGTGCTTTTGGGCAATTATCTTGTGCCAAACCAAGATATTTACGGCGAAATTTCGCAATTTTTGGGCGCCACCAATACTTTGATGACCATTGCGATCTTTGGGCTTGACCAAAGCTATATTCGCTTTTGTTATGAGCCGCCCGGTAAAGTGAGCAGTGAAGGCCTGTTCCGCCTATGTTTGTATTTGTCGGTTTCGGTGCTGGTGGTAGGCGGTGTTGTGTGTACACTGTTTTTTTCACAGCCCATATATGAATTGTTCAGTTTTGAAATGCTGGGCAAAGAGGCCGTTCCACTTGTGTTCGTAAATACATTGTTTTGGATGGTGGCCCGGTATTTTTATGTTTTGTATCGTATGGAGCAAAATTTGCTGCTTTACACGGTAACCGCCATTTTGATGAACTTTTTCAATAAGGTATTTTATTTATTCGGCGCTTTTTTTGATAATCAATTGATGGGCATGGTGGCGTTTTCTTTGGTGGGCCTTGGTGGGTTTGCTGTATTTTGCTTGCTCAGCCGCCGGACCTTGATTTTGCCACAAAAAGGGGAGGCACTGCGTACAGCGTTGCCGGCAGCCTTGCCGTATGGCCTTGCCGTGGCCCCCACCGCCGTTTTGGTTACACTAAACTTTACCGTGGGTGCGGCATACGTGGCAAGTTCAATTTCTGGCGATGCACGCGGTGTTTATTCATATGCATTTCAGCTTTCGAACATCATTACGGCTTTACAACTTGGGTTTGCCTCGTTTTGGGGGGCGTATATGTATGCCAACTATAAAACACAGCAAGCGCGCATTCAAAAAGTGCACGACATACTTAATTTTGTTGTATTGCTGTTTTTTTGTGCTTTGGTTGCACTAGAGGATATTATTTTTCTCATTTTAGGGAATTATGCCGACGCATTGTCTATCTTTCCACTGATGATGCTGGCAGCGGTGTTTACTGTGTTGTGCGAAAGCACCACGTACGGAAACACCATTGCCAAAAAACCTATCTTTGATACATTGGGGAATGCGTTGTCTATTTTATGTAATTTTGTGTTTTGCGTGCTACTGATACCAACGTTTTCTCTTGTAGGTGCAGCGGCGGCATTGGCACTGGCAAATTTGGCCATGTATTTGTTTCGTACAGGCTTTGGCCAGTATTTTTACCGAACGGTCCGCTATCCACTTAAATCGATTGCAGCAGTTGTCCTTTCCCTTGTTTTGGCAGTGGCAGCCACGGCGTGGTATGACATTTTCTGGTTGAAGCTCGCATTTTGCCTAGGAACTGCCGGAATATACTGTTTGTTGTACATAAACGAATTAAAACGATGTGTAGCGCTTTCGGTTGCGATGGGGAAAAAGCTGCTTCGAAAATAGCGGTAAAGACGGTGAAAACCACCGCTTGATGCGAACATCCTTTCGGCACCCCAAGGCTGTTTTTAAAATGTGAAAAGTGATATACTACTTATATGAGACTTCTTTTTTAAATGAAAGGAAATTGCTGTATGAAATACTGTAAAAAATGTACAATGCCTGATACACGCCCCGGAATTCAGTTTGATGCGCAGGGAGTGTGCACAGCTTGCCGCCATTATGAGCACCGTGATGAAATCAACTGGGATGCCCGCTGGAAAGAACTGGAGGCTATGTGCGACAAATACCGTGGCATGAATGGACCGGGTGGTTATGACTGTGCGGTTGCATGTTCGGGTGGCAAAGACAGCCATTTCCAAGTGCATATACTGAAGGAAAAGCTGGGCATGAACCCAATTTTGTTTACAGTGGAAGACAATTTCCCTATGACAGAGGCTGGAAAGCACAACTTACAAAACATCAGCGAGGCATTTGGTTGCACGCTTATCTCTTGTAAACCAAACATTCGTGCACAAAAAATATTGATGCGTCGTTTTTTTGAAAAATATGGAAAACCAACTTGGTATGTTGACCGTTTGATTTACACATTCCCTCTCCACATGGCGCTTAAATTCAATACACCCTTTTTATGCTACGGCGAAAATGTAAGCTTTGAATATGGTGGCAATGCCGACGAAGAAACATACAGCGCCAAAGGCCAAATTGAAAATGGCGTAGCCGTGGGTATGCCCATGGAAGAGGTACTTGGTGGTGGTGTTACAGACAATGATATTAGCCTTACATTGGCGCCAAGTAAAGAGGAACTGGATAAATTAGACCCATTCTATCTTTCGTATTTCATGCCATGGAACTCTTATAAAAACTATGAGTTTTCAAAAAGTCGCGGGTTTCATAATTTGTGCCATGAGTGGGATCGTACACATCATGCTGAAAATTTTGATCAAATTGATTCTCGTGCGTATCTTGTACATTCGTGGCTTAAATATCCGAAATTTGGCCATGCAGCCGCTACAGATTATACGGCGCGCTACATTCGTTATGGGCTTATGAACCGCGAAGAAGCCGTTGGGATTATCAAAGAGCGTGATGGCGCATTGGATCCAAAATGTGTACAGGATTTTTGCGAGTTTTGCGGCTACTCGGAAAGCGAATTTTGGTCTATTATCGACAAATTCTATAACACAGATTTGTTTGAGAAGGATGATTTTGGCCGCTGGGTTTTGAAACAGCCGATTTGGCAAGAATAAACAGTTATTAAGATGCAGTGCCATCAGAGAATGGGTGGGATATGACCAAGCGCTATTTTGAAGAAATGATGAATGATTTGGGGTTTCACACCGTGGATACGGTGGCTGTGGGGTTTTACAAAACTTGGCCATGCAGCGTGGAATGGACAGATGGGCAAATTTCTTTAAGGGTACCAATGTTGCAGGCGGGAAAGCCGTGTGTGAAAGAATTAAAAGCAAAAAAATTACAGTATATCCAATGGTATATAGAGCAAGATGTGGAACAAACGAAAGCAGCCGTGCTGATAGCCGATGTAACACCGCCGAGTGATTTTTATAGTAAAAGTACGCTTCTTACCGCAATGCAAGAGGCAGTGAAATGCCTTGAGAAAGCAGGGCAAATACCCACGAAAACTTGTTTATTATGCGGTGGTGAAAATTGTGATGGTGGAGCGTATGTTAAAGAAGAGTGCAGGCCGGTGCATTACCGTTGTTTGGTGGATGAAATATTAAAATTACAAAAAACAGATACACATATTCCTGCGAAAGTAAAGGGAATGGTGTGGAGCGGCTTTCTGGGGGCGTTGCTTGGTGCTGCCATTGCGGCATTGCCCAATTGGGCTCAAGCGCTTTCCGATGGAACTGTGAACCAAATTCTTTATATGTTTTTACCGTTTATGGCCAGCTTGCTTTACCGTCTGTTTCGTGGAAAAGCGCACCTACTTGTGGCCGGTATCACTGTGATTGTGGCTTCTATGCTTGTTGCATTTGGGCTTGAACTAATTTGGTTTTGGGTGGTGGCCACAGCCCAAGCAGGTTATAATATTACGCTTATGGAGACAACCACAGTGTATTTTGAACTGTACTCAGCACGAACAATTTTTCTAGACATGGCACCAAGTTTATTGTTTTTAATGCTTGGTTTTTTTCCATCAAGCATCTTGTTGCGTCGTTATGTGTATGCAAATACAGTGACTGAAAAGCTAGAAAGAGGCGGTATGTTTGTGAAAAAAAGCGCTTTTCATCTTTTAGATGAAAAGGCGGTTCCGTACAATGAAGAGGCAGAAATAACATAATAAATGAATAAATATCAGTTTATTATGTAATAGAGGTATATTATATGAATGAATATGAGAAAAACAGTTTAAACAACAATTTCAATTCTCCGTTGCAGCAAACACAATCTGGTACAAATGGTGCAGATGTGTTTGAAAATGTGCAGGAATCACAATTTTCTGCGGTGCAAGAGCAAAGGGTGGAAATGCCAAATATAGGGCTGAATCAAACACAACAGCCACAGGGGAATGGGCGGTCGTCCATACCACCGGTGCAGCCGCAACCCCTGGCATATATTGCCAATGGCACAGCACAGCCGATGGCTTACTACATCCCTCAGGAAACACCGAAAAAGAAAAGTGGTGCCGGAAAAATTGTGCTTATCATAGTTGCAATTTTTATGGCATTGGTAGTGTTTGGCAGCATGGCACTGGGGATGTTGTTCGTTGGGATGATGAGTGTAAGCGGGGGCGGATTTTCTATGCTGTCTGGCCCGCCAATAAGCAGTTTTTCGGTGATTGACATACAAGGAAGCATCTCTTACGACTCTTTCACGTACGACCATGCGGCGACGCTTGATTATATAGATGCCTTATCTGAAACTGAAAATGATAAGGGGATTTTATTGTTTATGAACACGCCGGGCGGCGGTGTGTATGAAGGCACAGAACTTTATGAGGCGCTTCTTGAGTACAAGGAGAAAACAGGCCGGCCAGTTTGGGCCTACATGGGGCCGGTTTGTACGTCTGCCGGCTATCAAATTACGATGGCGTCGGATTATATTGTGGCAAATACGCATACAACAACAGGGTCAATTGGCGTTTATGTTGCACTTCAAGATGTTAGCGGGCTATACGATTTGCTTGGGATACAAATGCATCTGATACGTTCTGGTGATAATAAGGGTGTAGGTGTTGCCGGTGTTCCCATAACAGAGGAACAGCAGGCAGTTTATCAAGGTATTGTGGATGAGTCGTTTGATATGTTTGTAAATACAGTGGAACAAGGCCGTGGCATGAGCCGTGAGCAGGTGTTGTCACTTGCAGATGGAAGGATTTTTACAGGCACACAAGCGCTTAACAATGGGATGATAGATGGACTTGGTGAGTGGGACACATTGCTTGAGGAGTTTGAGGCACATACGGGTGCAGCGCCATATTATCCGAATGTTTCTCAACCAAGTTATGTAACACAGATGATTGGTTCATTGCAGGAAATCATACCTCAAAGCGATACACAGGCCATATTGGGAGCAATGGAAGGATTTCCAAGTGGCGTTCCTATGGCGTATGCGGCAGATTTGGCCGATAGAGCAGTTTACACTCAATTGGTGGACTGAGCCAATGAATATAGAAGAAGTGGTAGAGGTACAAAAAGAGCGTGTTCTACTTTTTGGTATCGATAGCGGAGAATACGATGCCGAGCAAAGCATGCAAGAGTTGTCTGCTTTGGCGCAGGCGGCCGATTTAGAGCCGATGGCGGAAGTTTTACAAAAACGTGCACGGCCTGATGGTGCAACGGCTTTGGGAACAGGGCGCTTAGAAGAAGCAAAACTGCTGTGTGAACAGCTGGAATTAGAGAGCGCTGTGTACGACGGCGAGTTGAGCGGAAGCCAAATTCGCAACATTTCGAAAGTGCTGAATGTACCGGTGATTGACCGCACAATGTTGATTTTGTCAATTTTTAAAAGTCGTGCCATCACAAGAGAAGGGAAAACACAAACAGAACTTGCCACATTAGAATATCGTTTGCCACGCCTTTCCGGGCTGGGGCAGACGATGTCTCGCCAAGGCGGTGGTGGTGCAGGTGGTGGTGGTGCGCGCCGCGGCGGTGGTGAAACACAGCTGGAATATGATAGGCGTTATATCCGAGGGCGCATTTCTATTTTGAAAAAGCGACTGGCTGAGATGCAAACACGCAGAGAGGAAACAAGAAAACATCGGGATAAAAAAGAAGTGCCGCTTGTGGCTTTGGTGGGATATACAAACGTTGGAAAGTCCAGTTTGCTCAATATGCTAACAGGAAGCGATATCCCGGCGGCCGATCGCTTATTTGAAACATTGGACCCTACAGCGCGGCGGCTGCAGTTGCCGGACGGCCAAGAACTTGTGTTGATTGACACAGTGGGATTTGTATCCCGGTTACCACATAAACTTGTAGAGGCATTTAAAAGTACATTGGAAGAGGCGTGCTATGCAGACATACTATTAAAAGTGTGTGATGCATCAAACCCACAAACGGAAGAGCAATTGGCAGTTACAGATTCGGTATTAGCTTCTTTAAAAGCCTCGGGAAAACAGGTGGTTGTTTATAATAAGTGCGATAAAATAACAGATTTTATGCCAACACAGCCGGGTAGTTATGCAGTGAGTGCGGTGAGTGGGCAGGGGTTACCTGAACTTTTAGATGGAATTGCCAAAATATTAGAAGAGCGTGTTCGTACCTTGCAGCTGTGTATACCATACGATAAACTTGCCCTTACGGATATTTTGCGTAAGCATGGCACCGTGTTGGAAGAAGAGTATACAAATGATGGTTTGCATGTGAAAGCAAAGCTAGAAACAAAGTTTGTTCATTTGTTTTTGGAATTTACCTGTTGAAAAGGACGACATCTATACAGTAAAAGCAAAAATAACACATATAACACTTTAAAAAATGTTATATGTGTTATTTTTGTGCTTGTGTGCAAGAATAAGATGGGTGGAAAAAAAATGTGTAATGACAATGAATAGACAGAAATATGTGTTGAGTATGGAGGTTGAAGCGGAAAACTTTAGATGGCAGTAATTACAATAGAATATATAATAAAAAGCTATATTTGCAATATTTTAATTGAATAAATAAAAAATATTGTTTTTATTTTGATTGAAATACAGATGAACAAACGCTCGATAAAATATGGCAACAGAAAGACCGCTACCAAGCAGAGGTAACGGTCTTGAATATATTAATAAGAGTGATGAGGCAATTTCTTATTGCAACATAGAAAAATACAGATTTATGAAGTTGTTTATAGGAAAGTTTAGACGAGTAAGTTCATCATAAGTCCGGCGGCCATGTTGTTTAAGCTGTAAGCGCTACTACGGAAATCACTATACATTTCTTTAAAGGGGTTTTCATCTTCCACACTTTTGATGTTGACAAGGTCGTTTGCCACCAAATCGCGTGCAGATGTATTGAGCCCATACTGTGCATATTTGTAGGTGGTGTCTGCCACACCACTAAAACCGCCCAAAATATCACGATAAAGATCTTGACTTCCGGCGCCGGCGTCTTCAAAAGCGGTTGTCATTGCTTCTTGGTCGAGATGCAATGTGCCGTCGTCGTTAACGGATAGACCAATCAAAGCCATGCTTTCTGCAGGGGCAGGGTCTTGCACCATTCGTGCCAATTGTTTCATAACACCGGGGCCACGTTCTGCGTTGTCGTTTAGTAATTTTAGGGTGCTGTTATATTGGTCGACAAAACTTTGTGTAGCGTTAACTGTGTTTTGAATACTCTCCTCTGTTATTTGCCCGCTGCTGTCGTAAAGAGTTTCATCTAAATTATCTAGCCTTAACGAATTGGCCGATTGAGACAATTCACTTAAACTTTTTGTATAGGAATCGAGAAAATGTGCTGTATCTTTCGTTAAGGTGCTAACAGACTCCTTATTTTGCGTATATTCGTTTTGTAGCTTTAATGCATCTTCACTTGCAGTGCGCTGCGCTTGTGCAAAATCGAAGACGGAGGAGGTGGTGCTGGTGCTTGAAGTGGAAAAACCTCCCATTGAGTAAGGGCTTAAGTAAGAGGTGAGGTAAGAATCTGTGTTGATAGACATCAAGTCACGTCCTTTCAGAAAAAAAATAAGTGCGGTGCTGGGCGTTCGTAGGGAGTTAGAAAATATTAAGGTGTATCATTCTTTGTTATTTCATGCAAGCTACCTACCAAACCGGCTAAATTTTGAATTTCACTGGGAATGATTAGCTTTGTGGCTTGGCCATCGGCCACATATTGCAACGTTTCTAAGCTTTTTAATTTTAAAACATCCGGTGTAATGGCGGCATCATTCAGCAGGCGAATGGCATCTGCGGTGGCTCTTTGTACACTTAAAATAGCTTGCGCTTCACCATCGGCCTCGCGAATGCGTTGTTCGCGCACAGCGTCTGCACGCAAGATGGCGCTTTCTTTTTCGCCCTCGGCCACCAAAATGGCACTGCGTTTTTCGCCTTCTGCTCGTAAAATCGATTCGCGCCGCTGGCGCTCGGCTTTCATTTGTTTTTCCATGGCGTCTTGAATCTCTGCGGGCGGTAAAATATTTTTCAGTTCCACCCGGTTCACTTTAATGCCCCATTTGTCGGTAGCTTCGTCCAGTGTAGCGGTGATTTTGGTGTTGATAACATCACGGCTTGTTAAGGTGTGATCCAGCTCCATTTCACCAATGATGTTGCGCAAAGTGGTAGCGCATAAATTTTCAATAGCGGCCAAAGGGTTTTCTACACCGTATGTGTACAATTTTGCATCGGTTACCTGGTAGAAAACAACGGTATCAATTTGCATCGTGACATTGTCACGTGTAATGACAGGTTGTGGGCGGAAGTCGACTACTTGCTCCTTTAAAGAAACCTTTTTTGCAACTCTGTCTAAAAACGGAAGCTTTATGTGTAATCCGGCTTGCCAAGTGGCGAAATAAACACCCATACGCTCTACAACATAACATTTTGATTGAGGTACAATTTTCACGTTGGAAAATATAATAAGCAGTGCAAGTAAGATTAAAGCAGCAATAATGATGAGCATAGATGTCCTCCCGGTAGTGTGATGATTGGAAAACTATAGCGAAGTAGAATCCGGCAATGGGTCTACCACCAACTTAACACCGTCTAAAGCAACAACACGGCAGCGTGCACCCACAGGAAGTACAGTGTCTGAACGAGCCGACCAATCTAGCCCATCCACATGGACACGTCCGTTTTGATCCGGCTGGATTTCTGTGATGACATGAGCGATCTTTCCGATGTTGATGTCTGCGTTCGTGGGTGTGACAGGCAGTTTTACACGCGCGTGGGCGATGGGGCGAAGAAGTAGGAGACATGCTACGCTAACAATGGCGAATACCAAAATTTGCCCAAAGAATACGGTGGGGAAAAAGAAGGAAAATACCAAAGCGACAACAGATCCGGCACAAAACCAAATGCTAACCAAGGCACTGGTGGAAGTTTCGATGATAACAAATGCGAAAGTTAAAACCAGCCATACAATCCATGCTGTTTGCATCATGCTCCTCCTTTCTAAAAGGGTGATAATCATAATGATAGAGATAGCTTCATTTACATTTACATTATAGTGTATCGTGGAAAAAAAGGCAAATGAAATTTCTGGGAAATGGAGCCGTACCCATAAATGGAGGAAATGCAGAGCAAATGGTTTTTGTAACTTGCTTGCTTGCAATATGCACTTGGGCATGGGAGGGGATTTGGATGCAACAAAATTTGATACAATTAAATTTGGTGGAGGGCAAAAGGTGTATAGTGTTTGATAGAAATAAGGAAAATGCATATTATATTATTATGTCTTGATATATGACGAGTCAAATAATGAAACAGACGAATAAACAAAATTATATATTAAAAAGTAAGTTTGATTGCTAAAAATGCACATAAACTTCAGGTTGGTGAATTTTGGGTGTGAAATTAAATGAGAAAATCAAGATAGTGAGTAGGAAGCAAAGGTGGCGAAATGTTGAGAGAAAGTTGCTGTTTTTGCTGATGTGCCAAACACTTGAATGGGTAATTTTTCACACTTTATGTTTCGTTCGCTTGACACCCTTTACATAAACAGTGTATAATATCCATGCATTAGAAAAATGGCCTTCAAATGCAGAGGCTGTTTGATGCAGAGGCTAAAGGTCTAGCCTTTTACTCCTGCTTCGGCATTAGGGAGGGACAAAGATGTCGGAAATTAGAGTGAAGGACAATGAATCGCTGGACAGCGCACTGCGCCGTTTTAAGCGTTCTTGTGCAAAATCGGGTGTTTTGGCGGAGGTTCGCAAACGCGAAGCTTACGAAAAACCATCGGTAAAACGCAAGAAAAAGTCCGAAGCTGCCCGCAAACGCAAGTTTAAATAACTTTCGATAGAATAGGGCAAGAAGCAATACCTAGGCGGGCTCCATCGGAGTCCGCCCATTTTGTTGAAAACCCATAGGAGGGATTTTTTTGCGCGTGCTGACGCCGGATTATTATTTTAAGGACGTAACCCATATTCGGCCGACCTTTTTAAAAAAGCTCGGCATTAAAGCGTTGGCGTTGGATGTAGATAACACGCTGACCGAGCATGATAGCCAGCATGTACGCGAAGAAATTTTGCAATGGCTTGAGGAAATGCAGCGTGAGGGCATTTTATTGATGCTTGCGAGCAACAATGTGTCAAAGCGTGTGGCGCCTTTTGCAGATAGCGTTGAATTGCCGTATGCATGTTTTTGTTGCAAGCCGTCGCCGCGGTGGCTTTTTGCCGCGAAAAAACGCTGGGGGTTGCCTCGCAGGCAAATTGCACTGGTAGGAGATCAAATTTTCACAGATGGCCTAGCGGGCCGTTTTTCAGGGGTGCGTGTGTTTTTGGTAAAGCCGTTGGCCGAAGACACAAAATGGAGCATCGTGTTAAAAAGAAAATTGGAAGTTCCTTTTTTGGCAAAATATTTCCGCAATGGTGGAACGTTATATTAAGGCATGTGGCGAACCGGTGTTTTTATGTTGCTTTAGCATAGCAATAAAGGCCGCTGTGGAACGGATGCAAGGGGAAATAAAATGGGCGATACACGTATAAAGCGTTTAATTTCGACGTTGCCGCATGATTTTGAAGCAGCATTGATTCAAACAAGAAGCAACCGATTTTATTTTTTGGATTTTGATTCGGACGATGCGGGAACATTGCTTATTTTGCCAACAGGTTGCTATTTTATTGTGGATGCGCGTTACTATGAAAGCGCACAGCGGCATGTGCAATCGGCAGAGGTGTGCTTACAAAAAAATCTGTACACACAACTTTCTGAGTTGCTGACGAAAGCCGGTGTGCGAAAAATATCCATTGAGCAGCAAATTTCGCTGGCACAGTTTGGCATGTTGAAAGAAAAACTCGAAGCGTATACGTTAGATGACACAAAAGTGCTCAGTGAGGCGATTGGACATCTTCGGGCGGTGAAAGACCAAGAAGAGCTGGATAGAATTCGCAAGGCGCAAGCGGTGAATGATGCCTGTTTTCAGCATATTTTGCCAAAGATTGTGCCGGATGTTACAGAATTTGAATTGATGCTTGAAATGGAACGTTTTTTGCGAAGCAATACAGCAGAGCAAGTGGCGTTTGATACCATTGTATTGACAGGTGCCAACACAAGTTTGCCGCATGGACGGCCCGGCGAAACAAAATTGAAGTGTGGGGATTTTATCACAATGGATTTTGGTGCGAAATATCGCGGTTATTGCAGTGATATGACACGCACTGTCGCCCTAGGGGAACCGAGTGCAGAGCAAAAAGAAGTATACGATGTTGTGTTGCAAGCACAGCTTGCGGCCGTGTCGGCTTTGCGCAGTGGCCTTGTTTGTTGTGATGTGGATAAGGTGGCGAGAGATATCATCCAAAAGGCCGGCTATGGGGCGTTTTTTGGCCATGGTCTTGGTCATGCGGTTGGTGTTGAAATTCATGAAGAACCACGGTTGTCTCCGTTGTGTCGGCAGGTAGTAAAGGCAGGCATGGTGGTGACAGTGGAGCCGGGGATATATCTGCAGGGAAAGTTTGGCTGCCGCATTGAGGATACAGTGGTTGTGGGCGAAGAGGGATGCACGGTTTTGCCCATGATTGAAAAGCGGCTAATGATTTTATAAGTTGTTTGTGCTCATTTGAGTGCAAATCGGTGAAAAGCCTTGAAAAGAATGCACGTATCAGATAAAATGAAATTGGTACAAAAAAATTAAGTGAGGCGGCTATCCGCCTTTTGGAGGAATGAACATGATTTCAGCCGGCGATTTTCGCAATGGTGCCACATTTGAGCAAGACGGCCAAGTTTTGCAAGTGGTGGAATTTCAGCATGTAAAACCTGGTAAAGGTTCTGCATTTGTACGCACAAAAACAAGAAATGTGATGACCGGTGCTGTTACAGAGACAACATACAACCCGTCGGATAAATTTCCATCGGCACAAATTGAGCGCAGAGAGATGCAATATCTTTATGAAGATAGTGGCCTTTACTACTTTATGGACACAGAAACATACGAGCAAACACCGCTGAATAAGAGCGATTTGTCGGATGCGTTTAAATTTGTAAAAGAAAACGAAAATGTGCTGGTGCTAAGTTATAAAGGCAACGTATTTGGTGTGGATGTGCCAAACTTTGTTGTGTTGCAAATTACACAAACAGAGCCCGGCATGAAAGGCAATACAGCAACAAATACATTGAAGCCGGCAACACTAGAAACAGGCGCAGAAGTACGCGTGCCGTTGTTTATCAACGAGGGCGAGTTGATTCGTATTGATACACGAACCGGCGAGTATATGGAGCGTGCATAAGAAAGGCGCAAAGTTTTTTCAAAACCGCAACAAAAAGATTGAATACGCATACGTGTGAGTGAAAGAGAAGCTAAGGAGGATCGTTTATGAATCTAACAGAGAAAGCAGCATACATCAAAGGTTTGGCAGAGGGATTGGACCTAGAGGCCGATAAAAAAGAAGCGCGTGTTATTAAAGAGTTACTGGAACTGGTTTCCGAGATGGCCAGTGACGTGGATAACATTGGTGCAGACTTGGTACAGCTGTACGATGCATTTGAAGAGCTGGACGAAGACCTGGGCATGGTAGAAAGTGAAATGTATGGCGTTATGGACGGCATGCCGGATGACATTTATGAAATTTCTTGCCCAAATTGTGGCGAAACCGTGGAGCTGGACGAAGATGTATTGTGCAGTGGTGATGTGATTTGCCCAGATTGTGGCGAAAAAATTGAGCTTGAAATTGATGTATGCGATTGTGGTTGTGAAGGCCACGAATAGAGAATGAGAAAAAAGTGAGGGCTTCAGCTTACGGCTGAGGCCCTCACTTCTTTTAATACAGCACAAATTGCATCGGCGGACACGAAATATCACTGTAGTTCCATAGCATAGGTGCGTGCGCTTGGTTTGGCGTTTTTTTGATTTTAGTATTCTTTATAAAATGGTTCTGGTTCGTAATATTCGAAAATTAAAGCCTCGTTGTTTTCTTGCAACATAAGAAGGGGGTCGTTTTCATGCACAGTCCAGCAAACACGCATAGAAATTAGGCCAACAAGCCATACTGTAAATGGGCGAGGGCCTTTTTGGTAGGCGATAAAATGTGGGCGCCCCAGAAAATTTACAAACAGCCAAGAAACAGCCAATGCTTGCGGTGTTTTGCCAAGGCTTTTTAGGGGGGCGCTTAGTTGCCCACGAAGTACACCGGGCACATTTTTTTTAAACCAACGCACAATGCGTGGGTCAAAACTTTCTATGGCAATATCTCCGTCGTATAAGCGCAAAATTTTCCATGTATTTTCACAAAGGGCTTTATAGTCGCGTCCGGGCTTTAGCTCTAAAAGCAGGGGCACCTTTCCATCCACTAAAGCAAGCACGTCTTGTAAAAGGGGTATTTTTTGTGTGGTATCAAATAAAGTAAGCGTTTGTAGCTCTTGGGCAGCTTGTGTTTCTAAAACGGTGGGAAGGTGGCAGGCGCGCTCTAATGTTTCATCGTGAAACACGGCCACTTCTCCATCGGCCAAAAGGCGCAAATCCAGCTCGATACCATAGCCGGCATCCATGGCAGCTGTGAAAGCGGCCAAGCTGTTTTCGGGAACGGATTGATTTTTTTTATGAAGCCCTCGGTGGGCAATGTTTGTTCCCTGAAAAGGCTTGCGCTGCTCGAAGGTGCTCTCGCCGGGCACAAGGAGAAAAATAAACAGTAGAGAAACGGCGCATAGAAAAACAAAAAGCGTGAACAACATCTAAAAACCTCCGTAATGTTTGTAGCGGCTGCTTATTAAAGTATACCCTGTTTTGGCAATAGCTTCAAATAAAAAAATATATACATCGCAAAATTCGCCCGTTTTCACATTTACAACATACCCCCCATTTATGATACAATAAACAGAGAATAGAAAAGGCAATTTGTGCACAGTGCCCTTAGTACAGATGGATGGCGTGCTTTGGGGCAGTGGCGTAAACGTTTTTGGAGGTGTCAGGATGATTAAAGTATTGATTGCAGACGATGAACCGAGGATTCGTGAACTGATTCGTGAGCATCTTACGCACGAAGGGTATCAAGTGGAGGAAGCGCCAGATGGCTCTGCGGCATTGGTGAGTGTGCAAAACGGTGGTATTGACTTAGTACTGCTGGATATCATGATGCCTTTTATGGATGGTATGAGTGTTTTGCGCGAAATTCGCCAAAGAAAATTGGAAGTGCCGGTGATTATGCTAACGGCCCGCGGGGAAGAGTATGACCGTGTGGCCGGGCTGGAAGGTGGAGCTGATGATTATGTGGTGAAGCCTTTTTCCCCAAGAGAGCTTGTGGCGCGTGTTAAAGCTGTTTTGGCACGTACATTGCCTAAAGAGAAGGTGGATGGGGAAAGCTATGTGTTTGGTGGCCTTTCCATCGATACGGTATCTCATACGGTGAAAATTGATGATGCCATGGCGGAGCTGACACCAAAGGAATTCGATTTGCTTGTGTTTTTGGCAGCGAACCGAGGCATTGCACTTTCGAGGGAAAAAATTCTGCAAAAAGTGTGGAATTACGATTATATTGGAGAAGACAGAACGGTGGACACCCACGTTAAAATGCTGCGTAGCCATTTAGGCGCTTACCGCAATTGCATTGTAACCGTGTGGGGTGTTGGTTATAAATTCGACCCGGAGGCAAACGTTTGAAAAATCCGCTTCAATTGAGAAGTTGGCTAGCCGGAAGTATTCGGCGGAAGCTAACGTTTTTTGTGGTGCTGGTAAGCCTTGTGCTGATTGTTTTGTTTTGGTTGTTTGCTGTGCAATTTTTACAGCCGGCATATAACATGTCCATTCATGCCGAGCTTAACAGAACATTAAACACGTTTATGTCGGTGCTCAATGAGGCCGAAAAAGAGGGCGTGCCTATTGTTGGTTACTACTTTACAAAAGAGGGCGTGGTGCAAAGCTTATCGCCGGAAAGCATTGCATTGTTAAACGAAGAAATTGAAAATGGGCGCCTGAATATTGATGATGTATGCATTGATGTATCGAATGAAAATTACAACAACATTTTTCTGCAGGAAAATTCCACATCGTTTTGCGTGCTGCACAACCAAAGTGGGATGCTGGGGGAAGAGGGGGGCCCCAATGGGGAGCTTGTACGCGCGATAAGGCAAGACGTGTTTACAAACGGAAGCTGTGATATTGCAACAGATATGCAGATGATTCGAGGGCAAACGACAGACAGTGGCGATATTGCCGTTGTTCTTACAGTGGGTCTTGAGCGTGTGCCACAGGCCACTGAGGTGTTGAAAGATTTGATGCTGTTTGTGGGGCTTTTGATGGTGCTGATTGCCGTGCTATTGGCGGGTGTGTTTAGCTTTTGGTTTACAAAACCGCTAAGAAGGTTGTCTGCGGCAACGCAGGAAGTGACAAAAGGCAATTATGATGCTCGTGTACAAGTGCGGGGGAGCGATGAAATAGCGCGTCTTTCTACAGATTTTAACCATATGGCAGAAGAGGTACAACGCTCATATGAGTTGCAGCGAGATTTGTACGCGAATGTAAGCCATGATTTGCGCACACCGCTTACGTTGATTAAGGGATATGCTGAAACATTGCGCGATTTAACGGGCGATGATGCCAAAAAACGCACAGAACAGCTGACGGTGATTGTGGAGGAAAGCAACCGCCTGAGCGCACTTGTGAACAATGTGCTTGAGCTTTCGCGTGTGTCGAGCGGTGTGGAAAAATATGAGCCGGTTTGTTTTGATTTGACGCAGCTTTGTGAAGAAGTGGGCGAGCGCTATGAAGCGGCCGGGCAACAGGAAAATTATCATTTTGTGTTTGAGGGCGCCGAGCCATTGGACATCACGGCAGACCCGGGGCTACTGCAACGTGCGCTACACAATTTGCTTGGAAATGCCTTGAAACATATTGGCGAAGATGGCTATATTGGTCTACGTGTATTTAAAACACCGGAAAATTGCGCCAGAGTGGAAGTGGTTGACCATGGGAATGGCATTAGTGAAACAGATTTACCACATTTGTTTGATAAGTATTATCGAAGCAGAAAAGATGCGGGAAAACCGGGAACAGGGCTAGGCTTGTCCATTACAAAGGCCATCTTTATTGCAAGTGGTTTTTCGTATGGGGTGGAGAGTAAAGAAGGTGAAGGCGCGATGTTCTGGTTCGAAACCCGTTTGGCGGATAAACGTTGTAAGGATAAAGGCGGTGCAACAAAAACGCAGTAAAAAAGGCAAATCAAACAAAAAGAGCAGGGGTGTTTTGGGCAAGTGCACACCCTGCCCTTTTCTTTATATCAAAGGACAATGCTTGCAATTTGCCTGCCACAAAGGGTATAATTGAATTAAATACAAGATAAACGATGTTTACGTGGGGAGGGGAGAAACGGCATGGAGATGCCAAAGCGTGTGCTTTGCATAATGGATCTTTCGATTGTGGGCAGAGCAAGCCTTGCTTGTGTGCCCAGTGTGTTGGCGTCGTGTGGCGTGCAATGTTGCCCTTTTCCCGCATCGGTGCTTTCTACGCACACGGGTGGTTTTGAAAATGTTCAAGTGCAGGATTTGGCAGAGTTTGGCCAGCGCGCACTTGAACATATTATAGAGGAAAACACACATTTTGATGCTATTTATATCGGCTATATGAACAGCCCGGGCCAGTTTTCTTTGGCGGAGCGTGCTTTAAGCTATTATTCGGATAGTTTTGTGGTGGTAGACCCGGCCGTGGGGGAAGACGGCGTTTTATATGCGGGCATTACGGAAGAAACAGTGAGTAGTATGCGCGGCTTATGCAAGCGCGCCAATCTCATTACACCAAACATTACAGAAAGTGCCTTGATGATGGGGGAAAACCCAAAAAACTGGACAGATAAAGAAGCAGAGGAAAGTTTAAAATATTGGCTGAATTGTGGTGTGTCGGCGCTTGTGACGAGCGTGCCCCAAAAAAAAGACGGCCTTGCAATGCTGGGGTGCGTTGCAGCAGAGGGCGAAGCATTTTCTTTGGAAATTGACCGTCAACCGGGCAGTTTTCCCGGCACGGGAGATTTGTTTACCTCGGCAGTAACAGCGCTGATATTGCGAGGTTTTGACTTACAAGCAGCGGCAAAAACCGCAGGCGGCTTTATAGCAAAGGCCTTGCGAAACACGGTAGAGGGTGGTGGTGCTGTGCGCCAGGGGATATGGTATGAGCCACTTTTGCCACAATTAAGCAATGCAGTGGAAAAGGAGCGGCACAGATGAGCGAAATAAATATAAGCACTTTGCCTTTGCATATTGTGCTTGTGGAGCCGCAAATACCGCAAAACACAGGGAACATTGCACGTACATGCGCGTGCACAGGGGCGGTGCTGCACCTTGTAAAGCCGATGGGGTTCACCGTTACGGATGCAAAGTTAAAACGTGCAGGGCTTGATTATTGGAACCAATTGGATATTCGTTATCACGACAATTTGCAGGCGTTTTTGCAGCAAGCACCGGGGCCTTGTTATTTTTTTACAACAAAAGCAGCACACCGCCACGCAGATGTGCGTTACCCAAAGGGGTGTTGCCTTGTGTTTGGGCGCGAGGATGCCGGCTTGCCGGTGGAGCTGTTGAAACAGCAAACAGAAAGCTGTGTGCGTTTGCCAATGCGTGGCGAACTGCGAAGTTTGAATTTATCGAATGCTGTTGCAGTGGGTGCGTATGAAGTATTGCGCCAGTGGGATTTTGAAGGCTTGGAAAGCAAAGGAATGCTGGCAAATTGCATAGATATTTGAACAGTTACGAAAGGGTGTAAAGGACAATTTGTATGAAGAAAAAAACATTTGCGGTTTTAACAGATTCATCTTGTGATTTAACAAAAGAATTAGAGCAAGAGAGTGGCGTGGACATCCTTCCATTTCAAATTACAATGGATGGAAAAAGCTACTGGGAGCGCATCGACTTTACGCCGGAAGAATATTATAAAATGCTGGAATCATGCGAAGGCATACCGGCAACGGCGCACATTACAAGTTTGCGGTTTCTGGAAAAGTTTAAAGAATATGATGAGGCGGGCATAAAGCAGGTTTTGTATGTTAGCATCAATTCAAGTGGGTCCAACACATTTTTTGCGGCGCAAATGGCAGCGCAGGAGTTCAAAGAGGAATGTCCGAATAGTGAAATGGAAATTTGGACAGTAGATAGCCACACGTATTCTGCTCCTTTTGGTTGGTTTGTGGCGCAGGCAGCATTCAAATTACAAAATGGTGCCGAAATGCGCGATGTAGTGCTGTGGTTAGAAGATGTTTTTTCTAAAATGGAAGTGGTGCTGGGCGCATATAGTCTGCGTTTCTTAAAAAAGAGTGGCAGGGTGAACGCTGCGGCTGCTTTTGCCGGCGAATTGCTAGGGTTGCGGCCTGTGTTCACACTCATAGATGGCGAAAGCAAAGTGCAAAAAAAAGTGCGTGGAGACAAACTTGTGGTGCCGGCTATGTTTGAATATATGAAAGAGCATTGCGAAGAGGGGTCGCCTTATATTATTGCAGGCACAAATGAAACATACATGAAAGAATTGGCGGCGTTGTGCGAAAAAGAATGGAAACAAAAACCACTTGGGTTTTTTAAGCTTGGGGCGGCTGTATCTACTAATACAGGGCCGAACGCATTGGGTCTTGGTTATTTTGGCGAAAAACGCACGAGAGAGTAACGAGGTTTGTGAAGTTGATATGTGACAGTTTGTTTTTTGGGGCGACGATAATAGGGGAGAAAGGAAGTAATCATGTCTAAAACAAGAGTGGCGGTGTTGTTTGGTGGTGTTTCTTCTGAGTATGAAATCTCCTGTATTTCGGGAGCCGCCATTGCAGAGCATCTGAGTGAAGAGCTGTATGAAGTATATAAAATTGGTATTACAAAGCGAGGGCGCTGGCTTTTATATCCGGGAAGCACGGATGAGATGCGCAGTGCGCAGTGGGATAAACATCCCGACAATGTGCCGGCGATTCTTTCGCCGGATAGAGTGACGCACGGCCTCTTAATAAGCCACGGGGATACGTTGGATGTGGTAAAGTTAGATGTGGTGATACCGGCGCTGCATGGTCGTAATGGAGAAGACGGAACCGTGCAAGGGCTTTTGGAATTGGCGGGTATTCCGTATGTGGGCTGTGATGTGCTTAGTAGCGCGGCGTGCATGGATAAAGTGACAGCAATTTGTTTGTTTGAGCAAGCGGGCATTGCCCATACGCCGTGGATGGCGGTGCGGCGCAGGGAGCTGAAAGATTTTGATACATTTTTAAACGAAATGTTGCAAAAATTGCAGTTTCCGGTGTTTGTGAAGCCGTCGGTTAGTGGTTCCAGTGTGGGCATTAGCAAAGCAAAAACGCCGGAAGAACTGCAAACGGCAATTAAAGTGGCCAGTGCGCACGATAAGATGTTGTTGTTTGAACAATTTGTTGACGGACAAGAGATAGAATGCGCTGTTTTGGGAAATGATAGCTTGCTTGTTTCCGCACCGGGCGAAATATGTAGTTGCAACGAAAGTTATGACTATGAAGCGAAATACAAAAGCGGCGATGCAAGCAAACTTTTGATACCGGCACAGCTGAGTGAAGAAAAACAAGAAGAAGTGCGCGAACTAGCGAAAAAAGCATATCGTGCGCTTGGGTGTGCTGGCCTTGCGCGTGTGGATTTTTTTGTGGAACATGGCACAGGCCGAGTTCTTTTAAACGAAATCAACACAATGCCGGGGTTTACCACCATTAGCATGTATCCGAAACTGATGGAACACAGTGGTCTTTCGTTTTCCGAGCTTTGCCACCAATTGGTGCAGCATGCTTTGGAACGTGCGGAGGGCTAGAATGACATGTGACGCAAAAGCACCGATTGGTGTGTTTGATTCGGGCCTTGGGGGCCTAACCACTGTGCGCGAACTTCGAAAATTGCTACCGGGAGAGGACATTGTATACTTTGGTGATACAGGACGCGTGCCATACGGAACACGCGGACGTGAAACCATTTTAAAATATGCACGACAAGATTTGGCGTTCTTACTGTCTCAAAACGTTAAAACCATTATTGCGGCATGTGGCACGGTAAGCAGCACTTTTTCGAAAGAGGAGGGCGCTGCCTTGCCGGTGGAATATACCGGTGTGGTGCAAGCGGCGGCTCTTGCTGCAGCCAGCGCCAGCAAAACAGGGCGCATTGGTGTTTTAGGCACAGAGGCCACCATCCGCTCGGCCAGTTATCAAAAAGAGTTGCAAGCATTAAATGGACAGATCCAAAGTGTGGCAGTGGCGTGCCCGCTATTTGTTCCACTGGTGGAAAACGGCCATTTTGCCGAAGACGATGCAATGGCGCAACTGGCGGCCGAAGAATATCTTGGTCCTGTAAAAGAAGCCGATGTAGACGTGGTGATTTTAGGTTGTACGCATTATCCTTTAATGATGGGGATGTTGCAAAAGCAGTTTGGCTCTGCCGTAACGCTCATCGACCCGGGGCGCGAGGCGGCATTGGCCATGCAGCGACATATGAGCGAAGAGGGAATTTTGAACCCGCGCACAACAGATGGAACCGTGAGTTATTTTGTCAGTGACGAGCCCGAACGTTTCAATGCCCTAGCCTCGGTGTTTTTAGAGGAAATGAAAACGACTGTGGCGAAGAAAATTTCGATTGAACGTTACGAATTGACACAGGTGCTCAAATGAAAGGGAAACGAAGATGACAGATAATTTCTGGATTAAAATTGAAGGAAAGATGAACCTGTCTGGCGATGTGGATACAGTGAATTTAACGACAAGAGGAAATTTTGTTTATAAAGATGGCAGTTATTTTATCATTTACGAGGAGACATCGGCAACGGGGTATGCCGGAAATGTAACCACTGTGCAAGTGGAGAGTAGTGATAAAGTTTCGATGCTTCGAAATGGAACAATGCCAAGCCAGTTGGTGATTGAGCGTGGCAAACGCCATGTTTGTCACTACGACAGTGGCGCGGGCTCTATTAGCCTTGGCGTTGCGGCCGATGATATTGTTAGCCATTTAACCGAACAGGGCGGGGATGTTACGTTTAGCTATAATCTTGACACAGGCGATGTTCATCTTTCGCACAATACCGTGAAAATTACTATTCAGGAGGCCAATTGATGTCCTGTTTTACAGAAAAAATCGACAATACACAACCGGATTTTACAACAAAGCGAGCACAGGTATTTCGTCATATCGACATGATGGACACCTTAAAACAAGAGGTGAAAGCTCTTTTGGAGCAAGCGGTGCAAAAGGCCGTGCAAGCGGGAGAGCTTGCAGATGAAACGTTACCGCCTTTTGTTGTAGAGGTGCCAAATGATGCTACCCATGGCGACCTTGCGGCAAATTTAGCCATGGTATCTGCAAAGGTGTTTCGTCTTCCGCCACGAAAGATTGCCGAAATTATTGTTTCGCACCTTTCGTTAGAGGGCATTTTTGTGAAAGCAGAGGTGGCAGGGCCGGGCTTTATCAATTTGTTTGTGGAAGTAAATGGCAGTTTGCTGATGGCGGCTTGCATAAATGGCACAGAATATGGCTGCACAGATGTGGGGAAAGGCCAACGCGTAAATGTGGAATTTGTATCGGCAAACCCAACGGGCCCCATGCATCTTGGCAATGCGCGCGGTGCAGCTTTGGGCGATTGTTTGGCAGAGGCACTTTCCATGGCGGGCTATGAGGTGTGCCGTGAGTTTTACATCAATGATGCGGGCAACCAAATTCAAAAATTTGGTGCAAGTTTATCGGCACGGTACATGCAAATTTTGCTGGGCGAAGAGGCCGTGCAGTTCCCGGAAGATGGCTATCAGGGCGATGATATCCGTGTAAGTGCAAAAGCATATTACGATTTGCATGGAGCCGATTTGCAAGATAAAACCGAAGATGAGCGTCGCGAAGCATTGGTTGCCTATGCGCTGCCTAAAAATATTGAAGCGCTTAAAACAGACCTTGCAAAATACCGCGTGAAGTATGACGTGTGGTTCAGTGAGTCCTCTTTGCACGATAGTGGGGCTGTGCAGCGTGTTATTCAAACACTGCAAGAGCGTGGCATGGCATACGAGAGTGAGGGCGCTATTTGGTATAAGGCCACACAATTTGGTGGAGAAAAAGATGAGGTGCTGGTGCGTGCAAATGGCATCCCCACTTATTTTGCGGCCGATATTGCATACCATGCAGACAAGTTTGAGCGTGGGTTCACACGCGCTATCGATATTTGGGGTGCAGATCATCATGGCCATGTGGCCCGCATGAAAGGTGCTATGGAGGCATTGGGATTGCAGGCAGACCGCCTAGAGGTGGTGCTGATGCAATTTGTGCGTCTTGTGCGCGATGGCGAGCCTGTGCGTATGAGCAAAAGAACAGGGAAGGCCATTACGTTAACGGATTTATTAGATGAAGTGCCCATTGATTCCGCACGGTTCTTTTTCAATTTGCGCGAGCCGGGCTCTACCATTGAATTCGATTTGGATTTGGCGGTGAGCGAAGACTCGGACAACCCTGTGTATTATGTTCAATATGCACATGCGCGGATTTGTTCGATTCTACGGGCGTTGGCCGAAGATGGCGTGCAGTATGATGAGGAAAAAGCGTTTGGCAATGCCCATTTGTTGCAGCAAGAGAAGGAAAAAGCACTGCTGTGGCTTGTGGCGGCTTTCCCTTCAGAAGTGCGTGCGGCTGCGGAAAATAGTGACCCTGCGCGTGTTACACGCTATCTTGTAGACACGGCTACGGCGTTCCACCGTTTTTATACAGAGTGCCGCTTAAAAGGTGAGGAAGACAATTTGCAGCAAGCGCGCCTTGGGCTGTGCAAAGCGGTGCAAATTGTGCTTGCAAACGGCTTGAACATGCTGAAGGTAACTGTGCCTGAGCGTATGTAGGTGATAGAGAGCATAAACCGGTAAAGGAGGCGTGTTTATATGGCGGAGAGCGAGAAAAAGACGCTGACTTTCGACGAGGTGAGCGAATGGCTGGACGAAGTGGCAGACAGTATCCCCCAAGAATTGTTTGACGGACTAAATGGGGGCGTTGTATTGCTACGTAAAACGTGTTTGTCTCCTCATGCAAAAGGAAACGATTTGTATATTTTGGGGCAATATAATCATGACCCTTACGGTCTTGGACGATATATTCAAGTTTTTTACGGTTCTTTTGTACGTGTTTATGCGAGAAGTAGCTTAAAAGAGCAGAAAGATGGCTTGCGTACCTTGTTGCTTCATGAGCTTACGCACCACGTGGAATCCTTAGCAGGTGTGCGGGATCTTGAGGTGAAGGATGAGATTTTTTTGAATGAGTATCGAGGGGCAAAAGATAAAAATAACGTTTGAACAGATAAAAGTGTCAACTTGTATTTTTGTAATAAAATTGAAAAACGGATACGGGATAAAAATTACACAAGAACAAGAGGGTTTTTTTGTATAAAACTGTTGCAAAAGCTGATTCGATTGTGTAAAATGGATATTAACAGATTGTCAGTTTTGTTCAACCCTACAAAGTGTGCCTGCTTTGTGAAATGGAAGGGGAAAATGGAATGGCGAATAAGGTATTTCAGGACGTTTTGTACCAAATGAAGGATGTAATTGGTGTTGTGGCTGGGGTAGTGAATGGAGAAGGTGTTGCAATTTCCAGCACAGATGCCGTTTGCATAGGGGATCTACATGAGGGCGTGGCCGAGTGGCTAGAGACAACAGAGGAAAGCTTTGTTAAAGAGGGCGTTCAATATCAGCGTTTTTCCTCTGGCCAAGGGGATATGTTTGCGGTTTTTGTAAAAGCAAACGACGAGCAGGCCGAAAAGGTGCTGGCCCTTTTAACATGCAGCTTTCAAAATATTTTACGTTACCACGATGAAAAGTTTGATAAATCAAATTTTATCAAAAATGTGGTGCTGGAAAATATTTTGCCTGGCGATATTTTTGCCAAAGCGCGTGAGTTGCGTTTTGCCACGGATGTAGCACGTGTTGTGTTGCTGATTCGTGTGGTGGGTGGCACACAAATATCGGCTTATGAAGTGGTAAGTGGCTTGTTTCCGGATAAACAAAAGGATTTTGTGTTTAATTCCAGCGAAACAGACACCGTGCTTGTGAAGGAAATTCGACGTGGCATTGATGAAAAAGATGTGGAAAAACTGGCGGCTTCTATTGTAGACACATTGAATGGCGAGCATTATATTAAAACAGTGGTGGGTATTGGAACACCGATTGGCAACATTAAAGATTTATCGGCCAGTTTTAAAGAGGCACAAATTGCGTTAGAAGTGGGGAAAGTGTTTGATACAGACCAGCAAACCATTAGCTACAATCATCTCGGTATTGCGCGTCTCATCTATCAGCTGCCCACAACGTTGTGCGAAATGTTTTTAAAAGAAGTGTTCAACCAAGGTGGCATCGATTCACTGGATGAAGAAACGTTGTTTACCATTCAGCGTTTTTTTGAAAACAACCTAAACGTAAGCGAAACAAGCCGGGGCCTGTTTGTACATCGCAATACCTTGGTGTATCGCCTTGAAAAAATAAAGAAATTGACAGGGTTGGATTTGCGCGAATTCGACGATGCCATAGTGTTTAAAGTGGCGTTGATGGTGAAAAAGTATTTAAATTCAAACTCGGCAAGATATTGATAAAACGTATTAAACGTGGTAAAATAGGACTGTTGTGTAAACACAACAGTCCTTCATCTCTATTATAAGATAGGAAAATGGGGTTCCAAATGGCGAAAAAACCAATTGAGTCCAACCATCAAGTGATGATTGGCATGTCTCATGTAAAAAAAGTATATCCCGGTGGTGTAACCGCTTTGCACGATATGAACTTGGAAATTCGCCGCGGTGAATTTGTGTTCGTGCTTGGGCACTCGGGGGCAGGAAAAAGCACATTCTTAAAATTGATTTTGCGCGAGGAAGTGCCAACGTCTGGTAAGGTGGTTGTAAACGGGAAAGACCTTACAAAAATGACCCAGCGTGAAATTCCTTACTTGCGTCGTGGTCTTGGCGTGGTGTTTCAGGATTTCCGATTGATTCCCACAATGACAGCATTTGAAAATGTGGCGTTTGCCATGCGTGTAACCAATATTCCCGAGAGGGAAGTGAAAAAGCGTGTGCCCTATGTGTTAAACCTTGTAGGGCTTGCAAGCAAAGCGCGTAGCTTACCGGGCGAATTAAGCGGCGGTGAACAGCAACGCGTTGCTTTGGCGCGTGCGTTGGTGCATTCGCCACCCATCATTATTGCGGATGAGCCAACCGGAAATATTGACCCGGAGCTTTCTGTGGAGATTATGGAATTGCTAAAGGCAATTAACATGGTGGGAACCACGGTGGTTGTAGTAACGCACGAACATGACCTTGCGCAGCGTTTTTCTGAACGCATTATCACCATCGACCACGGTGAAGTGGTGGATGACGCTATGATGGTGAGAGGAGGTGCGTCTTTATGAGGTTTTCCTCACTTCGATATTTAATGAAACAGGGCTGGAAAAGCCTAGCGGCCAATCGCTTAATGACGTTTGCCTCTGTAGGTGTGTTAACGGCTTGCCTGATTATCACAGGTGTGGCCGCACTTGTGTTTGTAAACATCAACAGTTTGGTGGCCTACATGGCCGATCAAAATGAAATTGTGGTGTATCTATTGCCAGAGGTGACAGACGAGCAGGCGGCGGCAATGCATGAGCAAATTGCGGCGATGTCGAATGTATTGGAAGTAGAGTACAATTCAAAACAAGATGCTTTTGCCCAAGTGCAAACTTGGCTGGAAGATTATGGCGACCTTTTAACGAATTATGAGCAAATCTTCCCGGCCCGATTTTTGGTTACTGTGGATGATTTGAATTTTATCAGTCAAACAAATGCCGAGCTTGCCGCACTGCCCGGTGTGGAGCTTACAGAAGTGCCAAGCGATTTAACAGGCATTATCATTACCATTAGCAACGCTGTAACATACGGTGGGTTAAGTTTGGTGCTTATTTTAGGTGTTGTGTCGGTAATTGTTATCAGCAACACCATCCGCCTTACCGTGTTTGCACGACGTAAAGAGATTTCCATTATGAAATATGTGGGTGCAACGAATGCATTTATCCGTTTTCCTTTTTTTGTAGAAGGAATGACGGTAGGGCTTATTGCCGGCCTTTTGGCATCGGGTGTTGTGTGTGCGGGCTATTTCTTTGCGTATAGCTACCTTTTAGAAATGTACAATGTGTGGGTGATGAGCCTGATTGACAATATCTACTCTTTAGAGAGTATTTGGTATTTTGTGGTGGGTGGCTTTGCCTTGTTTGGCATCTTAATTGGTGGGTTTGGCACTGCCACAAGTGTACGAAGACATTTGAAAGTGTAATTGTTTCATAAATTAGACATCTTTTCTCTTTATAGTATATATGTAGGGCGTTGCGAAGGAGAGGGCACATGTTGCAAGTTGGTTTACGAGCAAGAACGATTTGGAAAGCGTGGCGGTTGCGCCTTGGCGCTGTTTTTTGTGCTATAACAATGGGGGTTACTTTATCGGTGCCAACCTATGCAGAAACAGCAGCCGAAAAATACGAACGCCTGAAAGATGAGTTGGCCGGCATTGAGGACGCCCTTGAAAATGCTGAAGCGAGTGCCGATCAAGCAGAGCAAGTGATGGTGCAACTGGAGCAAGAGCAAGCAGTGGTGGCTGAAATGATTCAGCTAAACCAACAAGAAATTGCCCAAACAGAACTTACTTTGCAGAGGAAAGAAGAGGAAGTGGCGCAACAACGCCAAGTTATTTACGAAAACGACCAGTTGTTTCAAGAACGGCTTGTGGCTATTTACCAAATGAATAATTCCAGTGTTTTGTCGCGCGCCTTAACGGTAGATAGTTTTTCAGAGCTGTTGCAAGTGGTGGATGCTTTGCAGCGTATCTCACAAAATGATACAGAGCTGTTGCAACTTCTTTCAGAGCAACGCGCTGTTTTAGAGGCAGAACAAGCAGAAATTGATGCAATGCTATTAAATTTAACCAACACATATGCAGAGCTTGAAAACAATGCAGCGGTGCTAGCAAACAATATTGCTGCACAAGATGCCGCAATCACACAGGCCGAGGCCGAGGCTGCTGCACATGAAGTGGCGTATGAGGCGAAGGAAGATGAAGTGGAAGCAGCCCGCATTGCGTATGAAGCGATGCTGGCAGCCACACAAAGTGTGGGTGGTTCTTCTTCGGGCGATGGCAGCCAATATGTGGGCGGTGTGTTTATTTGGCCGGTGCCGTCTTCGTATCGTATCACATGTCATTTTGGTGCGCCGGACCCGAATGGAAATGGGCATTTGGGCATGGATATCGGTGCCGGTTCCGGCTCGGAAATTTTAGCGGCCGGCAATGGCGTGGTTATCACATCTACAAGCCATTCAAGCTACGGAAATTATGTGATGATAGACCATGGAAATGGTGTAAAAACGCTGTATGCACACAACTCGCAAAACCTCGTAAGTGTGGGCACACCGGTAACCACTGGCCAAACGATTGCTTTAATTGGCTCTACTGGTTTTTCTACGGGGCCGCACTTGCATTTTGAAGTGCACGCGAACGGTGGGCGCCAAAATCCATTGAATTACTTGCAAGGCTAAGGCACAACGGAGGCATGAATGACCAAAAAACTAACGGTGGGTGTGGCACTCACAATCACCTTAATCGCCATCACGGTAACATTTGCCATTACATGGCTTGTGGCAACAGAGTACTTTAATCGTGCTGTGCAGTCAATTACAGAAAAGCAAGCTACGTTTGATAAATTGTTGGAAGTAGATACGTATGTGCGCAACAATTACTATGGCACCATTGATGATGTTGTTTTGGGTAATATGCTTGCGCAAGGGTATTTGCTGGGCACGGGAGACCCATACTCTGTTTATTATACCGAGCAACAGTATACAGAACTGCAAGAATTTGAAAATGGAACACGTGTGGATGTGGGCTTGGAAGTGAGTAAAAGTGCAGATGGCCTGTACTATATCGAGCGTGTGTATGAGGATTCGCCTGCGGCAGCGGCCGGTGTGCGTGAAGGTGGATATATCCTGAGCATTGACAATACAGATGTAAAAACATTGGCGAACACAAACGCTGTTTTTCGTCTTTTGCGAGGAGAAGAGGGCACATCTGTTCAGCTAGAGTGTGTGTACAATCAAACAGAAAATGAAATGTTTGAAATACAAAGAAGCAACTATATAGAGCCCACGGTGGAATATCATGAAGTGGGTGATTTTGGCTATGTACAAATTACATCTTTTGCACAAAATACAAGTGTGGAACTTAGCGAGGCTGTGCTGCAAGCGATGAATGACGGTGTGCAAGGGCTTGTGTTTGATGTACGAGGCAATGTGGGTGGAGATTATCAGCAGATGTATAACGCGGTGGATTATTTGGCCCCTCGCGGCACCATTGCACAAAGCCTTGCCAAAAACGGCACCATTCGTGCACTGGGCACTTCCAGTGATGAGACACAAGTGGATTTGCCTATGACAGTGCTTGTGAACGAAGATACAGCAGCGGCTGCAGAATTGTTTGCTTTTGGGGTGCGCGATTTGTGTGACGCCGATGTGGTGGGAATGACAAGTGCAGGACAGGGCATGATGCAAAGTACACCGCAGCAGTTAACGGATGGTTCGGCCATTTCTGTAACAATTGCAGAGCTGTTAACCGGCGAAGGTGTTTCGTTTAATGAAATAGGTGTTGTGCCGGATATAGAAGTGCCGGTGAATGTGGATAATCAAAATGTCAATTTGTATTTGCCAAACTTAGAGGCAGACCCGCAGATATTAAGAGCTTTGGAAGTGGTGCGAAACGCAAGTGGCGATACAAACTTATCGATAAAATATGTGCCACCGCCAGAGATAGAGGAAGATGGGGCCTTGGTTACACTGCCAACACAAGATGATGGAAATGACACATCACAAGTGGAAGAGGGTGATGCCGAGCAAGAGGCATCAAACGATATAGAAGATACCGAGGAAACGGACGAGCCCAGCGCAGCGGATGATGAGCAAGAAGAGGACGAACAAACACAAAATGATGATACTGAAGGCGAGAATGAGTGATGGCAAAGCGCTTAAGTGCCTGTGTTGTGCAGTATGGCGGTGCAGAGGAAACGGCGCAGTGCCTGCATAGTTTGGAAAAAACAGAGGGTGAAGCTCTGCAAATTTATGTGGTAGACAATGCCTCGCCAGATCATGCGCTGCAAACATTGAAAGACCTTTCTGTACCCAAAGGGACGATACTCTTGGCCCAAGAGCAGAACAAGGGGTTTGGCGGGGGGCATAATGTTGTTTTGCCACTGCTGAAAAGCAAGTATCATGCGGTGGTAAACCCGGATATTGTGCTGGAAACCGCAGCCATCACAGAAATGGCAAACTGGATGGATGAGCATCCGGATGTGGTGATTGCCTCGCCGCGGCTTTTATTTCCAAACAAAGAGCCGCAGTATACAGCGAAGCGAAAACCGGCAGTATTGCCACTTTTGGCACGGCAACTTGGACTTTCTTTTTTAAAGCGCCACGAAGAGAGATACTTGATGCTGGATAGAGACTTGACACAGCAGCAAGATATAGAGTTTTGCAGTGGTTCCTTTTTTGTAATACGGACAGAGGTGTTTTTGGAAATAGGCGGGTTTGATGAGGGCTATTTTATGTATGTTGAAGATGCCGACATCACACAAAAAGCCTTGCAAAAAGGGCGGGCTGTGTATTTGCCACAGGTTTATGTTTTACATGCTTGGCACAGAGATGCACACCGTAAACCAAAGCAGTTTTTGTGGCAGCTAAAAAGTATGTTTCGTTATTTTAGAAAATGGGGCTTGCGCTTACGCTCTTAAAAGGGCCTCTAAATTATACAAAGTAGAAGGAGAACGAAATGAAAGGGATTGTATTAGCGGGAGGCGCGGGCACACGTTTGTATCCGTCCACAATAGCAGTGTCTAAACAAATGCTTACAATTTATGATAAACCGATGATTTATTATCCGGTATCCACTTTGATGCTGGCAGGTGTTCAAGAAATTTTAATCATTTCTACACCAAACGATTTGCCTGGGTTCCAGCGTTTATTTGGCACAGGTGAAAATTTGGGCGTAAAGTTCTCTTATGCAGTGCAAACAGAGCCACGCGGCCTTGCCGACGCTTTTATTGTGGGCGAAGAATTTATTGGGGACGATTCGGTTTGCCTTGTGCTTGGCGACAATATTTTTTATGGCTATGGCTTTACACAGCGCTTGCAAAACGCGGCTACGCGCAAAAGCGGTGCTACTGTGTTTGGATACCATGTGGCAAACCCGCGTGAGTTTGGCGTGGTGGAGTTTGACAGTGAGGGAAATGTTATTTCCATTGAGGAAAAACCGGCCGAGCCCAAAAGCAATTACGCAGTGCCGGGCCTGTATTTTTACGACAACCGTGTGGTGGATATTGCAAAAAATGTAAAACCATCAGCACGTGGAGAGATTGAAATCACATCGGTGAATAATAAGTATTTAGAACTGGGCGAATTAAAGGTGGAACTGTTTGGCCGTGGGATGGCCTGGCTAGACACCGGCAACCACCGCGCTATGCAAGACGCCTCGAACTTTGTAGAGGCAGTGCAAACACGCCAAGGTTTATACATTGCGTGCCTTGAAGAAATTGCATATCGCCAAACGTTTATTTCAAAAGAACAATTGCTACAAAGTGCAAAACAGCTGGAAAAAACGGAGTATGGACAATATTTGTTCCACATAGCGGAAACCGTTGCACCGGGAAAGTCGCTGGAGGTTTAAATGAAACTGCTAATCACAGGGGCGAAAGGCCAATTGGGCAATGAGCTTCTTTTGCAACTGAAAGAAGGAAAAAGTGCACTTGGGCCCATTCCGGCCACATTAAAAGATGCGCAAGTTTGGGGCATTGATTTAGAAGATGGCGACCTTTCTAACAAGGAAACGGTGTTTGCACTACTAGAAAAATATCAGCCGGATGTTGTGATAAACTGTGCAGCGTTTACACAGGTGGACCGGTGTGAAAGCGAAAGAGACCTTGCCTTTGCGGCAAATGCCTTAGCACCACGTAATTTGGCCATGGCGTGCGAAGCAATAGGGGCAAAGCTTGTGCATGTATCTACAGATTATGTGTTTAGTGGTGCGGCCGAGCGCCCGTTTGACGAAGCAGATTTACCTGCCCCACGCACAGCGTATGGAAGCACCAAATTGCTGGGAGAACAATATGTACAAGCATTTTGTAGCCGCTGGTTTGTGGCGCGCACAGCATGGCTGTATGGCCGTGTAGGTGGCAATTTTGTGAAAACGGTTTTGAAAATTGTGCGCGACAAAGGCGAAATCAAAGTGGTACACGACCAAGTGGGGAACCCAACGAATGCCGAGGACTTAGCGCATCATTTATTGTGCATGGCAGCAAGCGAGGAGTATGGCCTGTACCATGTTACGGGAAATGGCATTTGCTCTTGGTACGATTTGGCAGCAGAATGCGTGCGTCTCGCCGGCCTTCCCGGCACGGTGGCACCGTGTACAACGGAAGAATTTCCACGTCCGGCTCCACGCCCGGCCTATTCTGCATTGGAACATACGATGTTGCAAAACACAATAGGCGATTCTATGCGCACATGGCAAGAAGCATTGGCACCTTATATAGCTGAGTTAAAGGTAGAAGACCTTTAGTGCCTGTTTTTGGCCTTGCAAACAATAAACATTAAGTATAAAAAGGCGGTATGATTATGAAAAATATTTTGGTTACCGGTGGCGCCGGGTTCATCGGCTCGAATTACGTTCTCTATATGTTGAAAAAATATGAAGATATACGCATTGTAAACTTGGACCAATTAACATATGCCGGCAATTTGGAAAACTTGCGCGATATTGAAGGTGATGCACGTCATATCTTTATGCAAGGGGACATTGGAGATACGGCACTTGTTAGCCGCCTTATGGAAACATATGATATTGAGGCGATTGTTAACTTTGCCGCCGAAAGCCACGTAGACCGTTCGATTGAGGACCCAGACATTTTTGCGAAGACAAACGTAATGGGAACGGTTAATTTGCTCAACTGTGCACGTGAAGCATGGGAAAATGAGGATGGTAGCTACAAGGCTGGCGTAAAGTTTTTACAAGTAAGCACAGACGAAGTATATGGCTCGCTGGGTGATACAGGGTTCTTTACAGAGGAAACACCCATTTGCCCACATTCACCTTATTCGGCCAGCAAGGCATCGGCTGATTTGTTTGTGATGGCCTGGCACGATACATACGGTTTGCCTGTAAACTTAACGCGTTGCTCGAACAACTACGGTCCTTTCCAGTTCCCAGAAAAATTGATTCCACTTATGATTCACAATGCTTGCAATAAAAAGGACTTACCTGTGTATGGCGACGGCCTAAATGTGCGCGATTGGCTGTATGTAGAAGACCACTGCAAGGCCATCGATATGGTGTTGCGCTGCGATAAAATAGGTGAAGTATACAATGTGGGTGGCCACAATGAACGCACCAACATTCAAATTGTACGTAAAGTGATTGGGCTTGTCAAAGACAAAGTGGATGCCACCGTAAGCGAAGACCTTATTAAATACGTAACAGATCGCAAAGGCCACGACCGCCGCTATGGCATCGACCCGGAAAAAATTCGCAGGGAGCTTGGTTGGAGCCCGGATACATGCTTTGAAGATGGCATCGAATTGACCATCCAGTGGTATTTAGACAATGGTGAGTGGCTTGACAGTGTAACGAGTGGCTCCTATCGTGATTATTACAACAAAATGTATAGCAACAGATAAAAATACAAAAAGCAATATACAAATTGTAGTGTACACAGAAAAAACTACAAAAACAAATAAGGGTTGCTTAGAAAGGGAACTTTGATGCGCGTTGTGGTTAAAATTGGAACGTCCACCATCACCCATGAAAGTGGCCAGTTGAATATTCGCCGCATGGAGCTTTTGTGCAAAACTTTGGCAGATTTACAAAATGCAGGGCATGAGATGTTGGTGGTGTCTTCGGCGGCCATTGCCATGGGTGTGGGGAAGCTTCGTTTAAAAGAGCGCCCTACAGACATTCCAAGCCGCCAGGCAGCTGCGGCAGTTGGCCAGTGCGAGCTAATGCATATTTATGATAGGCATTTTGTGCATCATGGCCATGTGGCAGCACAAATTTTGTTAACGGCAGAGGATATTCATAGCGCAGACAGACGTCGTAACTTAGAGGCCACCTTGTTTCGGCTTTTGGAGTTTGGTGTGATTCCGGTGCTAAATGAAAACGATAGTGTGGCAACGGCAGAGCTTGAAGGCGGTGTTATTGGAGACAATGACACACTGAGTGCTGAGGTGGCTATTTTGGCAAACGCCGACCTTTTGGTGATGCTGACAGATATTGATGGGTTGTATACAGGCGACCCACGAAAAGAAGATGACGCTGCCTTGATTCCGTTGGTGCACACAGTAAGCGATTCTTTGATGGAGAGTGCAGGCGGTGGTGGCACGCAATTTTCAACAGGCGGCATGGTAACAAAACTTAAAGCGGCCAGAATGTTAGAAAAAGAAGGCATTGATCTTGTTATTACAAACGGCCAAAACCCCGAATGCTTGTATCAAGTGCTGGAAGAAGAGCCGGTTGGCACATATTTTGCCTTTGCAAAAGAGAAGGGTGCACAATGATGGATATGCAAACAATGTTACAAGCAGCTGTGCGTGCAAAGCAGGCATACGCACGTACAGAGGAGTCAATGCGCAGCGATGCACTGGAACGCATTGCCAACGCTTTGCTAAGCGCAAAGCAAGATATTTTGCAGGCGAATGCAGAGGACTTAGAAAATGCGCGTGGAAATATTGCCGATGTGATGCTGGACCGTTTGCGTCTTACCGAAAAACGCATTGAAGAAATGGCAGCCGGTGTGCGCGAGGTGCGCAACTTAAAAAGCCCCTTAGGAATGGTGGAACAGCGTCACCGAACAGAAAATGGCATGGATATAGAAAAAGTGCGTGTGCCCATGGGTGTGGTGGCAATTATTTACGAAAGCCGCCCGAACGTAACAACTGATGCAGCGGTGTTGTGTTTACGTAGTGGCAATGTTTGTATTTTACGCGGTGGCAGTGAAGCCATCCGCACCAATTTGGTGCTTAGCCAACTGATGCGCCGTGCCTTGCAGGAGGCAGGCTTGCCGCAAGATGCCGTTCAACTTGTGGCAGACACCTCACGCGACAGTGCAAAGGCTCTTATGGAAGCGCGTGGTTATGTGGATTTATTGATTCCACGTGGCGGAAAAGGGCTGATTAAGGCTGTGGTGGAAGGGGCACGTGGGGTGCCGGTGATAGAAACCGGCTCTGGCATTTGCCATGTATATGTGGACAAAGAGGCAGACCTTTCTATGGCAGAACAGTTGCTTTTTAATGCCAAAGTGCAAAGGCCAAGTGTTTGTAATTCAGCCGAGGTATGTCTTGTGCATCGTGATGTGGCAGATGTGTTTTTGCCAAAGGCGGCAGAACGGCTGCAAAATGCAGGGGTGGAACTTCGGCTTGACAGCCGTGCCCGTGAAATTGTGCAGGGAAAACAGGCCACAAAAGAAGACTTTGATACAGAATACAACGATTATATTTTGGCTGTGGCTGTTGTGGATGGCTTAGATGATGCAATAGAACACATCAATGTGCATTCCACAGGTCATAGTGATTTGATTGTTACACAAAACAAACAAAGGGCCGCACTTTTTACGAGCCTTGTAGACAGCGCAGCAGTGTATGTGAATGCGTCCACGCGGTTTACAGATGGCGGGCAGTTTGGCCTTGGTTGCGAAATTGGCATTTCCACACAAAAATTGGGCGCACGCGGGCCAATGGGCTTGTATGAGTTGACAAGTTATAAATATGTGATTCAAGGAAGCGGGCAAATTCGCGAATAACGGCAGAAAGAAAAAAGAACAGCCAGAGAGGAACAGCATGGCGAACGAGAACAAACCGATTAAAAAAAGTGAACCGGACAGAGAGGCCATTAGGAGATCAAAAGAGGAAAAAGCACGTCGTTCGCGCAGACGTTTGCGCCAAGCGGTGGGCGTTGCCATGTCTGTTTTGATGGTTGTGGGTGTTGTAAGCATTGTTCAGTTTGCAATAGAAACCGTGCAAACGAGTAGCGTGGTGGACACCAGCGAAACCGAATATTACGAGCAATTGTTGATGCCAATGGTTTGGTTTGACCAACTTCCGTTTGAATCGCTAGAACAGGCAGACCCCAATGCCATTAAACAGGAAATTATTTGGGGTGTGCTAAATGAACTGGATGAGGCAGTGGAGTACAACGATTTGGGCCAACCACTGGTGCCGGCAGCAGAGATGGATTTATATGCGGCAGAGCTGTTTGGCACGGAATATAAGCTAGTACACGAATCGTTTGACGACCCAGTGCAGCAGCTTAGTTATGAGTATGATCCGCAGACCAACATGTATGCGGCCACAGCAACGGGCTTAAATGCACAGTATGTGGGTACAGTGGTGGAGGTAGAGGAACTAAGCGGTGGCATATTGCGCGTAACAATGGGATATGTGAGCAATTTTGGAAGCAACAATGAGCTGATTACAACACCTGATTTTGATAACCCGTCGAAGTACATGGATTATTTCTTCCGCAGAGACGGCAATGAGTATTATCTATATGCATTGCGCCCGAACACACAGTTTGTTCCGGACGAGCCGGCAGAAGAAGAGGTGCAAGAAACACAAGCGCAAGAAGAAATGACGGCAGAGGTGATGCTCACGTCATCTATGGTGATAGAGGGCGATAGTGTGGCGCAAGATGAGACGGATACAAGCGTTGTAAGTGACACGAGTATTGTAGAAGACGCATCGAATGCAGACAGCGAATAGGAATGAATTGCCGGTGTGAATAAGAGGAGAGTGTAAATGCGAAAAGCGTGGCGTTTGGGGACGACGGTTGTTATTGCATATATGGTGTATAACAATGTGCAAATGCTTATGCAAATGCCGGTGGAACAATGGGCGCTATCACAATGGTTGATGGTGTTGGTGTCGGTGGGGCTTGTGGCCGCCGGCGGGCTTTTGCTGTGGCAGTTGTGGCAAGATAGGAAAAAAGATAAAGCGGAAGAGGCACAGCAAACAGCCGAAAAGTGGGAAAAGCTAGAAATGTGTGAACAAAATGACACTGACGAGGACCTGATTGATGTGCCGGACAACAGCAGTATGAGCGATGCAGAGGGACGCGCAATGGAGCGCGAACTGCAAGCGCTTGATGAACTGGATGAGATCGATAAAAAAGAGAGTATTGCAGATGTATCGGATGAAAAAAGAGAAGATGAATAATACCGCTTTTTTATGTTGCCGGTTATAAAATTTTGTTTGAATAAAAAAAGTCGCTACAGAATTGTATCATGTTTACGATTCTGTAGCGACTTTTTTAGCTTACCTATTATTCCCCAATGATTTTTATCAGAACCCTTTTTGTGCGTTTTCCGTCTAGTTCATAGTAAAAAATTTGTTCCCATGTACCGAAATCCAGCTGGCCGTTTGTAATAGCCACCACACTTTCGCGCCCCATAATCGTGCGCTTGAGGTGGGCATCTGCGTTGTCTTCGTAACCGTTATGCTGATACTGTTCGTACGGTTTTTCAGGTGCCAGTGCTTCAAGCCAGCGTTCGTAATCGGCATGCAAACCACTTTCATCATCGTTGATGAAGACACTGGCGGTGATGTTCATTGCGTTGATCAGTGCGAGGCCTTCCCGGACGCCACTTTCTTTTATGGCTGCTGTCACATCGGGGGTGATGTTTACAAGACAGCGACGGTGTGGAAGCTGGAAATGGAGTTCTTTTCGATAGCTTTTCATATAATTCACCTCAAAATTTTAAAAAAAATGTCAAAAAATAATAAAAAAATTGCGCAAGTTGCATAGGAAACATGAACAATTTGACATGTAATTTGCACAAATTTATCGCGAAAAATTCTTTACATTTCACAGTACGTGTGCTATAATCATACCAGTGTTTTGAATGTACGACCCTGATCTCACGCTATGCTGTGTGTCATGAGTTCGTTTCATGAACATTGCCAAGTGTGATTTTTTTTCGCAACAGGAGAAATGCTAATCTTATAAGGAGGTATCTTTGCATGAATAAAGGTACTGTTAAATGGTTCAACGAAAGCAAGGGCTACGGATTCATCTCCAACGATGAAGGCGGAGATGACGTATTTGTGCATTTCTCTAGCATCATGGTTGATGGCTTCAAGACTTTGTCTGAGGGCCAACAAGTGGTGTATGATGTGGAGCAGGATCCCAAAAACAGCGAGAAACTGCGTGCCATCAATGTGCAACCCGTCTAATTTTTAGTTGCGATACTAAATTAGCAAAAACCGCCGCAAGGCGGTTTTTTGTTTGCAATTTTTAAAAGTGTATGGCATCAATCGAACAAAAGAGCACGCAAAGATAAAAAATTGTCAAGCGTCATGGCCTCTGGGCGGATGGTGGGGGAAAGGTTTAATTTGGCCAATGCGTCTGTTACATCTTGTTTTGAAACAGATACATTTTGCGAAAGGGCATTGACCAGTGTTTTGCGTCGCTGAGAAAACCCGGCCCGAATGAGCGAAAACAATTGTTTTTCTGCTTGGCTATTGGCGCTAAGAGCGGTGTTTTGCCGGATGTCCAGCTGGATAACAGCACTTGTTACTTTAGGTGGGGGATAGAAACTGCCTGGCTTCACTGTAAAGCAGCGCCGTGGTGTGGCATAGTAATGCACGGCATATGAGATAGCACCGGCATCACGGCTGCCAGGGGCGGCGCAGATGCGGTCTGCTGCTTCTTTTTGAACCATTACAGTAAGGCGTGTAAGCGCAAAGCGTTCTTCAAGCAACTTCATCAAGATGGGGCTAGTGATGTTGTACGGCAAGTTGGCACAAAGCATGGCAGGCCCATCGAATTGCTGCAACAAGGCGGCAATATCCAGCTTTAAAATGTCTCCTTGCACAACATCAACATTGCGAGCATGAGAAAGTGTTTTTTCCAAAACAGGTAAAAGACGTTTGTCTAACTCTACAGCAATCACACGGTTTGCACGTGCAGAAAGTTCCTGCGTTAGTGTGCCAATTCCGGGGCCGATTTCCAGCACATTTGTTGTTTCATTTACATCGGCTTCATCACACAGTTTTGGGCAAACACTGGGGTTAATTAAAAAATTTTGCCCAAACCCTTTGCTGGGCTGAATGTGAAATTCGCTACAAATAGAGCGTATCGTGGAGAGATCGGTTAGTTTGTTCACACAAAACACTCCTTTAATTGCATTCATGGTGGTTATTACTATTATACTAGAATATCCTTGTTTTGGAAAGAAGAATGAAATTGCTTGCGGTTTGGGTTAAAAAGCAATGAAAACAGGGTAAAAAAAAAGTGCAAGAAGCCTTGTGAAGCAAGAGGCAAATGGTTGCACTGTTTCATATTGTTTTATTGTGATGTACAAACAAAAGAGAATCTACTTCGTGCGGTTACACCAAGAAGCTTTTGATTGTTTCTAAAAATTCGTCCGATTCTTTGCAAGGCTCGGTGTCTAAATTAAGCGTAATGGCGTGTGCCAAATTAAGGCTAAAGATACCCAAAATGCTTTTTCCGTCCACAATAAAGCGGTCGCTCCTCAAATCGACATCAAAGGGCAGCAGTGCGGTGGCAGATACGAATTTCTTCACATCGTCCAGGTCTTTCAGTTTTACTTTTTTTACTATCATAAAATACTCCTTTCATTTACGCAAAGCAAAAGGCGTTGCGTTGAAAACTAAATTTGATTGGGGTTTTGCTAAAGAACATTTTCAATACGCGGCTAGGCGTCGTCGTTTGCGTCCTCCTCTTCAGGCAAGGCTTCTTCAAATGAATATAAGCCACTTGTTCCCTCAAAAAGGCGCATAGGATCTACCGTATTTTCAAATAGGCGAACTTCATAGTGCAGGTGAGATCCCGTTGAATACCCGGTCGAGCCTACTTCTCCAATTTTGTCGCCCATATCCACGGTGTCTCCAAGGGCAACATCTAAGCTGTTTAAGTGGTAAAAAAGGCTTTTTAGGCCGTTTCCGTGCTCAATCACCACCGTGTTCCCGGTGTTGAGTAATTCGCCTGAAAATATAACGCGTCCTGCGTTGGGGGCCACTACATCGGTGCCTCGTGAAGCAGCCCAATCGATGCCGGCATGCCGTGAAGGTGTAGAGGAACCGTTTGTATAGCGGTATAAACCATATTCTGTGGTCAACTCACCATCTACCGGTTGTATAAAATAACCGTTCCAATACCTGTTGGAGTCGGACTGTAGAAACAGGGGTGGGATGGTGTTGTTGTATTCGGTATACGCATCGGCACTGTTTGCCTCTGTAATTTCGGCATCGCTTGTGTCAATGGTTAATTGTTGTTCTGTAAATTGCGTTTCGGTTATTTGCACAGGCACATCAAATGTGCGTCCACCCACTGTTACAGATACGTTGTGGTCTCCTGCAAGTGTGTCGTGGCTGGCAGAAAGGTAGGCCACATATCGTCCTTGCCCATTTTGAGAAAATTGCAAAGGGCTGAAAGTGCTGCCGCCTTCAGGCACTGTGTTTTCGGGTACATTGTAAAGCTGAAGGGCAAGCACGTCGCCTTGCGCTAGCACTTCGGCGCTACTTTCTAAACGCGTGTCCACCTGTGTTGAAAAACCGACGAAATACTGAAAGTGGCCATAGCCTTGTCCCTCGGTTTTGTCGCGTTGGCTGTTGACTTCTAGCATATAGTTGCCGGACTCAAGTAAAATGAATTCAGATGCATTCTCAGCCGAGCCACTCCATAAATCAATGCCATCTTTAGAAATAACAGCGGTGGAAATATAACCGGGTGGTGTGGTAAGGCTTAAATGTTCGTCGGATACTTCCCCTAAGGTTTGTAAATCATCCTGCACGGGTTTTACAAAGTTTTTGTAAACAATTCCGCCAAAAACCGGTGTATTCCATTCATATCCTTGTGCGGCAATCTCTTCATCTTGCACAAGAAGAACAGGTTGGGGAACGGTGCTTTCATCCATGCCGGAATAAGTAAGCAGCACCAGCCCACCAACAGCTAAGGGAAATACTAAAATAACAATGAGCAGGAATACAAACAGCTTTTTCAACACTTATCCTCCATATCGACTTTAACATGCAAAAAAAGTTGCCGTTGATAGTATAACATACTTGTTGCACAAGGAAAAGGGGAGAATGCAATTTAACACAAATTTTCTGAATTACTTTTCAAATTTCCTTAAATATCATATAATAATAAGCAGAATATAGAAAATTTGGCTCATTCTATTGTATTACTATGTTGAGGAGAGTATCCATTATGCAAACCAGTACCATTTTTAGCTTGTACAAACAAACGCCGGCAAACGATGCGGCGATCGTTCTTGGTGGTTGGGCAAAAACCGTTCGCAGTTCGAAGAACATAGGTTTTATTGAACTGAATGATGGTAGTTTTTTCAAAAGTGTTCAAGTTGTTTTTGAATCAAGTTTGCCAAACTATGATGAAATTAGCAAGGCGGGCGCAGGCACTTCCATGCAAGTAGAAGGAACACTTGTTTTAACGCCCGAGGCAAAACAGCCGTTTGAAGTACATGCCACAGCGGTTCAGCTGCTGGGCAGTTGCCCGCCGGAGTATCCACTGCAAAAAAAGCGCCACACACTGGAGTTTTTGCGTACGATGCCGCATTTGCGTGCACGCACCAACACATTTGCGGCGGTGTTTCGCTTGCGCAGTGCAGCAGCGTTTGCTTTACATAGCTTTTTTAATGAAAATCGCTTTGTGTATATCCATACACCCATCATCACGGCTTCCGATTGTGAAGGGGCGGGCGAAATGTTCCGCGTTACCACATTGTCGGACACACAGCCTCCTTTAACAGAAGAGGGCGCTGTGGACTATAGCCAAGACTTTTTCAAACGCATGACGAGCCTTACGGTGTCTGGCCAGCTGGAGGCAGAGGGGATGGCACTGGCTTTTGGGCGTGTGTATACGTTTGGCCCTACGTTCCGTGCCGAAAACAGCAACACACCGCGCCATGCCGCTGAATTTTGGATGTTGGAGCCGGAAATGGCCTTTACAGACCTTGCCGGAGACATGGATGTAGCCGAAGCGATGATTAAATATGTGGTGCGCTATGTATTAGAGCACAACAGCGAAGAAATCGAATTTTTCAATAACTTTATGGACAAAGGGCTTTTAACACGTTTGCAAAACTTGCTAGATTCGGAGTTTGAGCGCATCACGTACACAAAAGCGGTTGAGATATTGGAAAAACACAACGATAAATTTGAGTATAAAGCACACTGGGGTGCAGATTTGCAAACCGAGCATGAGCGCTTTTTAACAGAGCAGGTGTATAAAAAACCTGTGTTTGTAACAGATTATCCAAAGGAAATCAAAAGCTTTTATATGCGTCAAAACGACGATGGAAAAACGGTGGCAGCTGTGGATATGCTTGTGCCCGGCGTGGGCGAGCTAATTGGCGGAAGCCAGCGTGAAGAACGGCTGGATTTATTAACGGCGCGTATGCAAGAAATAGGCATGAGCGTTGAAGAATATAGCTGGTTTTTGGACTTGCGTCGTTTTGGCAGCGTAGAACATGCCGGTTTTGGCCTTGGGTTTGAGCGTTTGATTATGTACCTTACGGGCATTGCGAATATCCGCGACACCATTCCGTTCCCACGTACGGCAGGGGGTTATTACTAATGCAGCCCATTGCGCCGGCATTGCTTTCTTGGTATCATCAAAACCGGCGCATTTTGCCATTTCGTGAAGAACCGACGCCTTATCGTGTGTGGGTGAGTGAGATTATGTTGCAGCAAACGCGTGTCAGCGCGGCTTTGCCGTATTTCGAGCGTTTTATGCAGCGGTTGCCCACACCGGCAAGTCTTGCTGCTTGCAGTGAAGATGAGCTGCATAAGCTGTGGCAGGGGCTTGGATATTATAATCGTGCAAAAAATTTACAAAAAGCGGCCCAGATTGTTGTAAACAAGCATGAAGGCGAGTTGCCAGCTTGTTACGAAGATTTATTGGCGCTTCCGGGAATTGGGGAATATACCGCAGGGGCGATTGCCTCAATTGCGTTTGGCCTTGCGCATGTGGCAGTAGACGGCAATGTGCTACGCGTGTTTAGCCGTTTGCAGGCATGCTATGACGATATTAGCTTGTCAGCCACCAAAAAACAGTTTTCAACCGAAGTGCAAAAACAGCAACCTGCCGATGCGCCGGGGGATTTTAACCAAGCGCTGATGGAGCTTGGCGCGCTTGTGTGTACACCGCAAAGCCCCAACTGCAAGCAATGTCCGCTGAGTATGATGTGCGAGGCTTGTCGTTTGGATGTTGCAAGTGAATTGCCGGTGGTGGCTGCAAAAAAACCAAAAGTAGAAAGCCCGGTTTGTGTTTTGATACTGCACGATTCTGCAGGGAGGGTGCTTTTGCGAAAGCGGCCGTCAAAAGGGCTTTTGGCCGGTTTGTACGAACCATTTTGCCTAGAAGGCGAATTTGATAGAGAGCAAGCCCAGCTGTTGCTACAGCAAAGTTTTCCGGGGGCAACACTACACGATGCTTTGCCAAAAAGCCGCCATGTGTTTACACATCGCATATGGAAATTGTATGGCTGGCAAGGCCGCTTGCCCGAAAACGCAGAAAAATTTAAAGATGAGGCTTGTTTTTTGGCCGGCAAAGAGGCGCTGAAAAATACATATGCTGTTCCGAATGCGTTTCGCGCATATCGTGATTATTTAGAGCATGGTGGTTAATGTGTCAAAATGCAACAGAAATGCTGTTGTAATCTTTGGCAAAACAAGCTATAATGAAACAATGATATTAGGATAAGGTGTAGTTTTATCCAAGGATACCATGAGAGGAGGCTTTTCATGTTTAATTTGTTCCAACAAGCCAAAGGTGCCTGTTCTGTGTGCAACCTTGCAAAGGACAGTATGGGAATACTGTTTAAAACGGTTTTTTCGGGCGCAATGGCAGCACTTGTAACAGCAGGTGGTTTAGCAGGTTCTTTGTTCGAGAAAGTGACAAGCAATGAAGCAACGGTTGTAGAAGTAAAAAAAGATGAGCAGGAGGGTGTGAAAATGAAAAAATCTACCTTAATCGCTATTTTTGTGGCGTTAGCCGCAGTGGCGGGTGTTTTAGGCGCCTTGTATGTGTATGTTTTGCGCCGTGAAAAAGAGCTGGATGAGTACGAGCAACTGCTATTTAGCGAAGAATTTAACGACGATTTTGTAGATGAGCCTTTAGAGATGGACGCAAGCGAAGAATAAAATAATCTTAAAGCCCACAGCAAATGCTGTGGGCTTTTTTTATGGAAAATAAATAAATTGGTAAAATGGACTAAAGTTTTTCCTGTTTTATCCGAAAATATAGTTATAAAAGGAGGTGGGGTTTTATGACATTTGGGATTCATCCAATTGAATGTGCCACAAATCAAAAAGGAAGAACGCACGATCGCCAACAACAAGAGCAAAATGGTTTTGCCAATATGCTTACACAAAATGCGGCAACAGCTTTGCGGGCTGTGGAAAAAAGAAATGGAAAAGAACACCACCACAAAAACGATGTGGTGCAATTGCATACAGGGCTCGATTTTGCTTTGCAAAACCTAGCAGGGCAAGTGACACGCATCAACACAGAGCTTAGCCGTACCTATTTGAAACCGTAAATTAGGGATACTGAAGGCACTGCCGTTTTGTGGCAGTGCCTTCAGAGCGTCAATAAAGCACCAATTGTGTCGTTAGACGGCAAAATGCTGCAGCAGTTACATATTATATATGCGCCTTTGTGGCATTTTTTGCTTCCTAGCACTTGGTACTTTCTTGCCGCTCTGTACTTTTTTGACACGCTAAAAGGCACTGCCGTTTTGTGGCAGTGCCTTTTAGATGGTAAAATGAGTGAAATACAAATAAAGTATTTTATAAAATAGGTTATCGTTCGTTTAAAGGAACATAAGATTTTTTCTCTGCAACGCTGCGGTAGGCAGGGCGAATGATTTTACTGGAGTTAATCAGTTCCTCAATACGGTGTGCGCTCCAGCCGGCAATGCGGGCGATGGCAAAAATGGGCGTATAAAGCTCTGTGGGTAAGTTGAGCATCTCATATACAAAACCACTGTAAAAATCAATGTTGGCCGATACGCCTTTAAACATACGGCGTTCTTTGGCAATGATGTCCGGGGCAAGGCGCGCTACGGTGGCGTATAGTTCATACTCCTCGCTTCGGCCTTTCTCTGCACTTAAGTCGCGCACAAAACTTTCAAAAATTTGCGCACGTGGGTCGCTAAGGGAATAAACAGCATGGCCAACACCGTAAATGAGGCCGGAACGATCGAATGCTTCTTTGTGAAGCAATTTCCTTAAATAATCCGAAATGGCGTCTTCATCTTTCCAGTCAGTTATATTTTTTTGCATATCGGCCATCATTTGGCAAACGCGAATGTTTGCACCGCCATGTTTTGGTCCTTTTAAGCTGCCCAAAGCAGCAGCAATGGCACTGTAGGTGTCGGTGCCGGAAGAAGAAACCACGTGCACCGTAAACGAAGAGTTGTTACCACCGCCGTGTTCTGCATGCAAAACAAGGGCCAAATCTAAAATACGTGCCTCAAAGGACGTGTATTGCTGGTCGGGCCGAAGCATATGAAGAATATTTTCTGCCAAAGATAGATTGGGGTCTGGCTGGTGAATGACAAGGCTTTTGTTGAGCTCATAGTGGTTATAAGCTTGGTAGCCATAAACGGCCAAAAGAGGGAACTTGGCAATGAGTTTTAAGCATTGACGCAAAACGTTTGGAATGGATGTATCATCGGGGTTTTCGTCATAATAATATAGCATAAGAACACTGCGTGAAAGGGCGTTCATCATATCGCGGCTAGGTGCTTTCATAATGATATCGCGCGTGAAAGAGGGGGGCAAACTGCATTCGCTTAGCAAAAGTCTTTTAAAAGCCTCTAATTCCGATTCTTTAGGAAGGTGGCCAAATAAAAGCAAATAAATCGTCTCTTCAAAACCAAAGCGGTCTTCTTTTAAAAAGCCGCCCACAATTTCCTCAATGTTGATGCCTTGATAGAAAAGCTTTCCGTGCATAGGTTCTTCTACGCCATCCACAACTCGTTTGGCCGTAACTTGTGAAATATTCGTTAAACCGGTAAGAACACCATTGCCACTTGGGTCGCGCAAGCCGCGGAACACCTGGTAGTCGCTATAAAGCTGCCCGGGAATGGTGTTTGATATACAAATATCGGACAAATTACAAATTTCCGGGCTGATTTTAAATGCAGATTGTTCGTTGCTCATATTGTTGTCTCCTTTTTTTAATAAATGAAGTATTTTCGAACGCCATAGAAACACCGCAAAAAGGCTTTTTATTTGAAATTTGCGTTGTTTTGTAAATCGCATTTCGCATAAGCATTTGTGTATATAATGCTATATTTTAGCATTATAGCACAAAAGCTGTCAATATTGAAATAAAATTTTAACAAAATACGATATGATGCTTGTTATTTTTTTTTCGTTATTGTATAATGGGAAATACTCGCAGAGTAGAATATGGTGCGTAAAGTGTCGGCGGTTGGGGTGTTTCTGCCGGACGAAGGGGCAAGAGCCACGCGGTATCATATTCGCATCCGCTGCCACATCAAGAGATAAGGCTTCTTTGTTGTGGCGCAACACACAATAAAGGAGTATTTTTTATGCAAACAAAGTTTCGCGTTATTGTTCAGGTGGCAATGATGATTGCCTTGTCTGTTGTTTTGGCACGCTTTGTATCCATCAATACACTGTATCTTCGTGTTAGTTTTGGGTTTGTGCCGGTGGTGATTTGTGCCATTTTATATGGGCCAATGTGGGCGGCGGCTACGGCTGGCATTGCAGATATTATTGGCACCATTTTGTTCCCGGTAGGGCCCTATTTTCCGGGCTTTACCGTTACAGCGATGCTAACAGGCATCATTTTTGGCCTCTTTTTGTACAAAAGAGAGGAAAAAAGCATTTTGTGTTTAACGGGCGCTGTGTTAACGAATGCGGTTGTGGTAAGTTTGCTTGCCAACACGGTTAACTTAACCATCCTTACGGGTACACCGTTTTTGACATTGCTGCCCACACGCCTTTTTCAAAACGCACTGATGATTCCCATCATGCTTGTCAGTTGCGGTGTGTGCCTTGCAATTGTGAAATCAATCAAAAGGCGTTACGCATAAAAGCTTCACAAAATGGCCATCATCCCGGGCTATAGAATACAAACACAAAGTAATTGGCGGGGGGCTGCGAGTGGCGCCAGTGCTTTGTGAAAAGAGAAAAAAACCGCCTATCAAAGGCGGTTTTTTGTTTGCTTATATATTTTTAGGATGGAATTAAAAAAGAAAGTGTTCAGCAATGGCGTGTGCCAACCCAGATTCAAAAGCGGACGGGCAAAACGCGTCGGCGGCCATACGCACGCCTTCGCTTGCTGTGCCCATGGCGATGCCAAGGCCGGCTACTGCAAGCATTGAAATGTCATTGTCGCTATCACCTACAGCCATGACATCATTTAAAGGAATCGATAGATGTTGTGCTAAAAAAGAGAGGGCATTGCCTTTTGTTGCACTTCGTGTATTGATTTCCAAATTGAGGCCCATGGAGCTGCTGATGAAAAGGTCATCCCTTTGGCAAAGGTAAGTGCGCATGGCATTGCGGGTTTTTTCGTTGGCATAGTTGATGTTGAATTTTTCAACACGTGAGCTGCTGCTTGTGATGAGGGATTCTATGTCTTCTGTATATAGGCGAGATTGCTGGAAATATTCAAGCACAGCTGGGGAGACACTGTCTTTTAAAAAATCAACCGAGCGTGTAGGTGTATAGCTTTCGTTGCCAATGAAAACACTAACAAACCCAGGTTCTTTTTGTAGTTCACGCACAAGCGAGATGGCAATATCGTTGCTGAAACAATCGCTGTGTAAAAGCGTGTTTTCTTGTAAATCGTGCACGGTGGCCCCGTTTGCGGTGATTACATAGCGCACAGAGGGCAATTGCAAAATGGCCTTTGGAATGCCACTTAAAACGCGTCCGGTGGCTGGAACCAAGCGGCAACCGTGTTTTGCAGCTTCGCACAGTTTTTGTTCTACTTCAGGACGAAGTTGTTTTTGTTCGTCTAGGGCGGTGTCATCTAAATCGAAAACCAAAAGAGAAAATCTTTTTTTCATACGAATCCTCTATGTTGTGTATGGCGGCCGCACTGCATGGATTTTTTTGGTAAAACATGATAAGATGGTGAAAAAAGAAAGAGGGATGCACATGCGGTTTATTAGCTGGAATGTAAATGGGTTTCGAGCAGTGTTAAAAAAAGGCTTTGAAAAGGCTTTTGATGAGTTGCATGCGGATGTGTTTTGTATTCAAGAGACGAAAATGCAACCAGAACAAGCGGAATTTTTAAAAGAAGGATATCATCAATATTGGAATAGCGCTGAAAAAAAGGGTTATTCCGGCACGGCTTTGTTTTCAAAAGTAGAACCGCTTTCGGTTCAGTTTGGCCTTGGCATTGCCGAGCATGACACAGAGGGCAGAGCCATTACTGCCGAGTATGAAACATTTACGCTTGTAAATGTGTATACACCGAATGCCCAAGCAGAGCTGGCGCGCATTGAATATCGCGAGAGCTGGGAAGATGCTTTGCGTGAATATCTGGTAAAACTGGATAAGAAAAAGCCGGTTGTTTATTGTGGGGATTTAAATGTGGCGCACGAGCCGATCGATTTAAAGAACCCGGGGCCAAACCGAGGCAAAGCAGGGTTTTCAGATGAGGAAAGAGCGAAATTTTCGACATTGCTAAACAGTGGTTTTACAGACAGCTTCCGCGCGTTGTATCCAGATAAAAAAGAGGCGTACTCGTGGTGGAGCTATCGTGCAAATGCGCGCGCAAATAATACAGGGTGGAGAATTGATTATTTTGTGGTGTCAAACCGTTTGATGGAAAAAGTGGAGGACAGTTTGATTTATCCTTCGATTGAAGGAAGCGACCATTGCCCTGTAGGGATAGAGCTTTGTTTGTAAGGCATCATTGCAGTTGTACAAATTTTTTGCGTAGCTGTTCTAAATCGCTTGAACATAGGCCGATGGAAGCCAAATAAGAGGCAACATTGCCATATTTTTCGCTTATGTGGCGTAAAACACGCCACATGCTTTTCGGCTTGCTGTACGTGCGATAAGGGTGTTGTGCTTCGACCCATTTTTGCTTTTGCGCTTCTTGTAAAAAGGCGGAAAATACTTCATGCATATAAATTTCCGTAATGGCATAGTCTGCCACGATGTCTTCGTTTTGCACACCGGCCAGCAGTAAAAGCAACATGGAAACTACTCCCGTTCGGTCTTTGCCTACAGCACAGTGATACAGTGTGCCGCCTTCGGCACTGGCCAAAATGTGTATAATTTCGGCCAGTTGTGCGCCGGAATGCTCAAGTAAGCTGATATAAAGCCCTGCCATGGAGCCGGGGGTATCTCCTTCGTAATCCGGTGTTTCAAGCACATCCGATAAAGGCACATGGTAACTTGTGAAACGGGTGCTTTGCGGGAACACAGAGGGTGCTTTAGCACATTCATCATCGCCGCGTAAGTCTATTGCGTGGCGCACACCGTAATCATACAATAGTTGCAAATCTTGTTGTGTAAGGGCATGGGGGCTATCGGAACGCAGAAAAACGCCAAATCGCGTTGCGCCTAAAGGGCAGGGATAACCGCCAAGGTCGCGTGTGTTGTAAGCACCTTGCAGGGGGATGCGTCGCAGAGGGGAATGGTTCATGTGAAAGCCTTTCTTCAAAGGGGCGTTTTGGCACGTTAGCGCCCTAAAGAGCGCCATACTTCGGCTAGGCACAGCGGTAAATCGGCGGGTGACAAGCCGGCTTCACCATATTGCCGGGCGGCAAGCTGGCCAGCCTCGGCGTGTAAAAACACACCGAGTGCTGCCGCGATATCGGCGGGGAAGCCTTGCGCTAAAAGGCCGGCAATAATTCCGGCCAGCACGTCGCCACTTCCGCCTTTAGAAAGGCCGGGGTTGCCACAGTCGCGCAAGGAGAAAAGTTTTTCGTCTGCCGTGGCAACCAACGTTTCGTTGCTTTTTAAAACAAGTGTACAACGATGTTTTTGGGCAAACTCCAGTGCAATTTCATCTGCGTTTTGGGCCACTTCTTCAGCGGGCAAAGCCATAAGGCGTGCCATTTCGCCAATGTGTGGCGTTAAAATAAGGGGCACTTCACTGTGTGTTAGCAGTTCTAAGGCGGCTGCACGGATTTTGGCATCTTCACTGCCGTCTAGGTGGCCGGATAAAATATTGAGGGCGTCGGCATCCAAAACAAGAGGTTGTTTGGCTTTTTGTAGTAAAGACAAAACCCAAAGAGTGGTTTCGGCGGTGGCGGTGATGCCACAGCCGGCTAAAATGGCTGTGTGGCGTGTATCTAGCACAGAGGGCAAAGCGGCTGGGTCGATGGCGCCGGCCTCACTCTCTTTGGTGGGAAATAAAATGCAAGACGGCAAGCTGGCCGCGGCCGCGGCACAAACCGGGTCTGTAGAGGCTAAACGAACAAGGCCGGTGCCACTGCGCAAGGCGGCCGATGTTGCCAAAACAGCAGCACCACGATAGGCGCGGCTGCCGGCCAAAATAAGCAGTGTACCAAATGTTCCCTTGTGGGCATTTCGAGGGCGACGTGGCAAATGGTGCAAGGCCCATTCGCGGTTGATGCGGATTTCCATAACTTCCTCCAGTTGACATGTAGCGTATATTTATATATAGTATAGCATATTATGGAACAAATAAATAGGCAGTGAGGTGTAAAGATGGGTTTATTTACCGGATGGCCCTTTACCACAAAAGAGCAAGACGAAAGAGAGAAAAAAGACTTTGAAAAGCGGGTGTTTCCGCTGGGAATGGAACAAAAAGATGCTGCATTGGCTGTTTTAAAAGAAGGGCTGAGCAGCAAGTTAAAAGACAACGAAATATTGTTTGCCTTTATTTGTGCAAAAGATGCGTGCTTGCTCAATGGTGGAGAAGAGGAAGATGGCATGGAAAAAGCAAAAGAGGCGCTGAAAAAACAAAAATGGGTTCCGAAAGAGGACAAGGAGTTTATCCTTACGTTTATGCGCCTTGAAATGCGGGCAGAATCGTTTGATGAGTATCCAAATGTAGATCAAGTGCGTCAATTTTTGACTGTAGGCCAAGAAGAGTGATGAAATTTTTTGAAAATATCACATAGATTTCACATAAGGGGCGCAACCTCGGGAAAAACTATGAAACTTGCTGGGGATAAAGGGGAATCTTTAACATATTTGTCTATGGATATGCAAAAGTGGATGCGCTATAATGAACATATAAACCGCATCGAAACCATCAATAGAACAGTTGCCAAAGTTGTAAGGAGCCTTTATCCGTATGTGGAAACCCGAAAACCTGGATTGTTTTAACGAAATTGTTTACGACATGATGAACGATGAAGATGTTTTGTCCATGCAACAGTTGCCGAGGCACGGCAAGGAATCCAATTGCTTAGACCATAGCTTGGCTGTAGCGTATTTAAGCTTTTTGGTTTGTAAAAAACTTAAATGGGATTACAAAGCAGCAGCACGAGCCGGGCTTTTGCACGATTTCGCATTGGGCGAGTGGGAGCGAGAAAACAAAAGTATAAATCGCCTCTGGAACCACCCCCACCAAGCCTTAAAAAATGCACAAGAACGGTATGATATTTCCGAAAAAGAGGAAGATATCATTGTAAAGCACATGTGGCCGCTTACCATGAGTTTGCCACGGTACAAAGAGTCTTTTGTGGTGTCTTTAGCCGATAAATATTGTGCGACAATGGAAATGTTCCGTTTGCATAATCCCCAAAAGGTGAAAGAAAAAATGTCGCCGGGCCTTATTTAGAAAACGGTACTACAAAACAAATTCTAAAACCCCAATTGCACACACGGTGCAATTGGGGTTTTACGCAGTTCAGAAAAAGCCAATTGCGCTTTTGTATATAAAATGTTGCTGCGCTATGTATGACTTATGCGTGTGTATATGTTGTTTTTTTGTGTATAGTGTTTGCTTGCCGCCTTGATGCTATAGAGTGCCTTAAACAAATGTGGTTTTAAAATAAAAAAGCAGCAGATTTTTTGCACTCGGTCTGCCGCTTTTTTGAACCATCAAGAGGGATCGCTTGGCGGTTCTTCTTGCAAAAACTGAGCAAACCAAGCAGCCATTTCTTGCAAAAAACAAAGGCGTGTGCGTGGCCGGCTGCTTCGCGCAAAATCATGGCCTTCCTGCAATAATAAGCAAAGGCGGCTGGGTGTGCCACATTGCTTTAAGGCTGCATATAGCTGTAGGCTTTCGGTTGGTGGGCATCGATGGTCTTGTGCACCGTGAAAAAATAGGGTGGGGGTTTGGATGTTTTGCGCGTAACGCAAAGGAGAGCGCTCAAGCGCAAGAGAGGGGTTGTGCCATGGGTTTGTCACTTGGTCGGGCACAAAAAGGTGCCCGATGTCTGAAAGGGCGGCCATGCTAAACCAGTTGCAAATGCCACGCATGGAAACAGCGGCTGCAAAACGGTTTGTGTGGGCTAAAAGCCAGTTGACGGCAAAGCCCCCATAAGAGCCGCCGCAAACGCCAAGGCGCGTGTTGTCAATCCAAGGGTTTTGTAAAAGAACATTGTCTAAAAATGCCAAAATATCTTCGCAATCTTCGTGGCCATAGTGGCCTCGAATATCGGCGAAAGTGTTGCCATAGCCGTCTGAGCCGCGAGGGTTGCAATACAAAACAGCATAACCAAGGGCAGAAAGCATTTGCATATCGTGCGATAAAATGGGTCCATAAGCCATCTTGGGGCCACCGTGAATCATCAATATAGCGGCACACCTTGTATCGGGCGGCCGGTGAAGAGGCGGTAATAGCCAGCCGTCAATGGTGGGGGCGTTTGCCCTATGCAGGGGGAAGGCTTGTGGTGATTGCAAAGAATACTGAGCGGAAAAGCTTGTGTTCCATGCGCTGATGCGTGTCTCTTTTTTTTCTTGTAGGCGGTATAGCTCCGGTGGCGAAAGCCCACGCATGGCAATGTAATAAACATCGTTTTCAACCAAGGCAAGTTCCGTGGTGTTGCCGGGCAAGGTGGAAAGTGCAGAAATGGTGCCGCACGAAAGGTTGAGCATCATGGGGTACGCATTGCCTTGTTGTGTGCTGATGAAAAAGGCGGTTTCGTTTACAGCGCATAAAGAGCAAGGCGCACCGGCGTGCATGTCGGAAACAAGAGAGCTCCAACATGTATGGGTCCCGCCGCTGTATATCGTTTCGTAGGTGCCGTTTTGTTTTAGACGGTAAAATGCTCCATTTTGGTTTAGCCCGTGTGCTTTATGGTCGGTGCCAAACAAAAGAAGCTCCTTGTTTGGCAGCTCACACAGGGCGTGTATAGTAAAAGGGGTTGATGGCAAGGGTTGCGGCTCAATTCGATTGTCATCAAGATGCAAACAGAAAAGTTCTGCTGTGGCGAAGGGTGTGTGCGAACTGTTTTTTGCTGTAAACCAAAGGTAGCGGTTGTTTTTGCTTAAAAGGCAATCCTCCACTTCTAAATGGGGGGCAGTAAGTGCCTCGATATGGCCGTTTTTATGTAAAAAAATGCGGGTGCGACGTCCACAATAAAGGTCATCTCCTTCGGCCCAAAATGGAAATTCCTCCAGCACGGCATAGTGGTCTTTGTCTTCTTCAAAAGCGCCATGTGGCAATAGGGGCTGTTTTTCGCGTGCAAGGTATAAAATGCTGCCATCTTGTAACGGAAAAAGGGCTTGTGGTATGCATGGCAAATGCGCTACCAGTGTTGTTTTTTGTGGCTTATGCAAAGGCGCTTCGTATAAAAGGCATTCTTCCGTTTGTTCGTTTTCATAAAATTGCAATAGCAAGTGTGTTTCATTGCGCCACCAAAAATTGGCTACCTCTGTATCCGTTTGAAGCGGGGAAAGGGAGCCGTCTTCCAAAAACCATACAGTGTTTTCGTAACGATTTTCGGAAAGATTTGCCTGTTTTACGGTTAAAGCAAGCCGCTTGCCGCACACAGAAAGATGCCCGGGAAGGCGGGCGTTGGCAAAGGAACTGGCACAAAGGGAAGGGTTCATAATATCACCACAAGAAAAGGATTTGTTGGTAGCCGGAAAGAACAAGTGTGAAAAGCAGAAGAAATCGTATATTTTGGGTGCTTTGTGGAAAGAAAATATGGTATACTAAAATAATAAAAACAATCTGCAGGCCATAAAGCTGAAAAAAGCCTGTGTTTAGAATACCATGCTTTTTTAGAGGGTGCAAGATGATGAAAAATGTATTTGTATTAAGAAGTGTAGAAGATTTTGCTGCAGGAGCGTTTGAAAATACAGCGGTGGACGAAGGTGGCATTCAACTGGGGCGCCGTGGAACAGGCCATTTATCGCAGGGGACTTATACAAGCCAACCGTTTGCAACCTGCTCGTTTCGTGTGTTAATTCCCAGCTGGAATGTAGATACACCGCCGGGCACTTCCATTGAATTGCAAGTGCGTGTGCAAGCACAAGGGGAATGGAGTGAATGGGTGGGTTTTGGGCATTGGAGCTCATTTCAAGATAGAAGTTCGCCCACGCCGCAAGAATACGGTTTTGTAAAAGTGTCGTCCGAGAGATTGTCGGTCTTGCCACAAACGCCTTCGGCAAGTGCGGCACAAATTCGCGTACATTTGCACACAGAAGAGGAGAAAAAAACACCCACCGTATTGTTAATGGCGGTCAGTGTTTTGCCCGATAAAGAGGTTGAGGAGCGCGAAGCAGTGCGAGAGCGCATGTTGGCAATTCCTATGTATGCCTCGTTGGTGAGAGATCCCTTGATCGCGGAAAAAATTGCAGACGCAACGGCGCTGTCAATGCTTATGAACCGCTGGGGCGTTGATATATTGCCGGAAGAGGTGGCGCGAGGCAGTTTTGATATGGGTGCACAGACATATTCAAACCTTTCGTTCTTAAGCGCCATTGGGGGTATTTACGATTTTATAAGTTACGTTGGGTTTGGTGGGTTGGATGCACTGCGCCATGAAATATGGCGAGGAGATGGTGTGGCAGCCCAAGTGTGTTATAAAACAATGGAGAAAACAGCAGCGGCAGAAGGCCAAGAACCAGAGAGTTTACCGAGCGAGAGTGCCGAAGATGGGTGCCCTGCATGGGAAAAAGCGGTAAGAAGCAGCAAGGGGCATCTTGTGGTGGTGCGTGGATTTATAAAGAAAAACATGGAAGAATACATTGTATTTAATGACCCACTGGAAACAAGCAACGAAGCCGTGATGCGCGAAGTTCCACTTTCACAATTTCGAAAGATGTATCAAGGCATTTTTTTGGTACTGCGGCGTAGCAAAAACAAACATAAAAATTATCGCCCGCAAAGGGAACTTGTGCAAATTAAGATTGACGAGGAAGAAATTTTGGCGTTTAAAGGTGAGGAACAATTGATTCCGGGCCGGTTTTCAACGCAGGAGCTAGACAGAAGCACGTTATGCTATACGGTTTCTAACGATACGGCCTATGCAAGTGCTGCGCAAAAAACCTTTTACTATGTGCAAGCAGACGAAGGCGGCCGTGTGAAAGTGGATAAAAGTGGCCTACACGGAAAACGGGTAACATTTTATCGCATTGGGCCGGGTGGTTACACTTGGGTGGGCGAAAAATGGGTAGAAAAAAAGGAGGAGCAGTAAAATGACAACGGTGCGAATTGAAACGAAAGAAAAAGCGTTTATGTCCATTACAGATAAAGTAAGCGAAGTGGTAGAAAATTCCAGCGTAGAAAATGGTGTTTGCCTTGTGTATTGCCCTCATACAACGGCCGGTATTACTATCAATGAAAATGCAGACCCGGATGTGGTGCAAGATTTGTTATTGGCGCTGGAAAAGGCATATCCCGATTTGCCGCAGTTTGCCCATGCCGAAGGGAACTCGGCTGCGCACGCAAAAGCGTGTGCGGTGGGCTCGTCGGTGATGATTCCGATTCGGGACGGTACACTTGCGCTTGGGCGCTGGCAAGGTATTTATTTTTGTGAATTTGACGGCCCGCGCCAGCGCCAGTATATGGTGCAGATATTGGGTGTTTAACGTAAGTTTGCTTTGATGAACTAGACGGAAAACACAGCTAAAGAGAAGGGGTTGCACGTGGCGCTATGCCGTACGAATGAAAATCATGCATGTTGTAAGCGTTGTCCGGTGCGTTTTTTTGTATCTTAAGCATATCTACTATTTTTACGCCAAGGCGAAAGGCGGATTGCTTGGCGGTATCAAGCTGTGCACCGCCACCAAATGCAGAGACAAAACCGGCAGGGGTGATGCCTTGTACCGTGAAATACATGTTAAGTGTGTGGATGACTTGCTGGCAGCCAAGGCTGCCTGCAACGGTAACAATGCCACCCACTTTGTTCCCGTTTAGTGGCTGTACAGCGTAGCTTCGATCTAGTATCATCTTACATTGTGCGGTAACATCATAAAAATAAACGGGCGAGCCAAACACAATGCCATCAGCTTCTTGCATGGCTTTTAACAGGCCGGTAATGTCGTCATCAAGGGGGCAGGTAAGGCCTTTTTCACAGGCAAGGCAGCCACTGCATGGCTGGAGTTTTTTTCCATTCAGTGTAAATAGTTCCGTTTTGGCGCCTTGGCTTTCGCTACCCAAAAGCACTTCATGCAAAAGGGAGGCTGTGTTTTGTTTGGCGCGCGGGCTGGCGCAAATGGCGAGCACTTTGTATTGTTGCATAAGAGTCTCCTTCTTGGTGGTGAACATAGAGGTGTTTTTGTAAAATACAATTATATTATACAATAGAATGTAGCTTTGTACCAAGAGTTGCTTTGTAGCAGTTATGTTTTGGTAAATATAGTTGCACAAAATAAAAAATGCTGTTTTTTTTGTAAAAACACTTTTCAAATTGTTTTAAATTTGCTATAATGGATAAGCTAAAGATTTGGGCCTTTAGCTCAGTTGGTTAGAGCATCCGGCTCATAACCGGACGGTCCCGGGTTCAAGTCCCTGAAGGCCCACCATGCCACCAAAAACTGCTTGCAGTTTTTGGTGGCTTTCTTGTTATATGCGATAAAAATGAAGATGAAATTAAAAAAATGAGAACACCAAAATTTTTTTGCAAAACACTGGTTTTTTCATTAAAAAAGAGATATAATGAATTCAATATGCCGGAGATAAAACAACAAAGGAAATACCGGCAAACAAAGTACAACAAAGAAGAAGGAGATGTTTATGGATTTCACAAAACAAAGTTGTCAAGAATTTGTACAAGTGCTAGCGAGCAAAGAGCCGGTGCCCGGAGGCGGTGGTGCCTCTGCTTTGGTGGGGGCCATTGGCATGGCGCTTGGCAACATGGTGGGTAGCCTCACCGTTGGCAAAAAAAAGTATGCAGATGTGCAAGAGGATATTATTGAATTAAAAGGGAAAGCCGACGCCCTGCAAGACGAATTGCTGGAGCTTGTACGCCGTGATGCAGAGGTGTTTGAGCCACTGTCGCGCGCATATGGCATGCCAAAAGAAACAGACGAGCAAAAACAGGAAAAAGAGCGTGTGATGGAAGCCGCTTTAAAAGAAGCTTGTGATGTGCCGCTTCAAATTATGGAAAAATGCTGCAATGCAATTGATTTGCATGAAGATTTTGAGAAAAAAGGAACAGCCATTGCTATTAGTGATGTGGGCGTGGGTGTGGTGATGTGCCGTGCAGCCTTGCAAGGTGCCAGCCTAAATGTGTTCATCAACACCAAAATCATGAAAGACCGTGCGCATGCAGACGAAGCAAACAAAAAGGCGAATGACATGCTAAGCGCCTATTGTGCCAAAGCGGATGAAATTTATGAGCGCGTGAGCCGCCGTTTCGACTAATTTCGACTTAAAAATAGAGTGAGTATAAACGAAGGAGAACATAAATTATGGCAGAGCTATTAAAAGGTGCACCCGTTGTGGCTGCAATGAACGAACAAGTGGCTGCAGAGGTGCAAGCACTAAAAGAAAAAAATGTAGATGCCACTTTGGCTATTGTGCGTGTGGGCGAAAAACCCGACGACATTGCGTATGAGCAAGGCGCAACAAAACGTTGCGAAAAAGTGGGTGTTGCCGTGCGTCATGTTACGTTGCCGCAAGATATCACCGAAGAAGATTTGAAAAAAGAAATTTGCACTTTAAATGACGACAGCGGCGTGCACGGCGTATTGTTGCTTCGTCCGTTGCCTTCGCACATAAGCGATAACGATGTGTGCAACACATTGGCACCGGAAAAAGACGTGGACGGCATTACAAACGGTTCTTTGGCAGGTGTATATGCAGGCACAGATCTTGGTTATCCGCCGTGCACAGCACAAGCTTGCATGGAGATTTTGGATTTTTACAATGTGGACTTAACCGGCAAAAAAGCGGCAGTTGTTGGCCGTAGCCTAGTGGTGGGCAAACCTTTGGCCATGATGCTGGTGGGTAAAAATGCTACCGTTACTGTGTGCCACACACGTACAAACGATCTGCCGGGCACTTGCCGTGATGCAGATGTGGTGGCTGTTTGTGCCGGCCGCAAAGCACGTGGCTTTACAAGCGATTACTTTGCAAAAGACCAGTATGTGCTAGATGTTGGTATTTATGTGGACGAAAATGGAAAAATGTGCGGAGACGTTGATTTTGATGCAGTAGAGCCATTGGTGGGTGGTGTTACACCTGTTCCGGGTGGTGTTGGCACTGTAACAACTTCGGTGCTTGTGAAGCACGTAGTGCAAGCTGCAAAAAAACAAAACAACCTGTAAAAGATGTGTTGTAACGCATCGTAAGCGTTATACCAAGATAAGAAATCATCTCCCGGCCGGGCTGGCCGGGAGATTCACTATGAAAGAGGGTTTGGATGGATAGACAAGGTGCCATTCGTTATATGGGGGAAGTGAGCTGGAAGGAGAGCCGGCCGGGGCTTGCACGCATGGATGCGCTTTTGCAGTCTATGGGCTCACCGCAGGAGACGTTGCAGTTCATTCATGTGGCGGGCACAAATGGAAAAGGCAGTGTGTGCAGCATGTTGTCCTCTGTGCTCATAAAAGCCGGGTACAAGGTGGGGCTGTATACATCTCCGTTTGTCAATTGTTTTAACGAGCGCATTCAAGTGAATGGGGTGTACATCACGGATGAAGAAGTGGTGAGCTTAACACAAGAGGTGCGCACCCACGCAGATAAGTTGCCAGAGCACCCAACAGAATTTGAACTTGTAACGGCGCTTGGTCTTTTGTTTTTTGCAAAGGAAAAGTGTGATGTGGTGGTGCTGGAGGTAGGCCTTGGTGGGCGCTTGGATGCAACAAATATTATTGCGCCTCCGAAACTTTCTGTTATTACAACGATTGGCTTTGACCACACGGCAGAGCTTGGCAATGAGCTTGAACAAATTGCGGCAGAAAAGGCCGGCATTATCAAACAAGGTAGTATTGTGGTAAGTGCGCCACAAAAACAGGCGGCGGCCTCTGTTTTGAAAGAGCGGTGCGAAGCGTTGTCGGTTCCTCTTTTTACAACAGAAATAGAGCATCTTACAAGACTTTCTTCCGACATCCACGGCCAGCGTTTTTGTTGGAAGGAACAGGAGTTTTGCATACAGCTTGTGGGGGAATATCAGCTGGAAAATGCGGCTGTTGCCCTTACCGCAATTGAGTGTTTAAAAAATCAAAACTACAACATAAACGACACCGCGATAAAAGAAGGTTTGCTTGCGGCCAGTTGGCCGGCTCGGCTGGAGTTATTGAGCGAAAAACCGGTGTTCTTTTTGGACGGCGGGCACAATTTGCAAGGGGCTGAGGTGTTGGCCCAAAGTTTGCAAGCATTGTATCCGGGCCGGAAATGGCATTTTGTAATGGGTGTGATGCGCGACAAAGATTGGCGTGGCATGTTGCAGCACGTGTTGCCCCTGGCCGAGCGTGTGTTCTGTGTAGCATCAGACCGAATGCGTGCTTTGCCGGCAGATGAACTGGCACAGGGGATTGAAAACTGGCAAAAGCAGCTGCCTACACAGGCGTGTTCTAGCATTGTGCAAGGGATAGAAAGCGCGATAGCCTCGGCTGGGGAAGAGGGGCTGGTGTGTGCGTTTGGCTCTCTTTATACTGCAGGTGAAGTGCGCGAGTATTTTGGTCTTGCGAAGTATCAAAAAAAAGATAGCTTTGAGGCATAAAATGCGGATAGGCATTGTAAATAAAAAAGCGAAACGTCGAAAACGTGAATATTTCGATGTTTCGCTTTTTATTAAAACTCTGTTTCGCATCGCAACCAAATGTAAACATAAGTTGCGGTGCAGTTGATAGACAGATACGTATTGCAGTGGCATAATGCACTTAGGAGGTGACGGTTATGAATCTGTCTTTGGGTAAAAAAATCAAGGAACTTCGTAAAGCACACGGGTTATCACAAGAGCATCTTGCAGAACAAATGGACGTGAGCCGGCAATCTATTTCGAAATGGGAAAATGATCTTTCAGAGCCATCGGCCGAGAATTTATTTCAGCTTGCCGACGTTTTTAACGTGTCTGTTGCAGAGCTGCGTGACCCAAATGCAAAAGTGGCGTTTGCCTTAAATACAAAAAAGAACACGGTTTCAATGAAAAAATCAAAACCTTTTATTTTGTTTGTTGCGCTTTCATTTATTGGCTTTATAGTGCTGTTTTTCTTAGGTGTATATGCAAATGCGGCCGGTGTATATGGAGGGCAAATTGTTTTTTATCTTATGATGGCCTCGGCAATGTGTATGTTGTGTGCTTTTGTGCCAATTTATACATCCATTTTGCAATTTGTATATAAGGATTGTAAGCAAAATGGGATTAAACCGGCTTTTTGGGTATTTGCCTCAACAACGTTTATTGGGCTTGCGTATTATCTAATGAAAAGAGATCGCCTTGTGCGCAAATAAGCCATTGTGTTGGTTTTTGAACATCGGAATAAAGAGGCGATGCGATTCATCTCGCACCGTCTCATGTTGTTTAGAAAGCGTTATTTGAATGGTTCGATGAAAAAAGCCGATACAGTAGCATATCATGCATTGCTACTGTATCGGCTTTTCGTTTTTCTGGCATTTGGCGTTATTTTGCCATGCCAGTGTTTTATGTTGTTTTAGATAGGGATTTTAATTAACCTTTAGGCACGAAATCCATGCAGATGTGTTTTACCTCTGTGTATTTCATGATGCCCTCAATGCCGCCTGCACGGTCGATGCCACTCTCTTTAAAGCCACCGGTTTCGCATTCTGGGAACAAGCGGTTGTAGCAGTTGATCCAGCAAGAGCCGGCACGAATTTTGCGGGACATACGCATGGCTCTGTCGATGTCTTGTGTCCACACGCTGGAAGCAAGGCCGAACAAAGTGCCGTTTGCAATGGCAACAGCCTCTTCCTCGGTTTCAAATGTTTGCACAACAAGCACAGGGCCAAAAATTTCTTCTTGCACAATAGAACTATCCATTGGTGCGTTCATGAAAATGGTGGGGGCAATATAGAAGCCTTTGTCTAGGCCGTTTTCTGTAACACGATAGCCACCGGTAACAAGCTCTGCGCATTTTTTTCCGTCTTCAATAAAGCCAAGCACTTTGTTCATTTGGCCTTCTGTGGTGATGGCACCCATCATGGTGCCGTCGTCTAGGCAGAAGCCAACTTTAATTTTTTCCACTTCTGCTTTTAAGCGTGCTACAAACTCATCTGCAATCGATTTTTCAATTACAAGACGAGAGCCCACGGTGCACAATTGGCCAGCATTTGTAAAGATGGCTTTGATGGCGTATGGTAAGGCTTTGTCGAGGTCGGCATCGGCAAAAATAACGTTTGGAGATTTACCGCCAAGCTCTAGGGATAGTTTTTTCATGGTGGGGGCCGCTTTTACCATGATGTCTTTGCCGGTGTCTACGCCGCCGGTGAAGCTAATCATGTCTACGTCCGGATGTTCTACAATGGCGTTGCCAATAATGCGGCCAAGGCCGGAAACGGCATTCATTACACCACGGGGGAATAAGGTGTTGTTTTTCAAAAGGTCCACCACAGCCAAGGTGCAACCGGTGGTTTGCTCGGCAGCTTTTAGCACAATGGTGTTGCCGGCAGCAAGAGCAGGGGCCATATCACGCATCAGCAAGGTGATGGGATAGTTCCACGGAGTGATAACACCGATGACGCCGGCAGGGTCGCGCGCAAGTACAGACAAGGTGTTTTTGTCTACCGTGGTGCTGCTGCCATATAAGGTGCGAGCGGCAGCGGCATAGAACTCAAGATAGCCAATTGCGCCATTGATTTCGAAGCGTGCTTCTGCAATGGGTTTGCCTGTTTCTAAAGATAGGCAAGTGGCAAGCTCTTCTAGGTTTTCGCGCATATCGCGTGCCCATGCGAACATGGCTTGGGTGCGAAGGCGTGGGTTATAGGCCCAGTCCTCCTCATAAAAAGCGCGTTTGGCGCTGGCTACAGCAGCATTTACATCATCTAAGTTTGAGGTGGGGATGATGGACACCACTTCTCCGTTGCCGGGGCAGATAAGCTCTTTCGTTTCACCTGTGGAGCTGTCTTGCCATTTTCCATCGATTAAATTTTGATAGGTTTTTACTTCCATTTTTGACATAATAGGCACAGCCTTTCTCCAACGGCTAATTGAATATTTTGTATCTGCCATGGCCGCTGGGAGATGGCAGAATTATCTTAAGTGGAAATCCACTTTCGATTACAGTAGGTTATAGTCCTCTAAAACGGAGAGGAACACGGCTTTGCATTCTGCGTGGCTAGGCACACGAGGGTTGTTTTTTACAAGGAACATTTTGCATGTTTCTTCTGCAACCAAATCGGCATGGTCTGCTGTGATGCCGAATTTAGATAAATCCGGTTTTGCACCTGTTTTTTCAAACAAGCGACGCACAGCATCCACGGAAAGTTCGGCTTTTTCGTATAAATCTAAGCCTTCGGTGTTGCAACCAAGCAGTTCTGCAATTTTGGCAAATTTTTCCGGGCGTGCCATGAGGTTGTATTCCATAATGTACTCAAGCAAAATGGCGTTCGATTCGCCGTGTGCCAAATGGAAATGGCCACACATGGGGCCGCTCATGGCATGCACCATGCCAAGGCCGGCTTGGTCCATGGCAACGCCGGCTAAGGTGCTGGCAAGTGCCATATCATAACGTGCGTCTAAATCGTTTCCGTTGGCACAAGCTTTCCAAAGCGAACGGCCAATTAAACGGATGGCTTCTTCGGCCCAGGCGTCTGTAAATGGATTTGCGCCAAGGCCTACATACGCTTCGATGGCATGGGTTAAAGCGTCCATACCGGTGGTGGCGGTGAGGTAAACAGGCAAACCGGCCATCAGTTCCGGGTCGATAATGGCATGTTTTGGGAACAACACGTCCGAGTTGATGCCTTTCTTTGCATTGCGGCTTACAATAACAGCTACGCGTGTTACCTCGCTGCCGGTGCCTGCTGTGGTGGGAATGGCCACAAATGGAAGAGAAGGGTTTTCGAACGGCTTGCCGTTCCATTGGTATTCGTCCAGTGGCAATTTGTTGGTGGCAAGTGCTGCCAAAATTTTACCAAGGTCGGCAGGGCTGCCGCCGCCCAGTGCCACCACCATGGTTGGTTTGTAGGCATTCAATTCTTCCAAAGCGGCTGCAGCAAGCTCGGCGCTTGGGTTTGGCGGTACGTTATTGAAAGTGGTGTAATCAACGCCAGCCTCTGTAAGGATGCTGCGCACACGATCGGCAAGGCCGGCAGCTTCAAGGCCTTGGTCGGTGACGAAAAATACACGCTCTTCTTTTGTTACAAGGTTCTTTAAAGTGGAAAGGGAGCCTTTCCCGAAGTGGATGGAGGTGGGGAGAAAAAAACGTTTGTTTAGCACGACGATTCCTCGCTTTCTTATGGTGGGGATAAAATTATGTATTTGTATTGGCTGTTTGTATCAACAGCCTTCCCAGGGGCTTGCCAGCTCTTGCTTTAGGCCCAGTTGGTCTAGCAGGCGCCCTGTGAAATGATTGATGATATCGTCCAGCGTTTGTGGTTTTTGGTAAAACCCGGGCGACGCTGGCATAATAACAACACCCATGTGGCTTAATTTTGCCATATTATCAAGGTGAATGGTGTTATAGGGGGCTTCTCTTGCCACCAATATAAGTGGTCTGCGCTCTTTTAATGTAACATCTGCAGCCCTGTGAAGCAAGTTGGCTGAGGTGCCACAACAGATGTTGCCTACGGTGCCCATGCTACAAGGCACAATAATCATGGCATCTGCTTTTACAGAACCGCTGGCAATCGGCGCGGCAATATTTTGGCAGTGATAGTAGAACAGTTGTTCTTTAACGTCGAAAAATGCGCGCAAGGTGTTTTGGGCTTCGTCATCTGTTTGATTGGCGATAGAAAGGCCTGTTTCATGTTCTAAAACAAGTTTTCCGGCCTCGCTAATCGTGAGTAAAACACGGTGCCCCAGTGCAAACAACTCTTGCATAAGGCGCACAGCATAAACAGAGCCGGAAGCGCCGGTGATGCCAAGAATATACGTGTTCACAAATCAATCTCCCTATTTAAGGTACTCGGTTAAATCTACCTCTGGATATGTTACGCGTTCAATGCCTTTGCTTTCTTCACTTAAGGTGGCATCAATGCCCATTTTTGTTTGCACACCACGGTTGTCCGAGCAGGGGTCAAGCTCGTGGCCTTGTGCGCCGGGAACATAGAAAATATCTTGTGCAGGCACCACGCGGTTTGATAAGGCCCACATGATATCGGAAGCGTTGTAAATATCCACGTCTTCGTCTACGATGATTACATTTTTTATGTTTACATAGCTCATCATGGCGGCCAAGGCAACGTTTTTGGGCTCGCCCGGGTTTTTTTTGCGCAACTGGATTACTGCTAAAAATCCACTGCCATACGGTGGGATGTGCACATCAAGTACACCGCTGCTTACATGGGTGCAGAATTTTTTCAAAAGCGGCTCACGCGGCAATACATTGCCAAGGTTGATGTGTTCGAAGGAGGCGCCGTTGATGGTTTGATAGATGGCGTTGTTGCGGTGTGTGATGGCGGTTACCTCGAAAATAGGGCTGGGCCATGGATCGCTGTAGTGGCCGGTAAATTCGCCCAAAGGGCCTTCCTCTTCGCGTTTTGTTGGTAAAATGCGGCCTTCAATAACGAATTCGGCCGTGGCAGGCACGTACAAATCGTTTGTAACACACTTTACAACATCAATAGATTTGCCACGAATGGCGCCGGAAACCTCTACCTCGTTGCCGCCGAAACGCAAGCCGGCTGCAATGTAGTGCACAGGGTCACAGCCGCAAACCACCGAAATGGGCAGGGCTTTTCCTTCGTTTTCTGCCTCGTCATAAAAATCTTTTAAGTGGCGCCACTCGTTAATCATAATGCCGGTTTTGTTCTTTTCTTTCACATGCATGCGCTGAAATGAAAGGTTTTGCGAGCCACCGTGCAGGCCACGGCTTACAATGAGACCACCGGTGATGAAAGGCCCGCCGTCTTTTGGCGCATGTTGAGGAATGGGCACTTTGCCAAGGTCGATGTCATCGCCCGTAAGCACATTTTCTTGGCAGGGGGCGTTTTCAACCACCGTGGGGGGGATGGGCTTTTCCATGCATTCGCCAAGGAAATCATTCATTTCCGGTTTTGGCACGCCCAGTGCCAGCGAGATGCGATCCATAGAGGACAAAACACCGCCGGCAACTTTGAATTTGCGGTCTTTCACGTCGTTAAATAAAGCGGCGCCCATATTTTTACGATCAAGGGTGGCAATTACGCGTCCAATTTCGTACTGCCAATCCACCTGTTTTTCAATTGTTTCCAGTTCGCCGTTCTCTTTTAAAATATCCAAAAAACTGCGTAGATCATAAATGTTTGCTTGTTGCATATTTACAACCCTTTCTTTTTATGGCAAAGGCATCATGGAAGAGAGGACGCTTTGCATCTTTTATTTTTGTTGAAAGTGAATTAAGTGATTTCTTACGTTAGTATAACAGAGTGGAAGAACATAGGTCAACAAGTTTTTCATAAAAAAATAAATTTCATGAAAAACTTTTTCCTCAAATAAAACATGTGTGTACGTAATAAATTGTTTTATATGGCGAAGTGCACAAAAATAATCGTGAAAATGACGAGAGATATTGAGAAAGAGATGGATAGGAAGAATGCAGCCAAAGTTGTACACGAATTACTTGTAAAACAAAAGAAAATACTATATTATTAGGTATACTATTGATTTATAAGGACAGCAATAACGTGATAAGGGTGGGCCATGGATTACATTTTGGGCGTTGAAAGCGCTGCAGACAACACCAACGTAAACGTTGCTACGCTTCAGGGAGCGGTGATGTTCCGTTTTACAGTGGGCACCATCAGCTTGATTTTTGCAAACGAGGAAGAAGTGCGCCAAAATTTGGCAGAGGTGTTTTTGACAGCGCAAATGGCGGGGTATCCCGTTCGAAACTGCCGCCAAGTGTGTTTGGGTGTGGCGGGTTTGCAGCCAACACGTGCGGTGCCACAACTTGAGACAACATTGCGCGGGGTAATGTATCACTGTGGGTATCGTGGAGATGCTTATCTTGTGTCGGACGAGCAAATTGCCTTGATGGGTGCCGTGGGGCGTGAAGAAGGCATGATTTTGGTGGCGGAGGACGCTGCTGTTTGCTTTGGGAAAAATCGTTTTCATATGCATCACCGCACCGGAGGTTTTGCCCAGTGGGCGGATGATGATGGTTCGCGTTATGCCATAGGACGCAGAATTTTGCGTGCGGCAGTGCGTGGCTGCGACGGACGCAGTGCACCAACACGTTTGACGGCACAGTTGTATTTAAAATTTAGCCTTGGTGGTAAAGAGGATTTGCTTAACTTTTTGCGCAGAGATACATTGCGAGCGCAAGATATATGTGCTTTGGCAGATTTATTGCCTGAAGCGTGTAGAGCCAAAGATCGTGCGGCGCTACAAATTGTGGAGGAAAGTACAGACGAACTGCTGGAGTTGGTAAAGCCGGTGGCGAGCCGGCTTCAATTGGAAAAAAATGTGCTGGCTGTGGCCGGGAAATTGCTTTTGGAAGATGTGATGATGGGTATGTCGTTTAAGAAAAAAATAACGCAGGCATATCCGGATATGCAATGTGTGCCACCAAAACAAGACCGTGTGATGGGAGCGGTTTTGCTGGCGAAAGAGCGGCTGGCACTGCGCGGGTATCGCACCGTGTAAAATGAGGTGAGCGGTGGACAAAGAGTTTGATGAAAAAATATACCAATTGGCTTCGCTTGTTCCGATAGGGTATGTAACAACGTATGGCCAGCTAGCGGGGCTTGCAGGGCGTCCGGGCTGGGCGCGCAGGGTGGGCAGGGCCCTAAGTAGAGCAAGTGAACATGCGCCATGCCACCGAGTGGTGAACAGCCAAGGAAGGTTGGTGCCCGGCTGGGGCCGGCAGCGTGAATGGCTTTTAGAAGAAGGTGTGCACATAAAAGAAAACGGCTGTGTGGATATGAAGCGCCACAGGCTTTCGGCCGAGATGTGGTTGCATGTTTTGCAAAAAGAGGATGAAAATATCTTGTAAAAATATGCACACATGCACTTTTTGCTTTAAAAGTGGCCCTGTGTGTAAAAAAACGGGTGTTTTACTTGACATAAAGAAACAGCATGTGGTATTATATTTTGAGAATCAAGTAGCAATGGCAATGCCAAGCTCACCTTGTGCGCCTAACGGTGCCGGGTTTATATCGGAAAGGCCAATGGTTAAATTGGCCGGTTTCCCGGTGGAGTGTGGCTATTTGAGGCTGTGCTCTTATTTTTTTGGGCAAATGAGCATGCAGATTTGCCCAAGGAACATCATACACGCCTATGGGCGGAAATTCAAAAATAGGGAGGGCTTACCCATCGCAAGCGGCAAAAAAAATGAGATGGACATCAATGGGATGATTCGCGACAAAGAGGTGCGCGTCATCGGTTCAGACGGAAGCCAGCTTGGCATTATGGCCACAAAAGATGCGCTTCGTTTGGCAGAGGAAGAAGATCTCGATTTGGTGAAAATCGCCCCGCAGGCAAATCCGCCTGTGGTAAAAGTGCTAGATTACGGGAAATACCGTTTCGAGCAGCAGAAAAAGGAAAAAGAAGCTCGCAAAAACCAAAAAGTGGTGGAGATTAAAGAAATTCGCTTATCATTAAAAATTGATGTGGGCGATTTTAACACAAAACTACACCATGCCGAAAAATTTCTTAAAAGCGGTGACAAAGTAAAAGTGTCTATCCGTTTTCGGGGACGCGAGATGGCTCACGCAAACCAAGGTCTCACCGTGCATCGCCGCTTTGCAGAGGAACTGTCTGAGATTGCCAGTGTAGAGCGCCCACCCAAATTGGAGGGCCGCAGTATGATTATGTTCCTTGCACCATTGCAGCAAAAAGAGGGTGCACCAAAGAGCAAAAAACCAGCCGCAGATAAAAGCGGTGAGGAAAAGCAGGCAACTGAAGCATAAATGCCTGCAAGGGGTGTAACACACCTTAAGGTACAAAACAACAAACAGGAGGGTATAAACCATGCCAAAGCTCAAAAGCCATTCGGGCGCTAAAAAGCGTTTCAAAATGACAAAATCTGGCCGTGTAAAACGCGGCAGTGCGTTCACCAGCCACATTCTGAACAAAAAAACCAGCAAAGTGAAACGCAACAACCGTCATTCGCAGTATGTAGACAAAAAGGACACAGCTTCTGTAAAAGAGATGTTGCCATATTCCTAAGGCGTACAAATTGTAATATTCAGCCAAAATTTCCGCCTGCCGGCGAAAAGGCGGGCAAACGAGTAAAGGAGAGCAGACAACATGGCACGTATTAAAGGCGCCACCATGACGCGCAAAAGAAGGAAAAAAACCCTAAAGCTAGCCAAGGGATATTATGGTAGCAAATCGAAACATTTTAAAATGGCAAAACAGCAGGTGATGAAAAGCGGTAACTACGCATTCATCGGCCGCAAACAGAAAAAACGTGATTTCCGTCGTTTGTGGATTACCCGCATCAGTGCTGCATGCCGTGCAGAGGGAATGAACTATTCCAGCTTCATGAATGGGCTGAAAAAATCTGGCATTGAGCTGAACCGCAAAATGTTAAGCGAAATGGCTATCCATGATGCAGAGAGCTTCCGTGCTTTGGTACAAAAGGCCAAAGACGCCAATTAACTGGCGGGCATTGCCCGCGCACCCGCGCTTTTGTGTGGGTGCTTCGTGTTTTAAAGTAAAATGAAAAGGCACCATACGATCTTGCAATAAAAGAATGGATGGCGTACAAGCGATTTTGTTTTGATACAGAAAAGCTGAAAAAATTCCATCTGCATCCGATTTGATGGCATAGCCTGTGGGCGAAACAATCAAGGGGTTTGCGGTAATTATGGCAGGTTCGCATAAGCTTGTGCAACGGAGGCCACAGCGTGGAACACATCACAAGCCGAGAAAATGATAAGGTGAAATATGTCCGGCGTCTTGCGATGTCGGGCCGTTTTCGCGTACAAGAAGGCCTGTTTTTTGCAGAGGGGAAACGCCTTTGCATGGATTTGGCTGAAAGTGCCCCACCTGTGCTTGTGTTATGCACAGAAAAATTATTGAGTGAGCAACCACAGCTGGCCACATTGGGGGCCGAGTGTATTACAATTGGCGAAAGTGTGGCAGAAAAAATAGCAGAAACACGCACGCCGCAAGGGTTGTTTTGTTTGTTCCCGTTGCCAATGCAGGAAAACAGCTGCCTGCAAGCGGAACAAGGGCTGGTGTTGTGCGAAAATGTGCAGGACCCGAGCAATGTGGGGGCTGTTTTGCGCAGCGCCGCAGCGTTTGGGTATGGTGGTGTGGTTCTTTGTGGGGGGGCCGATGCGTTTTCCCCGCGTGCCCTGCGTGCTTCCATGGGGGCTGTTTTACGCATGCCTGTGCATAGTTTTCAAACTTTGGAAGAAGCAGTTCAAGCGTTGCAAGGTAACGGGCTGCGCTTTTATGCAGCGGCAGGTGGTGGAAAAGTTCTTTCGCAAGAAGAGCGAATGGCAGAGGAGCCATTTGTTTTGATGGTTGGAAACGAGGGAAGCGGTTTGTCTCAAAAAGCGATGGAACTTGCGGATGAGACGGTGTGCATTCCCATGCATCGGGGCGTAGAAAGTTTAAACGCGGCGGTGGCAGCATCTGTGCTGATGTTTGCATTTAAGCAAAACCGACAGTGAAATGTGTGATAGACAGAAAGGTGACAAACGAAGGGAGGGTGCGCGATGACAAAGGAAAGTTGGCTGTGGCTTGCAGGTGGGCTTGGCTATGGAGCTGTAAACACAAAGGAGTTATTGACAGCGTGTCCAACCGGGCCCAAAGGTGTGTTAAAAGAGCTTGGAGGCATTGCGCTGGATGAGGTATTAACGCAGAAACAGGCAGAAAAATTGGCGTCGACAGACCCGGCCGACTATGCGCTGATGTTAAGCCATGCGGAAGCACAAGGGATCCATGTCCTTCCCATTAACGACACAAATTACCCAAGGCAGCTTTATAACATAACAAACCCGCCTCTTGTTTTATTTGCAAAAGGGGACATCACTTTGCTGAACGACCAGCTTAGCGTGGGTATGGTGGGCGCACGAAAGCCATCTGGTTATGGTGTGGAAGCCATGCGAAACATTGGGCGTGGGGTGGCACTGGGTGGCGCCATTATTGTAAGTGGTTTGGCAGCCGGGTTAGACAGTGAGGCCCATAAGGCAGCGCTGGCTGTGAACGGGCCCACCATTGCATGCATCGCCTTTGGGCATAACAGTTGTTACCCTTCTCAAAATAGAAAATTGATGGAGCTTGTTGAGCAATATGGCGTGGTGGTGAGTGAATATCCACCCAATCAAAAACCGGAAAAAGCCTTTTTCTTGCATAGAAACAGGTTGATTGCAGGCCTTTCCCATGCGCTTGTGGTGGCAGAGGCACGAAAGCATTCCGGTACAATGAGTACAGTGAATTTTGCCACAGAGTATGGGCGAGATGTGTTTGCTGTGCCGGGAAGTGTGTTTTCGGAACTTTCCGGTGGAACGAACGCAATGATACGCGAAGGTGCTTATTTAGCGGCCTGTGCTGCCGATATTATGTCTTTGTACGGAATAGAGTTGCCGGAGGAAGACTTAAGCAAACTGGCGGCAAAACAAGCAAAAGAGGGAAAACCTGTGGCGGCGCCGCTTACAAATACCACAAGGGTGGCAAGCAGTGCAGTGGGCGAGCAAACATTGCTGGAAGCGATACAAGGGCGTCTTTCACAGGATGCGCAGACGGGGGAAGAGCGTGTGAGCCGCGGGGCTGCAATTGACGCTTTTCGTCGTTTGCAGCAGGATATACCGGTCAATGCCGTGGGCGATGGAAGTGAGCGAAACCGCGCGCTGGAAGAGATGGTGGCCGCGGTAAGCGATGACGTGGTGATTCAAAAAAGGCCAAACACGGAGCGCAGTGCACAGCGCTTGGCCTGGGAAAAACAACTGGAAGAGCCAAAAGGCCGACAAACAGATAAAGTGAAGCCATTTAACTGGGACGGTGTAGAGCGGTTGTCTCGGGAAGATTTACAAAAAAGCGATGAGGCATTAGAGAAGCAGGCGCGGCATAGCCGCGTGCCACAGCCGCCATATTATCGGCCTGCAATGGCACAAACGCAAGCAGCTTCGCCAATGACGATGCCTTCTGTTATCAGGCCACAGGTACCAGCTTCGCCACAGCCAATTTCACCGCAAAGGCCGGTGCCAACTTCACCGCAGTTGTCGGTGCCAATTTCGCCACAGCCGCAGGCAAATAACGGGGCGCCGTTTGCACAGTCGCAAGAGCAAACAGGGCAAAGGCCCTATGTTGTGAAAGAAGTGGTGGTGGGTGCGCCGGCACAAATGGTGCAAAACGAAAAGCCGGCAAAAACCCAGGCGGCAACCCAAAAAGAGCGCGTGGTAAAGCAATCTGGTGGCATTTTGGCTGGGGCACGGATGCAAAATAGTGAAAGCACGGCGCTTTCCGGCCGTTTGCGCACCATGCAAAAACCGGCAGATGAGCGTGTGCACACACAAAGTATCAAACAAGACGGATTTATGAAAAAACCGGAAAGTGCGCCCCTTGCGCAGGAAGCGGCAAAGCCGAGGCACACGGCTGCCGAGCAGGTAATGGGGCTACAAAATGAGCCAGATATGCCGCGTAGTGAAGAGGATCTTTTACAAACAGTGAGTAAGGCTGCGAGGGCTGCCTTTAGCAAGTTGAGTATAAACCCACGTGGGCTGGCACAAATTGCCGAAGAAAGTGGCCTAAGTTCGGGCGAGGCAATGGCAGCGTTGACAGAACTGGAACTTGCAGGCCTTTCACGGCAGTTGCCGGGGCGGCAGTTCACCATTGTGCATTGATTGCAAGTGGGTTTGGATAGAAACAGAAGACCCCCTGCATGTCTTTTGAGTGAAAAATTCCGCAGAAACAGATAAGAATGAGGTAATGTATGTCGACACTTGTAATTGTGGAGTCACCGGCCAAAGCAAAAACCATTCGAAAATATCTTGGCGAAGGATATGAAGTGACAGCATCGAATGGGCATATTCGAGATTTACCGCCAAACCAGCTGGGTATCGATGTGGAGCACGATTTTAAGCCACGCTATTTTAATATAAAAGGCAAGGATAAACTTGTAAAAGAGCTAAAAGCAATCGCAAAGGGCAGTGAACACATTTTACTGGCAACTGACCCGGACCGTGAAGGTGAAGCCATCAGTTGGCATCTTGCGCAAATTTTGGGTGTGGATGTTGCGGCAAACAACCGCGTTACGTTTGGTGAGATAACAAAAAAAGGCATTGAAGAGGGAATGGCAAACCCACGCAGTATTGATGTGGATTTGTTTGATGCCCAACAAGCGCGCCGTGTGCTGGACCGGCTGGTGGGCTATAAGTTGTCGCCTTTTTTGTGGAAAAAAGTGCGTAGAGGCCTGAGTGCCGGCCGTGTGCAAAGCGTGGCCGTGCGTTTGATTGTAGACAGAGAGCGCGAAATTGAAGCGTTTGTGCCTGTGGAATATTGGAATATTGATGCACACCTTAGCGGCGAGAGCAAGAAATTTATGGCACGCTTAAGTGCAGATGAAAATGGAAATAAAATAGAAGTGCACACGGAGGCCGAGGCCAGCGCTATAACCGAGGCTTTGCACGGGTGCGACTATATTGTGAAGAAGATAAAAAAAGGAAAACGCAAGCGTAGCCCATCTCCGCCGTTTATTACGTCAACATTGCAGCAGGAAGCCAGCCGCCGGTTTGGCTTTACCGGCACACGCACAATGCGCGCGGCGCAAACGCTGTATGAAGGTGTAGATATTGCCAATATGGGCACACTTGGCCTGATTACTTATATGAGGACAGACTCTCTTCGTATTTCCGATGAGGCTGTGGCACTTGCAAAAGAGTATATCAGCAGTGCATATAGCGAAAAATATGTCAACGAAAAAAAGCGTGTGTACAAAAGAAAAGGGGCGGCCAATGCGCAGGACGCGCATGAGGCAATTCGCCCAACAAACCCGGCAATCACACCGGAAATTGCCGAAAAGACATTGAGCGGAGACCAAGCAAAGTTATACCGTCTTATTTGGAGCCGCTTTATTGCAAGCCAGATGAGCGACTGCTTAATGGATACAGTGGCTGCCGATATTGCTGCAGGTAAGTATATATTCCATGCCAGCGGGTATACGGTTACATTTGATGGCTTTACCGTGCTTTATGAAGAAGCCACGGATGAAAAAGAGAAAAAAGAGAGTGCCCTGCCCAATTTGCAAGAGGGCATGCAAGTGAAGTTGCGCGAGCTGAAAGCAGATCAAAAGTTCACCCAGCCGCCTGCGCGTTACAACGAAGCTACGCTGATTCGTGCGCTGGAGGAGAACGGCATCGGCCGCCCGTCTACGTATGCGCCCATTATAACAACCGTGGTGGATAGAGGATATGTAGAACGACAAGACAAGCGCCTTAGCCCCACCTCACTTGGGCTTGTGGTGAATGATTTGTTGATGGAGCATTTTCCCAATATCGTAGATGTGAAGTTTTCGGCCGGCATGGAAACAGATCTTGACAAGGTAGAGGATGGATCGGCCAATTGGGTGAAAGTGGTAGGCGGGTTTTACGAAGAGTTTGCACAAAGCCTCTCAAAAGCCGAAGCGGAGATGGAGGGCATGAAAGTGGAAGTGCCCGTGGAAGAAAGCGATATCCCATGCGATAAATGTGGGCGTATGATGGTGATAAAAGTGGGGCGCTACGGAAAATTTTTGGCGTGCCCCGGTTTTCCGGAATGCCGAAATACAAAGCAAATTGTGCAAGAAATGCCGGGCAAGTGCCCAAAAGATGGCGGCAAAATTTTGCTACGCACTTCCAGTAAAAAACGCATATTCTACGGCTGTGCCAATTATCCCAATTGCGACTTTATGACGTGGGATGAGCCAACGGCAGAGCTTTGCCCACAGTGCAGTGGAACATTGTTTAAAAAAGGTGGAAAAAAAGGCACGCTGCGCTGCTTAAAAGAAGACTGTGGATATAGCCGCAGTGTGGAAGAAGTGCCGGGAAAGGCACCGGAAAAACAGCCTGAAAACAGCAAATAGGAAGCACTGTTTACGCAGCTGCTATCAGCAAGAGTGCCCGGTGGAAAGGATGCGCATGGAAGAAAAACATCAAAGGACAGTGCATGTGGTGGGTGGCGGCCTTGCCGGGTGCGAAGCGGCGCTGTGGCTGGCAAAACATAAGGTGCCTGTGGTGCTGTATGAGCAAAAACCATACAAAAAAAGCCCTGCACATAGCAGCGAACATTTGGCGGAACTTGTTTGTTCAAATTCTTTAAAGGCCGAGCGCCTTGCGTCGGCAGCGGGGCTTTTAAAAGAGGAAATGCGCCGTTTAGGCAGCCGGTTGTTGGCTGTGGCAGAAGATTGCCGTGTGCCGGCCGGCGGGGCTTTGGCGGTGGACCGAGAACAATTTGCAAACGGTGTAACAGCACTTGTGCAGCAAGAAACGCAGATCCAACTTGTGCATGAGGAAGTGACAAACCTTACGCCGCTTTTGGAACAAGGAGATGTGCTGGTATGCTCAGGCCCATTAACGAGCGGGGCCTTGGCCGATGACATTGCGCAGCGCTGCGGTGAAAAATCATTGCATTTTTATGATGCGGCAGCCCCCATTGTGGCCGCAGATTCTATTGATTATACAAAGGTGTTTGCCGCGGCTCGCTATGGGCGTGGCGAGGCCGATTATTTAAATTGCCCGTTTGATAAAGCGGGATATGAAGCGTTTTACGAGGCGCTTATTGCAGCAGAGCGTGCGCCTTTGCACGAGTTTGAAAAGGAAGTTCCTGTGTATGAAGGGTGCATGCCGGTGGAAGTGATGGCTCGCCGCGGGCCAGACACTTTGCGCTATGGGCCGCTTCGTCCGGTGGGCCTTACAGACCCGGCCACAGGGCATAGGCCATACGGTGTGGTGCAACTGCGAAAGGAAAATACGAAGGCGAGTTTATACAACCTTGTGGGTTTTCAAACAAACTTAAAGTTTTCGGAGCAAAAGCGCGTGTTTGGCATGATTCCCGGTTTGGAGCAGGCAGATTTTATGCGTTACGGTGTGATGCATCGCAACAGTTTTATCAATGCGCCTGCGTTGCTATGTGAAAACATGAGTTTGAAAACGCAAAGAAACCTTTTCTTTGCCGGGCAAATTACGGGCGTGGAAGGATACATGGAAAGCGCGGCAAGTGGCCTGTTGGCAGCTCGTGGCATTTTGGCCAAACGGCAGGGGAAAACACAGCCACTTTTGCCACAAGAGACAATGTGCGGTGCACTGCAGCGGCACCTCTTTACGACGAATACCAATTATCAGCCGATGGGGGCCAATATGGGGTTGCTTCCGCCCTTGCCAGAGCGCGTGAAGGGAAAACAGCAGCGATATGAAGTTCTGGCCATGCGGGCACTTTCTCAACTAGAGGAGTGGATGCAACATCATGAGGATGAAAATGCGCCGGTAGAATAGGGCTTATAAATACTACGGATAGAAATACAAAATAGATACGATGAACCGGCTGTAAAGGCGGAAAGGAAAACACGATGAAAATTATTATCGATGCCATGGGAGGCGATTTGGCGCCACAAGAACCGTTAAAAGGGGCAGCGCAAGCTGTGCAGGAACTTGGTGTTGAAGTGATTGCCGTGGGTGATGTGGATAAAATGCAAGCTGTGATGCGCGAAGAAGCGATATCGGCAGAGGGCATTGAACTTGTTCATGCCAGCGAAGTGATTGGCATGGATGAAGAGGCAACAGATGTTTTGAAAAAGAGGCCGGATTCATCGTTGGCTGTAGCATGCCGTTTGCTGAAAGAGCAACGTGGCGAGGCGCTTGTTTCGGCCGGCAGCACGGGTGCACTTCTTGTGGGGGGCACCTTGCTTGTGGGGCGTATTAAAGGCATAAAGCGCCCTGCCATTGCCACTGTGCTTCCCGGGCTTGAAAAACCGTGGTTGCTTGTGGACTGTGGTGCCAATGCAGAGTGCAGGGCCGAGATGCTTGTGCAGTTTGCGGCCATGGGGGCGGCATACCAAGAGCGTGTGATGGGTGTGGAAAACCCCGGTGTGGCACTGGCAAACAACGGAAGTGAAGAGACAAAGGGCACAGCACTGCAACTGGAAGCGTATAGCATGCTGAAAGCAAGTGGGCTGAATTTTATGGGGAACATCGAAGGGCGCGACATTCCGTATGGTAAGGCAGATGTTGTGGTGTGCGATGGTTTTACAGGCAATATCATTTTAAAAGTGGTGGAAGGCCTTGCAAAGGTGTTCTCTTCGATGATGAAAGATATGTTTTATAAGAATGCAAAAACAAAGGTGGCCGGCGCTATGCTAAAGCCGGAACTTGCTGAATTCAAAAAGAAATTTGATTATAAAGAGTACGGAGGGGCGCCTCTTTTGGGCATTCAATACCCGGTGTTAAAAGCCCATGGTTCTTCAGACGCAAAAGCGATAAAAAATGCCATTCGGCAGGCGAAAAATTGTGTGGAAAGCAAAGTGTCGGAAGCGATAGAACAGCATCTTGCCGCACAGAAGGAGAAAGCTGAATGAGTGCACCGCAAAAGCCGGACTACCAATGCTTAGAAGAGGACATTGGTTATCAATTCAAAAACAAAAAACTTTTGGAAACTGCCTTAACACACACCTCTTATGCGAACGAAAGTAAGCGCGACATACAACATAACGAGCGACTGGAGTTTTTGGGAGATTCGGTGCTATCGATTGTGGTGGCGGAAAATCTGTTTCAAAAAAAACCGCCCTTGCCGGAAGGGGATTTAACGCGAAAGCGTGCGGCACTGGTGTGCGAGCAAGCGTTGAGCGGTTTTGCAAAACGGTTGAACCTTGGGCAATATCTGCGCCTTGGAAAAGGGGAAGATGCCACCGGTGGGCGCGGCAGGGCGTCTATTTTGTCGGATGCATTTGAAGCGTTGATAGCGGCTTTGTATTTGGATGGAGGCCTAGAGGTAGCAAGTGAATTTGTATTGCGTTTTGTAGAGAGTGGCCCTGTGGCAGGGGAAGATTATAAAACGCGTTTACAAGAAGTGGTGCAGCAAAACCAAGAGGAGCGTGTTCGTTATGTGGTTACAAGCGAAAGTGGGCCGGACCACGACAAACAGTTTCTTGTGGAAGTGCAGTTGAATTCCAATTGCATTGGAAAAGGCAGTGGGCACAGTAAAAAAATAGCAGAACAACAAGCGGCAAAAGAGGCTTTGGTGCTAATGGGGCTTGTAGAAGAAGACAAAGATTGATGGATTGAAGTGGCGCCATCAACGTGGCGGAATGTGCTGCAAAAACAAAAGGTTACACACGGTTTTTGTTTGGAAAGGGAACATAGATATATGTATTTAAAGGCGCTGGAAATACAGGGGTTTAAAAGCTTCCCAGACCGCACGCGGATTTCGTTTGAGCTGGGTATTACAGCCGTGGTGGGGCCGAATGGAAGTGGAAAAAGCAACATCTCCGACGCAATTCGGTGGGTGATGGGCGAAACCAGCGTAAAGCAATTGCGTGGCGGCGGAAAAATGGAAAATGTCATCTTTGGCGGCACGCAAACACGTGGCGCCATGGGGTACGCCTCTGTGCAGCTGATTTTAGACAATACAGATAGGCGTCTTGATGTGGATGCAAAGGAAGTGGCGATTGGACGTAAGTATTACCGAAGTGGCGATAGTGAGTACAGCATCAACGGCCAAAGTGTGCGCTTGCGAGACGTGTATGAACTGCTGCTGGACACGGGCCTTGGCCGAGATGGGTACTCTATTATTGGGCAAGGGCGTGTGGCGGAAATTGTGGGCGCGAAAAGCGCGGAACGAAGAGAAATTTTTGAAGAAGCCAGTGGCATTGCACGGTTTCGTTACCGCAAAAATGAGGCAGAGCGTCGGCTCCTTTCCACAGAGGACAACCTGGTTCGTTTGCGTGATATTTTGGCAGAGCTTGAGGGGCGTGTGGGCCCGTTAGAAAAAGAGTGCGAGAAAGCAAAGCGGTTTTTAACACTTTCTGATGAAAAAAAGAGCATGGAAGTGACGCTTTGGGTGGATGTGATTCGTGCCACACGTGAGGAGCTGCGATGCCAACAGCGGAAGGTGGAAATTGCTGAGGCGGATTATACACAAAAAGGCGCAGAAATTGACAAAATTGATGAGGAGACATTGGGTATCCGTGCGGAAATTGAGCGGATTATCATTGACATAGAACGCTCTAATGGAAATATTCGAGCATTGCAAGAGGAGCTAAGCGGACGTGACGCGAAAATTGCGGTGCTGGAGAATAACATCGAGCATCACCGAGAAAGCATGCAGGCGGTAAGCTGTGAATTAAAGCAAAGCGACGCGGGCGATGAAAATATAACGAAAGAGATGGAAAGACACGAAGAAATTGTGCGGCAAGATGAGGAAAAACTGGCCACCGCACAGCGCGAAATTACAGTTATCGAAAAACGTTTGGAAGAGATGATACAGCATAGCCAAGCCAGCGGAGAGCGGCGCGGGGCGTTGCAGGCAAAATTGGCTGAACTGACAGCGCAGGCAACGGAGAGCCGAGTGGAGCAGGCCGAAAGCGCGGCGGCGGTAGAGGCGGCAGAACAAAATTTAAGCCAGTTGCAACAGGTGGCAAACCAGGCTGTAGAAGATTTGGCGCTGACGCAAACAGAGCACGAAGAAACACAAGCATTTTTGAAAGATGTACAAGCAGAGCTTGCCAAACTTGAGAATATAAAAGTGGGCCTTGCTATGAAAGTGCAAACGCGCAGCAAAGCCTTGCAAGAAGCGGAAGAGGCTGTGCGAAAAGTACGAACAGAAGCAGAAAGTGGGCGGCAGAGGCTGCACATGCTTAAAGAGCTGGAGCACAGTTTGGATGGGTTTCAAAACAGTGTGCGCCAGGTGATGAAGGCGGCTCGAAACGGAAAATTGCGTGGTATTATTGGGCCGGTGTCCAGCATATTGAGTGTACAAAAAGGGTATGAGGTGGCCATAGAAACAGCCCTAGGATACAGCATGCAAAACCTTGTGGTAGAAAACGAAAATGCGGCAAAAGCAGCAATGGCGTTTTTAAAACAAACGGGCGCAGGCAGGGCAACTTTTTTGCCGCTGGATACGGTAAAGCCACAGCAGTTTACGGGGAATTTACCGCAAGGGGCACAACAGGCAAAGCGGCTTGTGCAATACAACGCCCAATACGAAAATATTGTGTCTAGTTTGCTTGCGCGCATTGTGGTGGTGGAAGATATTACAGAGGCATCAAGTGTGGCGCGGGCGTTGGAATATAGAAACCGTGTGGTAACACAAGATGGGCAAGTAATCAATGCGGGTGGGTCGTTTACCGGTGGGTCGGTGTCTCGCACAGCCGGTTTGTTTAGCCGCCAGCAGGAGATGGAAGCGCTGCAAGCGAAAATGAGTGGCTGGCAACAACAGCTTACCGAGGCGCAAGAGGCCGAACAAAAAGCGCGTGCCGAGGTGGATGCCTTGCAAGCGGAATTGACGGCGACGGAGAGTGAAATTATCACACGTGGTGGTGATAAAATTCGCATTGAAACAGAGCTTGCGCGCCTTGACTCAGCAGTGGAAAGTGCAATGGAGCGCAGTGAGCAGACGGTGCAAGAACAAGCGCAGATGGAAGCGCGCAAGGTTGCTTTGCAGCAAAAGCGGCAAAGTGCCGCACAGGATGAGGCAAAGTGGCAGCGCGAAGTGGCGGCCTTATCGGTGGAGCTTACAAACCTTGCCGGTGCAGACGATAATTTTTTGCAAGAGAGAGAGTTGTTATCAGAAAAATTATCGGCATTGCGGTTGTCGGCGCTTGGGCATGAAAGAGATGTTCAGTTGCACCGCCAAAGCATTGAAACAATGCACAGCCGCCGCAGTGAAAGTGCTGCACGCAAACAGATGCTGCAAGAAAACAAACTTCGTTTGCAAGCGGAAATAGCCGAATATGAAGAGCGCATTAAAAACATTGGGTTAGAAACAGTGTCGGGAAAAGAACGCATGCAACAGCTGGAGGATGAAATTCAAACGCTGACACAATTGCGCCTAGCAAAAGAGGGGTCGATAACAGCGCAAATGAGCCGCGAGCGCGAGATAACAGCCGAAAGGGAATCTCTTGGCCGGGAAATGACACGCCTGAGTGAACAGAAAAACACAATGGAAACACGATACGATAACACGGTGAATCAATTGTGGGAAGAGTATGAACTGGGCCCGATAGAAGCAGAATCCTATTGCGTTGCGTTTGACTCGGTGGCAGAGCTTCGCCGTCAAGTGAGTGAGGTACGAGGGAAAATTAGGGCGCTTGGCAATGTGAATGTGGGTGCCATTGAAGAATTTGAAGAAGTGAACACCCGGTATCGTTTCTTAAAAGAGCAAACGGAGGATGTAGAGGCAAGCAAACGAGAACTGGAGAAAATGATTGCGACGCTTTGTGCAGAGATGACAGAGCTGTTTAGGGCAAGTTTTTTGCAAATCAATGCAAATTTTGGCCGCATATTTACAGAGTTATTTGGCGGTGGCCAAGCGGGGCTTAGCTTGGCAAACCCCGACGATTTATTGGAAAGCGGTATTGATATTGAGGTGGCACCGCCCGGTAAAATTATCAAAGATTTATCGGCGCTTTCCGGTGGGGAACAATCCCTTGTAGCCATTTGTATCTATTTTGCCATTCTTGGGGTGAACCCTTCTCCATTTTGTGTGCTGGATGAAATTGAAGCGGCGCTGGATGATGTCAATGTGCTTCGTTTTGCACAATACCTGCGCCGAATTACGAAAGAGACACAGTTCATAGTTATTACACATCGCCGTGGTACAATGGAAGAGGCAGATGTTTTGTATGGCGTTACCATGCAAGAAGACGGGGTGTCTAAAATGCTTCGTCTTGGTGTTTCTGAGGTAGAGGCAAGCATGTTGCGTTAAAGAATAGGCAGAGCTTTTGTATAAAGCGTGGCACAAAAAAGTGTGAATGTGCTATAATGAAGTTGTCAACACAGCGCGCACTGTGCTGTTTTGCAGGAAAATATGGGAGATGAAACGAACTTAAAACAGAATAGGAGCCAAGCATATGGGGTTTTTTGAGAAACTTGGGGAGGGTCTTAAAAAAACACGCAACACAATTTTTGGCAGCATCAGCCAAATGGTCAACGCAGGCGAGGTGACAGATGAGCTGTATGAGGACTTGGAAGAACAGCTTATTTTGGCAGACACAGGCGTGGATGTGGCAGTGGATTTGATTGAAAAGCTGAAAATTAAGGTGCGAGATGATCGCATTAAAACAGGTGCAGATGCCTTAGAGGCACTAAAAAGCATCATTGAAGAAATGCTTACGGCAGACGCACAGCTACAAACAGAGGGAAAGCCCACGGTTCTATTGGTGATTGGTGTGAATGGCGTTGGTAAAACTACGTCGATTGCAAAACTGGCACACTTGTACACCGAAGAGGGAAAGCGCGTGATGTTGGCAGCGGCGGATACATTTCGTGCAGCAGCCATTGAGCAGCTGGATGTTTGGGCAAAACGTGCGAAGGTGCCTATTGTGCGCCATGCAGATGGCGCCGACCCAGCAGCAGTGGTGTTTGATGCCGTGCAAAGTGCCACGGCAAAAGGGATGGATGTTGTGCTGTGCGACACGGCAGGGCGCTTGCATACAAAGAAAAATTTGATGGATGAGCTTTCTAAAATTAGCCGTGTTGTGCACAAAGCGAACCCAAATGCAACGGTAGAAACATTGCTTGTGCTGGATTCTGTTACAGGGCAAAATGCCATCCAGCAAGCGCAGCAGTTCATCGATGCAGCCAGCGCCACAGGGATTATTTTAACAAAACTCGATGGAACAGCAAAAGGCGGGGCGGTTATTAGCATCAAAGCGAAATTGGGCTTGCCGGTGCATTATGTTGGTGTGGGCGAAGGAATAGACGATTTGATGGTATTTGATCCAAAAGCTTTTGTGGATGCACTGTTCCTTTTGGAAGAGTGAGAGGGAGAAAATTATGCAATTTTTGCTTGCCACAAACAACAAGCATAAGTTGGAGGAAATGCGCCGGTTGCTTGCGGGCAGTGGCCACACAGTGGTGGGGCTGAAAGAGGCTGGTGTGTTGTCAATGCCGGAGGAAACCGGTAAAACATTTTTAGAAAATGCGCATATCAAAGCAAGGGCGGCTTGCCAGCTTTCGGGCATTGCAACACTGGCAGACGATTCAGGGCTTTCTGTGGATGTGCTTGACGGTGCGCCTGGTGTGAATTCGGCGCGGTTTTCGGGCACACATGGAAATGATGAGGCAAACAATAAGAAATTATTGAAATTGCTGGCACGCACGCCATTTGCCAAGCGCACAGCACGGTTTGTTTGTGCGCTTGTGCTGCAAATGCCGGATGGGCCATGCCTTGAGGTGGAAGGCTGTTGTGAGGGAATTATAGGGTTTTCTGAAATGGGCGAAGGCGGGTTTGGATACGATCCCCTGTTTTTAGTGCAAGGAAAAAGCTTGGCACAATGCAGTGCCGAGGAAAAAGACGCCTTGAGCCATAGGGGCAAGGCGATGCGAGAGCTGATAGAACAATTACCCGCATTTTTAAACGAAGCAAATGCGGCACCAAGTGCACAGCAAAATGTGCCGGCGGTGCCAAGTGGCGAAAGCCAAGAGACGGAGGAAACAGTTTGACAGGAAAACAACGTGCGGCGCTGCGAAAAGCGTCCATGGAGATGAGTGCAGTTTTTCAGGTGGGAAAAAGCGGGCTGGAGCCTTCGGTGGTAAAAGCCACAGCCGACTGTTTAGCGGCACGGGAATTGATTAAGTTGAAAGTGCTGGAAACAAGCCCACAGCTTGCGCGCGAAGTGGCAGACGAGTTGGCCGCGGAAACAGGTGCAGAAGTTGTTTTGGTGCGTGGCAGAACTTTTGTGTTGTTTTTGAAAAAGAAAAAGGATTCTGCTTATGAGGCAATTTTGAAAAAATGAGACTTTTGTTGTTTGGGGGCAGTTTTGACCCAGTGCATTTTGGGCATTTGCAATTGCTTGAAAATGCAGTGCAAGCTGCAAAGCCTGATAAAGTGGTGGTGATGCCCGTGGGCATTGCACCCCACAAACAAATGGCCACAGCGCAAGCACAGCACCGCATAAAAATGTGTGCCTGTTTTCGCGAGGTGTTTGCACAAACTGAAATTAGCGACAGGGAGTTGCGCCAAAAAGGCAAGAGCTATACGTTTGATACCGTGCAATTTTTACAAAGCAAATATCCGGATGCGACCATTTATTTGTCCATCGGTGGAGACTCGTTATTACAATTTCATACATGGCATTGCTACGAAAGAATATTGCCGGACGTGGTGCTTTTGGTGCAACAGCGAGAGGAGCAGTTGCACGAATTGCAACAGGCGGCACAACAGCTTGAAAAAAGGGGTGCACGCATTTTATTTTGCAAGGGCAACACGATGCGGATATCGTCTACACAAGTTCGAAATGCAGTAGCACAAAGAAAAAAAGAGGCCAAAAGTTATGTGCCGCCTCTTGTGTGGGAATTGATTGAAAAAGAGGGGTTGTATTTGCAGGTTAAAAATTGAAACGAGGTGCAAACATGCTGAGTGTAGAGCAAGCAAAGGCACTGGCGAAAAAACAGTTGAGCGCAAAGCGTTATCGCCATGAGAAAAATGTGGCAAAAGCAGCGTGTAAATTGGCAGTGCATTACGGGGTTGATGCGGAAAAAGCGAAACTGGCCGCATGGTTGCACGACATTGTAAAAGAGTGGGGACAAGAGGAGTTATTGCAGTTGTTACAGCAAGATGCTATAATGGCGGGGGAAACGAAGCAGCGCCCGCTGCCTATATGGCATGGGCCGTGTGCAGCCATTTATGCAAAACACCAGCTAGGGCTTTGTGATGAAGAGCTGTTTTCGGCACTGGCTTGCCATACAACCGGCAAGGTTGATATGAGCCTTTTTGATAAGATTATATTCATTGCTGATGTAATTAGTGATGAGAGGACTTTTCCGGGGGTAGAAAAACTGCGGAAATTGGCTTATGAAGACTTAGATGAAGCTGTTTTAATTGCAATGGAAGAGAATATTGCCCATGTAGAAAAACGGCAGAAGTTGCTAGATGAAGAAACAGTACGTGCATACGAAAGTATGAAAGAAAAGCGGCTGTGTCTGCTAAAAGAAAGTGTCACTGGAGGAATATCCATTTGAATCAGTTTGAAAAAAATCTCCCGCCTAAAAAAGGGAAAAATGCAGCATCGTCTGCTACAAAAAAACCACAAAATGCAGGAACGGGCCGTCCGCCGGCCAATGCACCAAACACAGCGCCACCACAAAAGAGTGCCAATAGGCAGGAGGTTTCGCGCACACCACATACGCAGCAGCAAAACCAACCCGGTGGAAGGCCGCCGCAAAATCAAAGGCCACCTCAAAAACAAAAACGCAAAATGAAGCGTATTTTGCTAGGTGTGGGCATTGTGTTTTTATGCATTTTAATTTTAGGTGCCGGCTTGCTTGTATGGGCATACAATAGCATTAGCTCAGAGATTGCCCCAGAAGAAGGGGGCTATACGCCTGAGGACATTGCAAGTATTCCGGAATATACAGGGGAAGGTGTTACAAACTTTCTTGTGTGTGGCATTGACTACGACAATGAAGCGGCAGATGGGTATACAAGCGAAGATCATGTTGGCCGCACAGATATGATTTTGTATGTGCGATATGATACCATCAATAATGATGTGGTTTTGATGCAGCTGCCACGGGATATTTATGTGGGGCCGGAGCTTGAAACAGGCGGTACAGGCAAAATCAATGGCTTGTATTATTTTGCGGAAGACGAAGAAAATCGGATGGAGCCGCTTTCTCGTGCGGTTTACGACCAACTGGGCTTGCCTGTGGATTTTTATGTAACCCTTGATATGGATGCCCTTAAAGAAATTATAGACCACCCACCGGGATATATTTCGGTGTATGTGCCCATGGATGTTATTGACCCCAACAACCCAGAGGCGATGATTCCGGCCGGCTGGCGTGATTTTACAAGTGACGAGGCAGAATTTTTCTTGCGCAACCGTACAAGCCCCACGTATGAAGGCATGAGTGACATCATGCGGCTTCAGATGCAGCAAAGTTTCTACTCAGCTTTGTACCGTGAATTTACGGAATTGACACCGAACGACTTGCTTATGTGGATGCGTGTGTTGTTATATCGCGTAAATACAGATATGGACCCGATTCAGTTGGGTGGGCTTGCACAGAACGCGTTGACATTGGAAAGTAGCGATATTACATTTATTCGACCACCGGTGGGCGCAGCAATGTATGGGACGAATTCTGTGCTCTCTTTAGAGGCAGAAGGCACGGCCGATTTGCTCAATGAATATCTGCGGCCGGAAGGGCAGAGCTTAAGTGTGGATGAACTAAATATTTATACATTGCCTATGGAGCTTGGTGTTTCAGAGGCAAGCATCCGCACTATGTCCGAGGTTCAATCAGTGGAAACAGACCCAGCAGCAGCTGCGGCTGCGTAGCGAAAAGCGACTTTGCAGGAAAAACGAGATGTGCCTGTTTTGCAAATCGGCACATAGAGAAAAACTTGCATAGTTTGTATAGAAAAAGGAACAAAACCATTGAATAAAAAGGAACACGATTTTCAATCTGGGCGTATTCGGCGTGCGTCACAGGGAGAGGCTCCGCCGCAAGTGCCACAGCAAACCATTCCATCACAGAACACCACACCGCCCGCAGCGCCGCAGCAAAGCCTTTCCGATGCGGCTTTTCAAACGCCGCGAGTGCAGCAGCGAATGCAGGCGGCTTCTGTGGGGATGCCACAAAACCAAATGCCGACACAGAAAATAGACCCAGTGCAACCATCACCGGCACGGCAATCGCAGGTACAGCCTTCCAATACCCGTCAAAGGATGCCTTCGCAGCGTATGCCACAGCAGAGTGTGCCACAGCACATCATGCCGCAGGCTACTGTGCCGCAGCAGGAAGAATTTGCAGCGACAGGAAAAAAAGGGTCAGCATCGCCAAATGGCGGAAAGCGCCCGAAGCAAAAGAAAAGCAAGCGGTTTAAAGTATGGATGTCTCTGTTTTTGGTGTTGATACTTTTGGTAGGTGGCGGAGCTGCTTTTGCAATGGGGTATTTGGATAGCCTGCTAAACACAAATTTACTGGGTTCTATTATAGAGTATTCACCGAAAACATATTCGAAAAGTGATATGGTGAATGTTCTTATTGTGGGCATTGATAATGAAGAGGGGCGCGATTATGGCGCCGGCCTTGGTTTAACCGATATGATTTTGTATGCCAGTTTTGATATACAAAACAACAAGCTGAATTTACTGCAAATTCCAAGAGACAGCTATATTGGGGAAGACGTGCCAACGGGCGGCACGGGGAAAATCAATGCAGCCTTGATTTCCGGTGAAGATGAAAGCAACCCCATTAATAATTTGGTTCAAGTGGTGGAAGAGCAATTTATGCTTCCGGTAGATCATTATATTGCCATGGATATGGATGGCATGAAAGCCATTGTGGATACATTTGGTGGGTTGTACGTTTATGTGCCACAAGAGATGTCTTTTGACGGAAGCTATTTGCCGCAGGGCTGGCAGTGGCTGGATGGCAATGCGGCCGAGTTTTTTGTGCGCAACCGCTCGGGCCCCGGTTTTGAGCAAGCGGATATTTCTCGTTTAGACAACCAGCGTTTTTTCTATTCGGCGTTGTTTCGGCGTTTTATGAATTTGGCGCCACAAGATATTGTGAATTTAATGCCCGTGTTCGAGCATTATTGTAGCACAGATATTGGCCTTACCGATATTTTTGATTTGGCGTTTACAGCGCTGAATTTACAGGCAGAAAACGTGATGTTTTGCAAGGTGCCCGGTGCTACCGACCCGGGGCTGGACCCAACAGGGCAGGGCCGAAGCCTGTACTATGTAGATATCTATGGGCGCGGCACGGCAGAAGAGCCCGGAGTGGCGAATTTGCTAAATCAGTATTTTCGCACGTATACAGAGCCGGTGCCGGCAGAGGCACTGGGTTTGCCCAATGTAACAATTCCAAGTAACATAACGTTATATTCACCAAATGTACAAGTGATGAGCAGTGTGCAGGCCGAAGAGGGCGGGGCCGACATCAATGTAGAGCCACAGTACGCATAAGAAAGAGGAGTAAAATGGAACCTTTAGAGCTAGCAACACACGTTGCCAAAGCACTTAGCAGTAAGAAAGCGCTGGATATCAAAGTGCTAAAAGTGGAAGATTTAACCGTTTTAACAGATTATTTTGTCATTGGGTCTGGTTCTTCCAGCACGCAAGTGTCGGCATTGGCCGAAGAAGTGGACTATAAACTATCTCAATTGGGCGTGGAGCCAACGCGAAAAGAAGGCATGGACAGCAGAAACTGGATTCTATTGGATTATGGGAGTGTAGTGGTGCATGTGTTCTACCCCGAAATGCGCGAGTATTATGGCTTAGAGCGTCTTTGGGCAGACGCCCAGCAGATAGAAGTGGATTTGGACGAAGAAGAGAAAGTGTAAAATAGAGGAGTTGCAACAGTGAGTAAATATAACCCGAAAGACATTGAACCAAAGTGGCAGAAACACTGGGTGGAAAACCGCACGTTTTCCGCCCCGAATGACTATAGCTTGCCTAAGTTTTATGCGTTGGTAGAGTTTCCGTATCCAAGCGGGCAAGGCTTGCATGTGGGGCATCCGCGCCCTTATACAGCCATGGATGCTGTGGCAAGAAAACGCCGTTTAGAAGGCTACAATGTACTGTATCCCATTGGCTGGGATGCATTTGGCTTACCTACAGAAAATTTTGCCATTAAAAACCACATTCACCCGTCTATTGTGACAAAAAACAACATCGACCGTTTCCGCGAACAAATTCAGGCGCTTGGCATCAGCTTTGATTGGGATCGCGAAGTGGACACGACCGACCCATCTTATTACAAGTGGACACAGTGGATTTTCTTACAATTGTTTAAAAAAGGCCTTGCCTATAAAAAGGAAATGGCCGTAAACTGGTGCACAAGCTGCAAAGTGGTGCTGGCCAACGAAGAAGTGGTGAACGGCGCGTGCGAGCGCTGCTCTGGCGATGTGATTCGTAAGGTTAAAAGCCAGTGGATGCTGAAAATTACCGAATATGCCGGCCGTTTGATTGACGATTTAGAAGGACTGGATTATATAGAGCGTGTATCCACAAGCCAGAAAAACTGGATTGGTCGCAGCCACGGTGCGCAGATTACATTTGGAACCACGGCCGGAGACGACCTTGTGGTGTACACCACGCGTGCCGATACACTGTTTGGCGCTACTTATATGGTAATGAGCCCAGAGCATGAGTTTTTGAAACAGTGGCAAGGCCAGCTAACAAATATGGATGATATTAAGGCGTATCAAAATGCCGCAGCACGAAAAAGTGATTTTGAGCGCACAGAGCTTTCGAAAGATAAGGAGAAAACCGGTGTGCGCTTGCAGGGCGTGCAAGCGGTGCATCCTGTAACCGGGGCCGAAATCCCTATTTTTATTTCGGATTATGTGCTGGCAAGTTATGGCACAGGTGCCATTATGGCTGTTCCGGCTCATGATGAGCGCGACTGGGCGTTTGCCAAAAAGTTCTCGCTACCCATTGTGGAAGTGGTGCGTGGCGGTGATGTGCAAAACGAAGCGTATGTTAACTGCAACGAGGGCGAACTTGTAAACAGTGATTTCCTCAATGGGCAAAGTGTGGAGCAAGCCAAAGAGACAATGGTTGCGTGGCTTTCGAAAGAGGGAAAAGGCGAAGCAAAAACAAACTATAAACTGCGCGACTGGGTGTTTAGCCGTCAGCGTTACTGGGGCGAGCCCATTCCTGTGGTGCATTGTGATTGCTGTGGCTGGGTGCCAATTGATGAATCTTTACTGCCGCTAGAACTGCCTTATATCGAAGATTTTGAGCCAACGGAAGAAGGCGATTCGCCTTTGGCACGCCATGAGGAATGGTTGCAAACCACCTGCCCGAAATGTGGTGCTGCAGCAAGAAGAGAAACGGATACCATGCCGCAATGGGCCGGCTCATCGTGGTATTTTCTGCGCTATTGCGACCCGAAAAACAACGAGGCACTAGCAAGTAAAGAAGCGCTGAATTACTGGATGCCGGTAGACTGGTATAATGGTGGCATGGAGCACACCACACTGCATTTGCTATACAGCCGTTTTTGGCATAAATTCTTGTTTGATATTGGTGTGGTGGACCAAAAAGAACCGTATCAAAAACGAACAAGCCATGGTATGATTTTGGGCGAAAATGGCGAAAAAATGAGCAAAAGCCGTGGCAACGTTGTAAACCCAGACGAAATAATTGACGAGTTTGGGGCCGACACCATGCGTGTGTACGAAATGTTCATTGGAGACTTTGAAAAAAGTGCGCCGTGGAACACTGCGTCTATTAAAGGCAGTCGCCGTTTCTTAGACCGTGCATGGGCACTGCAAGACAACTTGATTGACAGCGAAGAGATTCGCCCACAGCTAGAGGCGAATGTGCATCGTAGCATTAAAAAAGTGGGCTATGATTTAGAGCACTTAAAGCACAACACAGCCATTGCTTGCCTGATGAGTTTGCTGAATGATTTTGCAGCCGCAGGTGGGGTGACAAAGGGCGAACTGCGTATTTTCCTTGTGCTATTGAACCCATTTGCACCACACCTTACAGAGGAAATGTGGCAGCAACAGGGCTTTGGTGAGGAAATTGCAAAGCAAAAGTGGCCTGAGTATGATGAATCAAAAACAGTGGAAAGCCAAGTGGAAGTGCTGGTGCAGGTGAATGGAAAGCCAAAGGCACGCCTTACGGTAGCGGCGGAACTTGGAAAAGACGAGCTGCTGGCACTTGCAAAAGCCGAAGCGTCTGTGCAAGAGGCTCTTGCAGGAAAAACGGTGGTAAAAGAAATTGTGGTGCCCGGAAAACTAATCAATTTAGCTGTGAAATAAAAAAATCGCAAGGGGAAACCCTTGCGATTTTCATATATAGTAAAAGCTGTTTATATCGACACCGTTTGGCCAAGTAAAAAAGCCGAAAGGGTTTTTACATCTTTGGCAATGTGTGTGGCGCCGGCTTGTGTAAGCTCCTCCTCATCACCATAGCCATACAAAACACCGATGCTGTCGATGCTGTGGGCGTGTGCTCCCTCTATGTCAAAGTGGCGGTCTCCCACCATGACACAGCGCTGCAAAGGCAGGTTGCTGCCTGTTAGGATACGTCCAATCAACTCTTGTTTTTTTGGATGTCCTACTTCAAGAGAACTGCCTACAATTTGTGTAAAATAAGCGTGCAATTGCAGATGTTTTAAAATACGAACCGCAAACACTTCTGGCTTTGCAGTGGCCACATATAAAGAGGCACCGGATTTATGGAGCTGTTTTAACATGCTCTCAAGGCCTGCATACGCTTCGCAGGCAAAGATACCATGTTCTGTATAGTATTCTCGGTACAAATCAACGGCACGGTAAGATTCTTCGGCACTTAAACCGCCAAAGTGCTCGAAACTGTAAAGCAAAGGCGGGCCAATGAATTTGCGCAGGGTATCGGTGGAAGGGCAAGGGCGATTGAGTTTTTCGTATGCATAGGCCACCGATGTAAAAATACCGGCCTCTGATTGTATGAGTGTGCCATCGAGATCAAATAAGATGTGTCGGTATCTCATTTGTTGTCCCCCGGCGGTTTTTGCTCAAACGTACGTTCGCTGATGATAAAGCGTGGGCGCTGTTTTGTTTCGTTGTATATTTTGCCCACATATTCGCCAATAACACCAAGGCAAAGCAGTTGAATGCCGCCCATGAAAAACAAAGGAACCAAGGTGCTGGCCCAGCCATGAACCGTCATGCCCAAAAGGTATTGAATAAATACAACCACAACACCAAGGAAACTGACGATGGAAAAGAAGAATCCAAGCCACGTAATGAGGCGAATGGGTTTGATAGACAAACTGGTGATGCCGTCGAAGGCAAGGGCCAGCATTTTCTTTAGTGGATAATGGCTTTCGCCGGCCAAACGTTCGTGGCGTTCGTAATAGACGCTAGACGAGCGGTAGCCCACCAGTGGCACAAGGCCGCGCAAAAAGAGGTTTACCTCCTGGAATTCGGCAAGGCCTTCTAGGGCGCGTTTGCTTAAAAGACGGTAGTCGGCGTGGTTAAACACAACTTGTGCACCAAGAGAGTTCATCAGGCGGTAAAAACTTTCGGCAGTAAAACGTTTGAAAAATGTATCTGTATCACGTTTAGAACGCACGCCGTACACAACATCGCAGCCCGCTTCAAACTCTGTAATCATAGCGTCCATCGCGTTGATGTCATCTTGGCCATCGGCGTCAATGGAAATGGTGATGTCGGCAAATTCTTTTGCGCACATCAGCCCGCCAAGCAGTGCGTTTTGGTGGCCGCGGTTGCGCGATAGGGAAATGCCGGCAAAATGAGGGTCTTTTTGGCTTAGTTCTTGAATCAAACTCCACGTGCTATCTTTCGAGCCATCATTCACAAACAATATGCGGCTTTCATTAGAAATACGGTTGGCTTTAATTAAAGAGGTAAGTTTCTCTAAAAACATATTACATGTAAGCGGCAGCACCTCTTCTTCGTTGTAGCAAGGAATAACAATGTACAAAATTGGTTTCGACACAAATATACCTCCAAATCAATCAAAACAGGATAAAAATACACATCGAGCATACTGCTAAATAAACGCGGCTGCATTATTTTACAAACGATGTGTTCGTATGCAGATTACACAATTGAATATAGTATACTAAATTTACGCCATTAGAACAAGAATAGAATGGAAATAAAGTGAACATATAGTGAATATTCATGGGGTTGCTAGGGGAAAGCCTTGATTTTGATATTTTTTTTATGTAAACTATAAGTTGGAGCAGTATAAAATTGAAAGTGAGCAGGCAGAGGGAAAGGGTGAGCCGTGTTGAAGAGATGGGCACAAAAAATGGGGGCGTACCTGCTGGTGTTTTGCATGGTGCTTCTGTTTGCTGTGCCGCCATTACGCGTGCAAGCGGCCGAGCCACCGGAGGTGGGAGCAGGCGCTTATGTGTTGATGGATGCAAACACCGGCCAAATTTTGGCATCTAAAAATGCACAAGAAATGGTGTACCCTGCCAGTGTTACAAAAATCATGACACTTGGCCTTATTTTAGAGCAAGCAACTGTGCGGCCAGAACTTTTGGCAGAGATGGGCACTGCGTCGTATCGTGCTGTTCATGAGTTGATATATGGTTCTACACATGTGGCTTTAAAAGAGGGCGATGCCCTGACGGTGCAAGACCTTGTGTATGCCACACAGATAGATTCTGCAAACGATGCTGCCAATGTGCTTGCAGAGCACAGCGATGGAACCCTTGAGGCATTTGCCACACGGATGAACACAAAAGCGAGTGAGCTGGGGCTTGCCGGTAGCCAGTTTACGAACCCAAGCGGCCTGCCGGACAGTGGCCATTTTACAACAGCTTACGATATGGCACAAATTACGCGCTGGGCACTAAGTGTGCCGGGCTTTCGGGATGTATTTGCGGCAACGGAATACACAATAGCGCCCACGGCCAGCCGGGCCGAACCGTTTTTGTGCCAAAACGATAATTCGATTTTGGAGCCATCCAGCGGTTTTTACTATCCCGGTGTTACGGGCAGTAAGATGGGGTATACCACAGATGCGCGTTACACACTGGTGACAACGGCAAAACAAGGGGATACAGAGCTGATTTGTGTTGTGATGCAGTGTGAAACGAGTGATATAAAATATACATCGACACAAAGTCTTTTGGATTATGGCTTTGGCAATTTCACACCGGTGCAGTACCCAATGCAGGATGTGCAACCGGTGGCCGTGCCTGTTTACGGCGGCGGTAGCGAGATGCTGGGCGAGATTATGGTGTGTGGCAGCGAAAGCGATATGACGCTGTTGCTACCAAACGGCACGAATTTAGAAAATGTAAATACACAATACATTGTGCCGGACAGATATGTGATAGGGCAGGGGTTCAACCCGATTTTACGCTTAACAATGGGCGAGGGAGACGCAGCCGTGGCTCTTTTAGATGTGCCACTATCATGGACAGGATTTGATGAAATTTTTGCAGAAAACACGTCTGTGTGGCAAGAAGCGTTGCAGGAAGTGCCTTCGGTTTTATGGGCCGTGCTTTTGGTGATGATGTTTTTATCGGTGTTGGTGCTGGGGCGGATTATCTACGTTCGATACCGACGTCAACATAGGCGCAAGCGCCGTTTGGCAGAATATCAGTCTCGCCAGCCAATTCGAATTGAACCGAGGCCGGAAATAAAAAGAAGCGCATCGTCGGCTGTGCGCCAAAGTGATGTGTCACGCGCACGTCAAATTGCAAGGCAAGGTCACCGCGCGCCACCATACGTTTACGGGACAGAGGCCAAAAGCCCACGTCGAGCGGGCCGAATGCGCTGAAGCGTGGAGACAACAACTGCATTTTTCTTGTGTTTTTTTACGAAGAACGGTATAATGGCTGTATTCATTCACATGGAAAGAGGGTACCTATATGAAGCACACATTGGTGGGCTATACGGGATTTGTAGGCCAAAATTTAAGCACTACACACAAGTTTGATGCACTGTATAATTCGTCTAATATTGCAAACAGTTTTGAGGCAGACAACGGCCTTGTGATTTACAGTGGTATGTATAGTGAGAAGTTTTTGGCGGATGCAAACCCGAAGGCAGATTTGCAACGTGCAGAAACAGCCATGGATAACATTCGTAAAATGCGCCCGCAACAATTGGTGCTAATTAGCACAGTGGATGTGTATCCAAGGCCTCTTTTGGTGAATGAGAGCAGTATAGCGGGTGGTGAGGGTGCTACGCCATACGGCAGAAACCGCTTGGTGCTGGAAACATGGGTGCGAAACGAGTATCCGGACGCTTTGATTGTGCGTTTGCCCGGTCTGTTTGGCAAGGGGCTGAAAAAGAATTTTATTTTTGATATGTTAACTCTTACGCCCATGATGTTACGGGAAGATAAATATCAGCAGCTATGTGAAGAAGAGGCGCTGGTGAAAGAAAGCTATCGTTTGGATGACAATGGTTTCTATCGCCTTTGTGTTTTAAAAGAGCATGAGCAAGAGTTGCGGAATTTCTTTGCAAAAAACGATTTTAATGCATTGTCTTTTACAGATAGCCGCTCTATTTATCAATTTTATAATCTTGCAAATTTGTGGCACGATATTGAACGATGTTTAAAGAGGAACATTCATTTAATCAATTTGGCAACAGAGCCGGTAGAGGCCGGCGTTTTGTATCAAATGTTGTTTGGCAAAGAGTTTGTGAACCATTTAAACCGCCCGCCTGTGTGTTATGATATGCGCACAATGTATGGGCGTGAATTTGGCGGGCTGGACCATTATGTGGCCGATGGGATTGAAGTGATTTCAGATATTGGGAAATTGGCGCGCGTTGAACTTGAAAAAATGGGAGGCGCAACGTTTTGGTAGACGCATTTAAGCTGGCAGTTTCTCACATTGCATGGCAAGAAGAAGAGGAGCAAGCGGCACTGGCTCTTTTAAAAAAATATGGCTTTCAAGGTCTTGAAATTGCGCCACCGCGCGTGGCCGGAAAAACACCATACGAATTGCCGCAAAAAGCAAGGGAGTATGCGCAGTATGTGCAGCGCGAATTTGGGCTGCAGCTGTGCAGCATGCAAAGCATTTGGTTTGGAAAAACAGGTTCGATGTTTGGGCCAGAGCGCGAGGCGCTTTTGGCGTATAGCATGCAGGCCATTCATTTTGCAAAAGAAGCAGGCATTCCAAACCTTGTGTTTGGATGCCCTAAAAATAGGGTGATGCCGGAAGGGGTGGCGCAAGATGACGCGGCCTCTTTTTTTAAACACCTGGGAGACGAAGCGTTTAAGGTTGGCACGTGCTTTTCGCTGGAGGCAAACCCGGCGCTGTATGGCACAAATTTTATGAACCATACAGAAGAAGCGCTGGACATGGCAAAGCGGGTAAACAGCCCGGGGTGCAAAGTGAATTTTGACATGGGGACCGTCGTGGCAAACGGCGAAACGTTGCACAGCTTACAGGGGCGTGTGGCGGAAATACAGCATGTGCACATCAGCGAGCCAGAACTTAGGGCGATAGAGAGGCGAGAAGTGCATAAGGAATTGGCAGGTATTTTGCGAGAAGAAGCATATGAGGGGTTTGTATCGGTAGAAATGAAAAGCCAACCACTACCAAAACTGGAAGAGACGCTAGCTTATATGCGGGAGATTTTTATATGATAGAAGAGACCATTCAAAATATAGAGGGTGTGCCCAATTTTACACTGGCTGAATTTTTCAAAAAAAAGCGAAAATATTGTTTGCTCATTCCAATTATCAATGAAAACGGACGCTTGCAAAAAGAACTGAAACGTGCGCGCAAGACCGGAGTGGATGAATGGGTAGACATTTTGATTTGTGACGGTGGCAGCACAGACGGTGGCACCGAGCACGATGGATTACAAAAACTGGGGGTGCGCGCACTTCTTACAAAAACAGGGCCTGGCAAACAGGGGGCGCAGCTGCGCTGTGGTATTTACTGGGGCCTTGCGCAAGGGTATGAAGGTGTGTTAACCGTGGACGGCAATAACAAAGACAGTATTGAAGATGTACCACGTTTTGTAAAAAAACTGGAAGAAGGTATGGATTTTGTGCAAGGCAGCCGTTTTGTAAAAGGGGGGCTTGCTGTTCATACACCGCCAGTGCGCCACGTTGCAGTGCGCCTTGTGCATGCACCGGTAATTTCGCTTACAGCGCACCACCACTTTACAGATACCACAAATGCTTTTCGCGCTTATTCAAGGCGCTATTTAACACACCCAAGTGTGCAGCCTTTGCGTGATGTGTTTACGGGGTATGAACTGCTTGCTTACTTAAGTACACGTGCAGGCCAATTGGGGCTATCTTGTTGTGAAGTACCCGTAGCACGTGTGTATCCAAAGGGGCAAGCCGTGCCCACGAAAATAAAAGGCGTGCGTGGAAATTATGATTTGCTACGTGTGCTGGCAAAAAATGCCATGGGGCACTATGCACCGTAACATGCGGCAGAAAATACAAAGGGGATGAAACCTTGTCGTACGACAAAATTATTATAGGTGCTGGGCTTTATGGGTTATATGCTGCGCGTTTTTGTGGCCGAAATGGCCAGCGTGTGCTTGTTTTAGAGCGTGATTCGGCACCGTTTATGCGTGCAACCACCATAAACCAAGCACGTGTACATATGGGGTATCATTACCCGCGTTCTTTAAGCACTGCAAAACGCAGTGCAGATTATTTTAATCGATTTAATGAAGAATTTTCTGAGTGCATTCATTCGTCGTTTGAAAAAGTGTATGCTACAAGCAAACAGTTTAGCTGGACGAATGCCGAGGCGTTTGTAAAGTTTTGCAAGGCGGCTGATATACGCTGCGAGGAACTGCCTGTAGGTCGATATTTTAAGCCCGGTGTTTGCGATGGCGCATTTCTAACAACAGAATACACATACGATGCCGCCGTTTTGCGGCATCGTATGCTGGAAGATATTGCGGTTTTGCCAAGCGTGCAAATGCGTTTTTTGGAAGAGGTGCAAAGCATTCGGCAAGAGGGCGATGTGTATGTTGTGCAAACATCGGCAGATAGAACAGAACAGGCACCGTTTGTATTGAATGCCAGTTATGCCAGTGTAAACGAAGTGTCGTCTATGGCGGGGTTTGACCCATTTCGTATTAAGTATGAGCTTTGCGAATTGATTTTGTGTGATGTAGAAGAACCGCTACAAAATGTGGGCATTACGGTGATGGACGGGCCGTTTTTTTCCATTATGCCTTTTGGTAAAACAGGCATGCATTCGCTTACATCGGTTACTTTTACACCACATACCGCCAGCACAGACGATTTGCCTACCTTTACGTGCCAGGAAAAAAGTGGTGGAAATTGCAGCCCTCAAAGCCTTGCAAATTGCAACGATTGCACAGCACGCCCAAAATCGGCTTGGCCCACAATGAGCCAGCTGGCACGAAAATATTTAAAAGATGAGTATGGGTTTCATTACAAAGGTTCGATGTTCTCGATGAAGCCCATTTTGAAGGCCAGCGAAGTGGATGATTCTCGCCCTACCCTGGTGCGTACCATGCACGAAAATCCAACATTTGTGAGCGTGCTTAGTGGGAAAATCAATACGGTTTATGATTTGGAGGATGTGCTGAAGTGATGGAAAAAGATAAAAATTTTATTTCGGCTGTGGTGCGCTTAAGCGATGAAAAAAAACATGTGCAGCCGTTTTTAAAACGGCTTACAGAACAGCTGGGCGAGCGTTTTGCCCAGTATGAGTTGATTTTTGTGAATGATGCTTCGCGTGATGGCAGTGCAGAGGCAGTGCGCTCTTTTTTGAAAGAGATGGAAGATGCCCCCCCGGTTACAATGGTTCATATGAGTTTGCACCAAAGTTTAGAGCTTGTGATGCAAGCAGGTGTGGATATGGCAGTGGGAGACTTTGTGTATGAGTTTGATTCCATGCAAACATGCTGGCCACAGGAATTTCTTTATAAAGCATACGAAAACTGTATTGGTGGCAGTGATATTGTGGCGGTGTCGCCACAAAAAAATCGTGGCGTTTTTTCAGCGGTGTTTTATAAAATGTTCAATTCATCCAGTGGGTCGAAATATCAATTGCGCACCGACGCATTTCGCATTCTCAGCCGCCGCGCCATCAACCGCATTCGCGCTATAAGTGATACAACACCATTCCGTAAGGCTGCCTATGCGGCTTGTGGCTTACGTGTTGAGTATTTATGCTACAAAGGTGATGCTGGTACGATGAACGAAAATTTGCGTGCGGCACGTGCTGTGGATGCATTAGTAGTGTACACAAATCTTGCGTTTAAAGGCTCGCTTTGCATTGCAGGACTTATGCTGACACTTATGTTGGTTGCAGTCGTGTATACAGTGGTGGTGTATTTTGGTGTGGGGCCGGCCCCGGCATCGGGGTGGACCACAACAATGCTGGTGCTAACAGGTGGTTTTTTTGGTGTGTTCTTAATTTTGGCAGTGGTGTTAAAATATTTGGCACTGCTTGTGGAGCTTGTGTTTAAAAAGCAGAAATATCTTATAGAATCCGTGGAAAAAGTGGCATGATTGAACGCGTAATAAATAAAAATATTTCAAAAAAACTGTATGTGGCTTTGCTCGTTGCAATTGTGCTGGCACGCCTTGCAATTGCGATAAGCCAACGTGTGTTTTTGATGCCGGATGGTGCAGGGCTGGACGACGGATTGATGTTTGCCGCGGCACAAGCCATTGTAAATGGCGAGTGGCTGGGCACGTATACGGCGTTTACAATGGCAAAGACAATGGGGTTTTCGTTGTGGCTGGCGCTGGTGCATGTGCTTGGTGTGCCGTATCTTGTGGCAAATGCAGCTTTATGGCTTTTGTGCAGTGCGTTTGCTGCATGGGCGTTTCGCCCGGTGCTGGAAGGGAATTTGATTAGGGCCATTGTATTTGCACTGTTTGCATTTTTGCCCACTGGGTTTGCTTCTTTTACGCTGCGCGTATACCGAGACTCTATCTTTTCGGCATTTTGCATGTTGGTGTTTGCAGGGGCATTGGCGTTGGCTTTTCGGGCAAAAGAAACGAAACAACGCGGACGCTGGTGTGCTGCGGCAGGGCTTGGCATTGGGCTTGCCGGTGTGTTTTTGCTGCGCGAGGACGGTTTGCTTTTGTTGCCTTTTGCGGTGTGTGCACTGGGCCTTTTGCTGTTGTATGCGCTGAAAAATAAAGAGGTGATTGGCAAAAAACAGCTATTGCTACAATGTTTGTTGCCGTTTGTTATGCTGGCGGCCGGTGTTTTTTCATTTAGTGCTGTAAACTATGCGCAGTATGGCGTGTGGATGGTGAATGATAATACACAGGGAAGCTTTCCGAAGGCGTATGGCGCGATTGTCGCTGTGGCAGAGGCGGAAAGTGAGTTTCAACAGTTGGTGCCGGTTTCGAACGAGGCATTGGCCCGCTTGTTGGAGGAAGTGCCCTCGCTTACGCAATTGGCGCCTTCTTTAGAAGAAGGGCCGGTTTACAACGGCTTTTACAATAAGGAATTAGGCGGTTATGGTGGCAGTTTTTATTACGCGTTGCGTCTTGCGGCCGATTTGCAAGGGTTGATGCCGGATGCCCAAAGCGCCCAAATGTATTGGCAGCAGGTGTATGAAGAGATACAACAAGCGGTGGACGAAGGTCGTTTAGAAAGCACAAAACCGAGCCAAAGTACAGTGCCGGGGTGGCAGGCATCTTTATTGCTACCAACAGTACAAGAGTTTTTTTTCTCTCTTAAAATGACATTGCTATTTGAGGGGATTGAACAGCGTCCAATTTTAAGTGAGAACAAGTATGAAGATGGCGTGGAAATGGCTGCGTGGCTGAACACTGTGCCGCAAGAGCCTGTGTATGAGGCGGGCAGTGAGCAGCTGTATTACAACGTGTTTCAAAAAGCGGTATTCTTTTTTTGTGACGTATTGATTTGGGTGTATCGTTTATTGATTTGGCCGCTATTGCTCGTGGCGGTGGTGCAATGTTGCAAAGGCATTCGGCAAGGTGTGCGCACACTTATAATGAACAGGTTTTTTTCTATGCAGCTGTTTGTATCGGCGTTGATGTTTGGGCTGGTGCTTAGTTATGCATTGCGTTTGGGTGTGGCAGCCTACCTGGAGGTGGCGGCCTTTGATGTGGGCACACATTTGATGTATCTAGCAAGTGGTATGCCGGCCCTGCTTTTGTTTTGTGTGTTGGGTGTTGTGGTAGCTGGTGGGCGGTTTGCGAAAGAGGAGGCAAAATAAAATGCCAAGTGTGGTAATTGTAGGCGCTGGCGCTGCAGGGCTTTGGGCGGCGGGAACAGCGTTGCAAATGGGTTGCGATGTTACAGTGGTGGAACATATGGATGCGCCCGGTAAAAAGCTTGCTATTACAGGGAAAGGCCGGTGCAACATAACAAATCATTGTGATGAAACGGAGTTTCTAAAACAAGTTCGCCACAATCCTCGTTTCTTATACAGTGCATTATACGCTTTGCCACCAAGAGAAGTGATGCGTGTTTTTGAAGAAGAAATGGCCGTGCCTTTAAAGGTGGAACGAGGCCGCCGGGTGTTCCCGCAAAGCGATAGAGCGCAAGATGTGGTGGATGCGCTACAGCGTCGTACAAAAGGGGCTGTTTTTGTAAAAGGGAGAGCAAAGTCTCTGCTTTGTGACGACGAAAACAGCGTGATGGGTGTGCGTTTGGAAGATGGCAGAGAACTTTTGGCACAAGCGGTGCTTTTAGCAACAGGCGGCGTGTCTTATCCCGTAACAGGCTCTACGGGGGTGGGGCATAAAATGGCACAAAATGTGGGGCATGGCATAACACCGCTGCGGCCCAGCTTGGTGTCTTTGGTGGAAAAAGGCAACCTTGCCAGCAAAATGCAGGGTTTAAGTTTGCGCAATGTACAACTGCGCCTTTTAGAAGATGAACGCATGGTGTTTTGCGAGCAAGGGGAGTTGCTTTTTACCCACTTTGGTTTGTCTGGTCCACTAACCCTTTCGGCAAGTGCTTATATTGAAGATATGAAAAAACACCGATATGAAGCGGAAATTGATTTAAAGCCGGCGCTTGATGAGGGCAAATTGGAAAAACGTCTTCAGCGTGATTTTGACGAATTTGCAGCGCGCAATGTGGCCAACTGTTTGGATAAAATATTGCCGCAAACCATGCGAAGCGTGATGGTGATGCAATGGGGGATTGATGCGGATAAAAAGGCGGGGGAAATTACGCGCGAAGAGCGTGCACGCCTTGTTTCTTGTTTAAAACACTTTCGCATTCCCGTTGCGCAAAGAGGCGATTTGAAGCATGCGGTTATCACAGCGGGTGGTGTGGATGTGAAAGAAGTGAACCCCAAAACGATGGAGAGCAAGCGGTGCAAGGGGCTGTATTTTGCCGGTGAACTATTGGATGTGGATGCTTATACAGGCGGATACAACTTGCAAATTGCCTGGAGCACAGCCGAAGTGGCAGCGCAAGCAATTGCAACGTATACATAGAGCTAAAAATGATAGATAAAGGGGAATGACAAATGATATCAATTGCAATAGATGGGCCTTCCGGTGCCGGGAAAAGCACCTTGAGCAGAGAATTATCCAAAAAACTTGGGTTTGTGTATGTAGATACAGGCGCTTTATATCGTGCGGTGGGTCTTTCGGTTCTTTTGCAAAATAAAAGCCCGAAAAACAGAGAAGATGTGGCGCGTTTATTGCCCGATATTCAAGTGAACCTCAGTTATCCGAATGGGGAACAACAAGTGTTTTTGAATGGAGAGAATGTATCGGATGATATTCGGCAAGAGGCGGTGTCTATGGCGGCAAGCGATGTGTCGGCACATAAAGAGGTGAGAGCCTTTTTGCTGGAAACCCAACGTCGTTTGGCGCGTGAAAACAATGTGGTGATGGATGGCCGTGACATTGGCACCGTGGTGTTGCCGCAGGCAAAGTTGAAAATATTTTTAACAGCCACACCGGAAGATAGGGCCCAGCGGCGCTACGAGGAGCTGCTGCAAAGAGGGATGCAAGCGGAATACGAAACGGTGCTGGCAGATGTAAAACAGCGTGACTATAATGATTCGAACCGTGCTGAAGCACCACTGAGAAAGGCAGAAGATGCTGTAGAAGTGGTGACAACGGGCAATCGGTTTGAACAATCGCTTGAAATTTTATACCGTGTGATTGTAGAGCATGTGCCGGAGATTGTGTAAAAACCAAAGGTGGTGAGAACGATTGACAAAAACAGAAAATAATGGGCAAACAAAGCGGATAGAAGTGGCCAAAACGGCAGGTTTTTGCTTTGGGGTAGACCGAGCGGTGCGCATGACAGAGGAACTGCTGGAACAAGGGCAGAAGCCGGTGACATTTGGGCCGTTAATTCACAACCCACAGGTGATTGCTGATTTGCAGAGAAGAGGCGTACAAATTGCCGAAACACCGCAAGACGTGCCAAAGGGAAGTGTGGCAATCATTCGAAGCCATGGTGTGCCGCCACAAGTAAGGGGAATTTTGCAAGAGAGGGCATCAGAAGTGGTGGACGCCACGTGCCCTTATGTAAATAAAATTCATCGAATTGCGCAAGATTGCCAAAGCACAAATACGCTGTTTTTGCTGGCAGGTGACGAAAATCACCCTGAAATTCAAGGAATTGCGGGCCAGGCCCCTACCTACACATATGTGTTTGAAAATTTGGAAAAATTAAACGAAATAACGAATAAAATTGATACATCACAAAAAATTATTATGGCTGCCCAAACCACTTTTTCGGTAGAGGAATGGAAAGCATGTACAGTTTTCGTCAAAAAAGTATGTACAAACTGCGTTATATTTGATACAATATGTAAAGCAACACAGGCGAGACAGAGAGAAACGGAAGAGATGAGCCATCGCTGCGATTTGGTGATTGTAATTGGTGGGAAAGGTTCTTCCAACACTCGTAAGCTATACCAAGTGGCGGTGGAAAACACAAGGGCTGTGCAAGTGGAAGAGGCCAGGGAGCTTTTGAACTTGGATATAGAATGTGTAAAAAATATTGGTATAACAGCGGGGGCCTCAACGCCGTCGTCTGCAATTGAGGAGGTACGAAACGCCATGAGTGAGCAAATCCGTGACGTAGAACTAAGTTTTGAGGAAATGCTGGCAGAATCCATGAAGCCAGTGTATGTTGGTCAAGTAGTAAGAGGTGTTGTAGAGGCTGTTTCTGTTAACGAAATCACAGTAGACATCGGAACAAAGCATACAGGCATTGTTAAGATGGAAGAATTAACAGATGATCCGGCAATTCGCAGCGCCGAAGAAGTGGCCAAACGTGATGATGAGTTAGATCTTGTGGTTGTGAAGATGAACGACCAAGACGGCATCGTTTATTTGTCAAAACGCCAAATGGAAGCACGCAAAGGTGCTATCGAAGTAGAAAAAGCTGCCGAAGAAGGCACCGTGATGGAAGGGTACATCACAGAGTCGAACAAAGGTGGCCTAGTGGCAAATGTAAAAGGCGTAAAAGTGTTTATTCCTGCAAGCCAAGCAACGGCACGCCGCGGGGAAGATTACACAGCGCTTGTGCGTCAGCATGTGCGTTTGAAAATTAAAGAGTATAGCCCACGCCGCACCATTGGTAGCATTCGTGAAGTGCTGGCCGAAGAGCAAGGTGCTGTTCGTGAAAAGTTCTGGGGCGAAGTGGAAGTGGGCAAAAAATATATTGGCGCAGTAAAAAGCATCACAAATTATGGCGCCTTTGTGGACATCGGTGGTGTAGACGGCCTTGTGCACATTTCGGAGCTTTCGTGGGATCGCATTAAACACCCAAGTGAAGTGGTGAATGTGGGCGACAGCATTGAAGTGTATGTAAAAGAGCTGGACACCGAGAACCAAAAAGTGTCTCTCGGCTTCAAAAAAGTGGAAGACAACCCGTGGGAAAAATTGAAAAACGAGTACCCAATTGGCAGCACATTTACAGCGCCGGTGGTTAGCCTTACACAGTTTGGTGCATTTGTACGCATCTTACCAGGCATTGATGGCCTTGTGCATATCAGCGAAATTAGCCACGACCGTGTGGAAAAAGTAGCGGATGCTTTGCAAGTGGGCAACGAAGTGGAAGTGAAACTGCTTGATGTTGACTTTGATCGCAAACGCATCAGCCTTTCGATGAAAGCATTGCTTGATAAGCCAGAAGAAGAAATACCTTCTTTAACAGAGTCTGATGAAGTAGTGGCCAGCGCCAGTGAAGAAGAGACAATGGTATCTTCGGAAATGGAAAGCGAAATGGCGGCTGAGGAAACAGCAGAATAATAGGCTGAAAGCACCCTCAATTTTGCTTAAAAATGCGAGCGGGGACAAATTTAATTTGTCCCCGCTTTTTCCAAAGATAGAGGGGCGAAACGATGTTGCAAACGAGAACAACAGGGGGATTGTCGGCCACTGCGTTAAAAAACATTGCCCTTGTGTGCATGTTTATCGACCATTTTGCGGTGTTGGTGGCACCACAGGCGTATACATTGCTTTATTTTGTGATGCGTTTCGCAGGCCGCACTGCCGCCCCTATTTTTTTCTTTTTCTTGGCAGAAGGGTATCATTACACAAGAGATAAAAATCGATACACGTTGCGGCTTGCCATCTTTGCTGCAATATCGTACCTTCCGTTTCTTTGGTTTACAACAGAGGCGGGGTTGAACCAAAGGGGCTACCTAAACATGAGTGTTATTTACACTTTGCTGCTTAGTTTTTTGGCCCTGCGTGCACGCCATGAACTAAAAAATGTTTGGGTAAAAGCGGCGGCTATTGTTCTTTGCGTTTTGTTGTCTTTTATAGGGGATTGGAGCTATCGGGCTGTTTTGGCGGTTTTGATATTCGACTATTTCCGTGGCAATCGGCTTATGCAGCAAGTTGGTTTTCTAGTGCTGATTTTCATAGGATACATTGCGCCGCTGCTGCAAGATAGGTTACTGTATGTACGCACATCAACACAGTTGTTTGAGATGTTGTACTGGGTGGCTATGTGGTGTGGTGTTTTGGTGCCGGTGCTTCTTTTAGGAAAGTATAATGGCGAGAGAGGAAGACAAAACCGTTGGTTATTTTACGTGTTTTATCCCGTGCATTTGTTGGTGTTGGCCGCATTGATTTCCCTTGTAGGCACTTTTTTTAGAAATGTTTGAGTGAGACGGATAAACAGGATAGGAGTGACATTTGATGTATACAAAAGATATGATTATTGGCGATGTTTTAGATAGAGACCCTGGTTTAGCGCCCATTTTTTTAGATATGGGGATGCATTGCCTTGGCTGCCCGGCTTCGCGCGGCGAAAGTTTGGAGCAAGCGTGTGCGGTGCATGGGGAAGATGTGAGTGTGTTGCTTGAAAAGTTAAATGGAGCAAGCAATGCATAGTCGTCATCCACAAAACAACGCAAGCGGTGAATTGTATCGCGCCGGGCGCCCGACGCCCGGCGTTCGTCTTTTGGCGGCAGCAGCCCTTGTGCGCAAGGGGCGTGTGGTAGCAGATATAGGGTGTGACCATGGAAAGCTGGCTGTTTATCTTGTAAAAAGTGGAAAAAGCCCACGCGTGATAGCGGTGGACTCAAGACCGTTGCCTTTGGCGCGTGCGCAGGCGCTGGTGAAACAGTGCAATGTAAGCGAACACGTGGACTGCCGCCTTGGAGATGGCCTTACGGTGATTTTACCAAACGAGGTGGAGGATATTTTAATTGCAGGCCTGTCCGGTGAAACAATCCGGGATATATTGCTAAAGGCGGATTGGCTACCCTCTTCCAAAGTGAATTTAGTATTGCAACCCACAACACGTGCCCCGCTTTTACGACGCTTTTTATGCGAGGCAGGCTTTACAATTGAAGAAGAGCAGGCCGTGCAAGAAAATACACGTGCTTACACAAACATACGGGCAGTGGCCACCGGTTATACCAATTGTCCTTCCGAATTTTTTTGTGAAGTGGGGCTTTTAAAAGAGGCGAAAGATAAAGCGGCAGCTGCACAGTTGCTGCAAAGCCGCTTAATTGATTTACAAAATACATTGCTTGCACCGCTTGAGGCGCCACGGCGCGAAGAGGTGCAAGTGCTGATACAGGAGGTGTCTTCATGCCTACAATGGATGAAATCATTCGCTTTGTAGAAAGTTTTGCGCCGCCGGAATTGGCCGAGGAGTGGGACAATTGCGGTGCGCTTGTGAATTGTGGTGGTGAGGTGCGCGCTGTGATGTGCACCTTGGATATCACCAGTGAGGTGATTCGTGAAGCAGAGCGTGCCAGTTGCCAGTTGATTTTGGCGCATCATCCTGTGATATTTCGGAAATTGGCACGGGTGCAGCAGGGCGATTTGGTGTACAAATTGGTTCGAAAACACATTAGTGCCTTGTGTATGCATACCAATTTGGATGCGGCACCCGGTGGTGTGAATGATATTTTGGCGGCTATTTTCGGGTTGCAAGACACCCAGGTGTTTGCACACGTAGGGCGCATGGGCGCAGTGAGACAAGAGGTGTCGGCCACACGTTTGGCGCAAAGCTGTGCCGAGCGTTTTTCGGCGCATGTGCGCTTTGCAGATTGCGGAAAACCGGTGCGTAAATTGGCGGTGCTGGGTGGCAGTGGTGGCGGTTTGATTAAAGAGATGTTGGACAACGAGGTGGATTGCCTGATTACAGGGGAAGTGGACCACCACGATGCGCTGGATGCCAAAGAGGCGGGTGTGTCTTTGATTTCTGCCGGGCATTTTTCCACAGAATTTCCGGTTGTGCCTGTTATGGCAGACCGTTTGATTAAACAATTTCCACAGATGAGAGTATTGATTGCAAACGAGGCGAAAGATCCATTTCAGTATGCAAATCCAAAGTAAAGGAGGGGTGTTATGGCGCTCGATGCGGCCACATTGGCATTGACAGCAAAACAGCTGCAAAGTGAAGCGATAGAAGCACGAATTGATAAAGTATATCAGCCCACGCGCGATGAAGTGGTGCTGCAAATGCGCACACGCCACGCGGGCTTTTCCCTTCTTTTGGCAGCACGCACCGGCTCGGCCCGTGTGTGTAAAACAGAGATGAAATATGAAAATCCTCCGGTTCCACCCTCGTTTTGCATGTTGCTGCGCAAACATTTAACAGGAGGGCGGTTGCTCTCGGTACGAACCATTCCTATGGAGCGTATTTTATTTTTAGATTTCCAATGTGTAAATGAAATGGGCGACCTTGTGTACAACACATTGGCGGCTGAACTGATGGGGCGCTATTGCAACTTGGTGTTGTTTCGGCGCGAGCGCGGTGAAGGGGATGTGTTTGCAGACGGAAAAATTATAGACGCACTTAAGCGCGTTGGTTTTGAAGACAGCGAAGTGCGCCAGTTGCTGCCGGGGCTTGCATATACACTGCCGCCCATGCGCAACTTAACAGATGTATTGCAAACACCGGTGGTGTTATTTGTAGAAACACTTTGCCAAAAAGACTTAACTGTGCTAGAGGCACTGCGTAAAACAGCGGGTGGCGTGGGCCCTGTGGTGCTGCGCGAAATGGTGTACAGGGCGTTTGGCACGCAAGACCCACAGGCGAACGAGTTGACAGAGGAGCAAAAAAGCCGCCTTGTGCAGGCGATTCATGAAATTCGTGCCGATTTTGAGGCGGGCGGGCGTGCCGTTTTGGTGCGTAAAGACGACGGAACCCTTGTAGAGTTCGGTTTTACGCCATTGCACCAATATGAGCCGGTGTGTGAATTGGTGTTTTATAATTCGTTTTCCGAAATGCTGGAGGGGTATTATGCGGAAAAAGACAAAGGGGAGCGGCTGCGCCAAAGGTCGAAAGCGCTTCGTAAAACGGTGCAAAATTTGTACGAGCGTGCAGTAAGAAAACAAGCAACACGCAAAGAGGAGCTTGTAGAAAGCGAAGACAGCGAACATTTGCGCATAAAGGGCGAGCTTTTAACGGCCAGTTTGCACGCGTTTCAAAAAGGCGACAAAGAGGTGCGTGTATTAAATTGGTACACGGGCGAAGAAGAGCGTGTGGTGCTGGACGTGCGTTTAACGCAAAGCCAAAATGCCCAAAAATATTTTAAAGAGTACAAGAAGAAAAGAACGGCGGTGCAGAAGCTGGCAGAGCTTCTTGAGATGGGTGAGCAAGAAATTGTTTATTTAGAAAGTGTGTTGTATGAAATTGATATGGCTGAAGGGGAGGCATCTTTAAATGAGGTGCGTGCCGAGTTAAAAGCGCAAGGATATTTGCGCCATACAAAGCATCAAGAAAAAAAGCAAAAACCCAGCGATTATTTACGGTATCGTTCTTCAGATGGCTTTTTGATTTTGGTGGGGCGCAACAATGCACAAAATGAAAAGCTGAGCTTGAAAACAGCCAGGGGCAAAGATTTGTGGTTTCACACAAAAAATGCACCGGGAAGCCATGTGGTGGTGATGAGTGAAGGCAATGACATTCCGCTTGCTACACAAAATGAAGCGGCGCAACTGGCTGTGTGGCATTCAAGCCAAAAATCCGGTGGGAAAATCCCGGTAGATTATACCGAGGTAAAGCATTTGCGTAAAACGAGAGATTTGCCACTTGGTATGGTATTGTATGAACAGTATGAAACCGCATACATTACACCAGAAAAAGAGATGATTTTAAGTTTGCAAAAGGGATAAATACGCATTTCATTTGCCGGCTGTGCAGAAAATGCACACGTAAATGGATGGCGGTATCTTACAAAAAGTGGGATGGCGCTAAACGGTTTGTGTGGTGCGTTTAAACAGGAACAAGCAGAAGAATAAACACGAAGCATGTGGCGGATGAACATGGAAATTTATAGGCGTAAGCAAACGAGGAAGCTATGAAGAAAAAGCGAGTTCGATTTCTAGACATAGTGCGCGGTTTTTCCGTGGTGAGCATGGTGTTGTATCACGGGATGTTCGATTTGGTGTATTTGTTTGGTGTGGATGTGCCGTGGTATCGCCAGCAGCCTGGATATGTTTGGCAACAAAGTATCTGCTGGACATTTATCTTGGTGTCGGGTGCTTCTTTGCATTATGGGCGAAAAACATGGAAGAGAGCACTTGTGGTGCTTGCGTGCGCTGTTCTTGTGTCGGCCGTCTCGTTTGTAGCCATGCCAAATCAGCGTATTTTGTTTGGCATTTTACACTTTTTAGGGGTGGCGATGCTGCTATCTGTGCCATTGCAACCTCTTTTGAAAAAAATACCGCTTGGGGCTGGGGCGGCGGTTTGTTTTTGTTTGTTTCTGCTTACAAAAACCATGCCGTATGGCACACTTGGAATTGGTGATACAGCTATATGGGCTTTGCCACAAGCGTTTTACCAAACGGACTTTTTGTTTTTTTTAGGGTTGCCAAGTGCAGGTTTTTTTTCAGGTGATTATTTTCCGCTTATTCCGTGGTTGTTTTTGTACTATACGGGTTACTTTGTGTGGGGATTGCTGAAAACAAGAATGCCGGCCACAAAGCCGAAAAACAACCCGCTGGAGTGGATAGGGCGCCATAGCCTAGAGATTTATGTAGTGCATCAGCCGATATTGTATGGTTTGTGTTTGCTTTTGCAAATGATGGGTGTGCTGGCGTAGTATGGGTTTGTACTGAAAAAAGAGTGGGAGACGTTGGGAATGGTAAGGCGAAAGATAGGCATGGAGACTGTGGCAACCATTGTGTTTGGTGGTTTGTTTTTTATGCTTAGTTTGCAAATGGTATTCTTTAACCGTGTGTTTGCCTATAATAGCTTGTTGCAAGTGGCGTTGGTAGTGGCCTTTTCGGCAGTGCTGTTTGGTGTTCTTTTTTTTCTAAAAAAGAGCGGGGCAGATGCCGTGCTTATAAAACATCGAAGGCGTGTTTTGGTTCTATGTGTTGTTTTGTTGTTCATCGCACAAAGCATTTTCTCGTATCAAACGTACCAAACACTAGACCATGACATTGGCAAGGTGTTCAATGGTGCTGTGCTTTATGTAAACAATCCGGAACATCCAGACTATTACCAATACGAAGCGTATATCAACCACTGGAGCAATAACGCGGGTATTTTTGTTTTGTTTGTAGGCCTTGTGAACGTGCTTAATTTTTTTGGTCTCGATGCCTACTATCAAGCTGCGGTGCTGCTAGGGCAATTGTTTTTTAGCGGCGCGGTTGTATTTACATATTTATATTTGGAAAAAGCATACAATGCATGGGCGGCTGTGATTAGCTTGTTTTGCTGGTTTTGTTTTCCGGTGGTGTACTTTCAAGCGGCTGCCTTTTATACAGATACATATTCTTTGATGTTTGTGCCGCTTACGTTATATCTTTTGCATCTGGCCCGGCAGGCACAAACATGGCCAAAGCGGCTTTTGATATCAGCATTGTGTGGCCTTAGTCTGTTTTGCGGTGTTCAAATGAAGGCGACGGTGTTGTTTGTGGTGCTTGCAGCATTTATAGAAGCTTTGCTACGCAAAGAGCGTTTGCCGCACTTGGTAAGCGTGGCGGGGGTGCTTTTGGCAGTGGTGCTTTTGTTTGGCGCTGCCGCCAATGTGATAAAACACGATATCGTACTGGACGAAGCGCAAATGGAGGCCACAGACACACCAACCATTTTCTGGGTGATGATGGGTCTTTCCTCGGAGAGTGGGGAATTTAATGCCGACGATGAAAATGCAGTGCGCCCGCTTCCAACACAGGCCGAAAAGAAAGCGTATTGTTATGAGGTGATTGAATCACGGCTTGCAGATAAAGGTGTGCTGGGCACTTTGGATTTTCTAATTACAAAGGCGAGCCGTACCTTTGGCAGTGGGGACGCAGATATTGACTATATGATGTCGCGCGGGCCGCTGCATCCTGAAAATGCGGTATATGAGTTCATTTTGCCTACAGGGCGGTTTTACACAATGTTTAATAATGTAAACCAGGCAGTGTATGTGCTGTTAAATGTGTTGATGGTTCTGGGGGCGGTGTTATCGATTAAAGGGAAAAAACGCCCCATTACAGCTGTCTATATTGCGTTGTGTGGGTTTTTTGTATTTATGTTGATGTGGGAAAGCAACCATCGCCAGATTGTAAACCAATGGCCGCTTTACTTTATGGCGGCATCGGTGGGGGTGCAATCTTTGTATGATCGCATAAAAGTGAAACAAAAAATCGAGGCAAAAAACAAAAATAATGGTGAAATAAGCGAAAATTCTAAATTATAAGGATTTTCGAAAAAAAGCTTGCAATTGAAGCGCTTTTTTGTTATTCTATTCAAGTAACTATGATTATCCTGCAGTTTGAGCAAATGAAGGGATAACGATATGCGAGGAAGCAGGAGGTTGCGGCGTGGCTTTGGGCCAAGAAGTGCGCCGGTTTTTCTGCGGAGTATGTCGGGTCAAGAACCGGGCGACAAATACTGAAGGCAAAGGGATATGTTTTTTTGAACTTGTTCAAAAAAACCAATGTTCATCCAGCGTATGGCTGGAGCTTTGCGGAGGTTTGTCCGGGAGAACTGCCTAGCGGTTCACCGGCTTTTCTCATGCAAAGAAATGAAACACCCGGCGCGGTGTTCGGTAATTTGGAAAAAGCCTGACTTTAAATTATCAGGAGGGATTTATTTTGGCAATGAAAGAGAAGATTCGCATTCGCTTGAAAAGCTATGATGCCGGTTTGATTGATTCGGCTTCAGAGAAAATTGTGGAAACAGCAAAACGCACCGGTGCTCGTGTTTCGGGCCCAATTCCACTACCAACAGACAGAGAGATCGTAACCATTCTGCGCGCTGTGCATAAGTACAAAGATAGCCGCGAGCAGTTCGAAACACGCACCCACAAACGTTTGATCGACATTTTAAAACCGTCGAACAAAACTGTGGAAGCACTTACTAGTTTACAACTCCCCGCAGGTGTCGAAATCGACATCAAGCTGTAAAGGGCGGTTTTCCGCTTGGGGTCATGTTGGTACTCTATAATAGTAAAGTATCAACCAATAACCTGATTTTAGGAGGACGATTCGATGCAAAAAGGACTGATCGGAAAGAAAATCGGCATGACGCAGATTTTCAACGAAGCCGGCAAAATGGTTCCTGTAACTGTAATTGAGGCTGGCCCTTGCGTTGTTGTACAGAAGAAAACTGTGGACAGCGACGGGTACGAAGCAGTGCAACTGGGTTACGGAGACGTTTCCCAAAAACGTGTGAGCAAACCGCGCAAAGGCCACTTTGCCAAAGCGGATGTAGCACCGAAAAAAACGCTTCGTGAATTCAAATTCGAGCAGATGGAAGGCTTCAATATTGGAGACATCCTGAAAGCCGACGTATTCGCCGAAGGCGACAAAATTGATGTGAGTGGCACAAGCAAAGGTAAAGGTTATGCCGGCACCATCAAACGCCACAATGGCCATGTGATGCGCAAAACACACGGTACGGGCCCTATCGCTCGTCATGCCGGTTCCATGGGCGCTTGCTCTACACCTTCGCGTGTTATGAAGGGCAAAAAATTGCCGGGCCACATGGGCGCCGAGCAAGTTACCGTACAAAACCTAACCATTGTTAAGGTTGACGTCGAAAATAACCTCATCGCCATCAAGGGTGCTCTGCCCGGAGCCAAGGGTAGTGTCATTACCCTCCGAGACAGCGTGAAGGCATAAAGGAGGAGTAGAGGATGGCTAAATTTGATGTAGTAGACATGAAGGGCAAAAAGGTCAGCGACCTCGAGCTCTCAGACAGCATCTTCGGCATCGAGCCGAATAAAAGTGCTATGCACGCTGCTGTGGTGAATTATCTCGCCAACCAGCGCCAGGGCACACAAAGCACGAAAACGCGCGGCGAAGTGCGTGGCGGTGGCCGCAAACCTTGGAGACAAAAAGGTACAGGCCATGCGCGCCAAGGTTCCATTCGTTCACCTCAATGGGTGGGCGGCGGTGTTGCGCTGGGTCCAAAACCCCGCGATTACAGCTACCGTTTAAATCGCAAACTGAAACGCCTTGCACTATTAAGTGCATTGTCTGCCAAGGCAAAAGCGGGCGAGCTTGTGATTGTAGATGAGTTCAAAATGGAAGAGTACAAAACAAAAACCGTGGTGGCTATGCTGGAAGCACTTGAAGCTAAAAAACCATTGATCGTTACCGATGCAGTGAATACAAAGCTTGTAAAAAGTGCAGCAAACATCCCCGGTGCCAAAACAACCACGGCGAACCTCATCAATGTATATGACATTCTGAACGCCGGCACTTTTGTGCTTAGCGTGGATGCCGCAAAGAAGATCGAGGAGGTATTCGCAATATGAAAGTAGCACCTCAGGATATCGTGCTGGGGCCTGTTATCACAGAAAATTCGATGCAGGGGCTCATGCAGAAAAAATACACCTTTAAAGTGGCCAAAGACGCCACAAAAATTTCAATCGCACAGGCCGTGGAAGACCTGTTCGGTGTAGAAGTGAAAAAGGTGAACACAATTTCGGTGCGCGGCCGTTTCCGCCGTCAGGGACGTTTTGGTGGTTACACTTCTTCTTACAAGAAAGCCATTGTCACCCTCACCGAAAAATCCAAGGGCATCGAGTTCTTCGAGTCGATGACCTAAAGAGGAGGAAAAAGATGGCAATCAAAAAATACAAACCGACGACGCCCGGCCGCCGCGGTATGACAGTAACAGATTACTCTGTTTTGTCTAAAGTGGAGCCAGAGCGCAGCTTGCTAGAGCCCATGAAAAAACATGCTGGCCGCAACTCTTACGGCCGCATCACGGTTCGTCACCAAGGTGGCGGCAACCGTACCAAATACCGTGTTATTGATTTCAAACGCAGCAAGTTTGATGTACCGGCTACTGTAAAAACCCTTGAGTATGACCCAAACCGTTCGGCTCACATTGCTCTCATTGAGTACACCGACGGCGAGAAAGCATACATCATCGCACCGGAAGGCCTGAAAGTAGGCGACAGTGTGATGAATGGCCCAAGTGCCGACATCAAACCAGGCAATGCGTTGCCCTTCCAAAACATCCCGGTAGGTACTGTTATCCACAACATCGAGATGTACCCCGGCAAAGGCGCCCAAATTGTGCGCAGTGCCGGCACCAGCGCTCAGCTCATGGCTAAAGAAGGCAAATACGCTCTTGTGCGTTTGCCCTCCGGCGAAATTCGCAACTTCCCCGTGAACTGCATCGCTTCCATCGGTCAAGTAGGCAATGTAACACATGAGAATGTGAACATTGGTAAAGCTGGCCGTAAACGTCACATGGGTTGGCGCCCAACCGTTCGCGGTAGCGTTATGAACCCCTGCGACCATCCTCATGGTGGTGGTGAGGGCAAAAGCCCTGTTGGCCGTCCCGGCCCGGTTACCCCTTGGGGCAAACCAACACTTGGTTACAAAACCCGTAAAAAACATAAGGCTAGCGACAAATTTATTGTCAAACGCGCCGGCTCGAAATAGAAAGGAGAGCACAGATGGGCAGAAGCATAAAAAAAGGGCCTTTCGTCCAGCCGGCACTCCTAAAGCGTGTGCAGGCAATGAACGAGCAAGGCGAAAAACGTGTTTTGAAAACATGGAGCCGTGCATCCACCATTTTTCCGGATTTTGTGGGGCACACCTTCGCAGTGCATGACGGACGCAAACATGTGCCCGTATATGTAACGGAAGACATGGTAGGACATAAACTGGGCGAATTCGCCCCAACCCGCAGCTATCGTGGGCATGCCGGCAGCAAAACCGGTAAATAAACGAGGAGGAGAGACAGCATGGAAGACATTCAAGCAAAAGCCATTGCGCGGTACATTCGCATTTCTCCGCGCAAAGTCGGCGTTGTTCTCGACCTCATTCGCAACCAGCCGCTCGACAAGGCTCTCGCCATTTTGAAATATACGCCGAAATCGGCAAGCGAGGTTTTGTTTAAGCTGGTGAGCAGTGCGGCAGCAAACGCCGAGAACAACCACCACATGGATAGAGACAATCTCTACGTCGCCGAGTGCTTTGTGTGCCCGGGCCCAACGTTGAAACGTATTCAGCCCAAAGACCACGGCAAGGCATTCCGCATTCTGAAGCGTACCAGCCACATCACGGTGGTGCTCAAAGAAAAAGAAGCATAGGAGGCGATGAGAAAGCATGGGACAAAAAGTAAACCCAAACGGCCTGCGCGTTGGCGTCATTCGTGATTGGAACAGCCGCTGGTTCGTGGATAAAAAAAGCTTTGGTGACACGCTGGTAGAGGATTATAACATCCGTAAATACCTGAAAAAGCGCCTGTATTCGGCCGGTGTTCCCAAAATTGAAATTGAGCGTACTTTTGATGCTGCCACAGGCGCACCGAAAGTGAAAATCAACTTGTTTGTTGCAAAACCCGGCATGGTAATTGGCCGTGGTGGCAGTGAGATTGACAAACTGCGCGGCGACATTGAAAAACGCATCAACAAAAGTGTAAACCTGAACATCGTGGAGATTAAAAACCCCGATGTGAACGCACAGCTGGTGGCAGAAAATATTGCACAACAGCTCGAGCGTCGTGTTGCATTCCGTCGTGCGATGAAACAAAGCATTGGCAGAGCCATGCGCTTTGGCGCAAAAGGCATCAAATGCCAAGTGGGCGGCCGTTTAAACGGTGCCGACATCGCCCGTAGCGAGCATTACCACGAGGGAACCATTCCGCTGCAAACTTTGCGCGCTGATATTGACTACGGCTTTGCCGAAGCCGATACCACATATGGTAAAATTGGCGTAAAAGTGTGGATTTACAAAGGCGAAGTGCTGAAAGGCACAAAGCCGCTTGACGACATTGCGCGCCCGCCGCGTGCTCCGCGTGAGCAAAGAGGCGACCGCCGGGATCGCCGGCCTGAGCGCAGAGAAGGAGGAAGTCGCTAATGTTAATGCCGAAACGCGTGAAATACCGCCGGCAACAGCGTGGTCGCATGAAGGGCAAAGCCATGAGCGGCAACGAAGTGAACCAAGGCCAATTTGGCCTGGTGGCAACTGCGCCGGCTTGGATCACATCCAACCAAATTGAGGCCGCCCGTATCGCGATGACGCGCTATATCAAGCGTGGTGGTAAAGTTTGGATCAAAATTTTCCCTGATAAACCTGTAACCGAAAAACCGGCCGAAACCCGCATGGGTAGCGGTAAAGGTAGCCCGGAATACTGGGTAGCAGTGGTAAAACCTGGCCGTGTGCTGTTTGAGCTTGCTGATGTTTCTGAGGAAACAGCTCGCGAAGCGCTTCGTCTAGCCAGCCACAAATTGCCAGTTAAAACAAAATTTGTTAAGCGTGAAGGTAGCTTCACTGTAGAGCTTGGCAAAAAGCGTCGTGGCAAATCTACCGGTTCTTCCACTATCTTCGTAACAGAAGATGGCCAAGTGCTGGATGCAAAAGCCATGAACAAGGAAGTTGCCGCGGCACCCGCCGAGGAAAAGGAGGGTGAAGCCTAATGAAAGCTAGTGAACTGCGCGACATGAAACCTTTAGAGCTGAACAAAAAGCTTGTAGAGCTGAAAGAAGAGCTGTTTAACCTGCGCTTTCAGCACGCTATCAACCAGCTGGATAATCCCCAGCGCATCAAAGCCGTAAAGAAAGATATCGCCCGCGTGAAAACCGTGCTCGGTGGCATCGATCTTTCCGAGAGCGAAAGTTAAGGAGGGAAGAGGATGGAAGAGCGTAACCTAAGAAAAACCCGCACGGGCATGGTTGTGTCCGATAAAATGGATAAAACCATCGTGGTGGCTGTGCAAGACAGTGTCCGTCACCCTCTTTACAAAAAAATCATCAAACGCACCGTGCGTTTTAAAGCACACGACGAGAACAACGAGTGTGGTATTGGTGACCGTGTGACCATCATGGAGACTCGGCCGATTTCGAAAGATAAACGCTGGAGACTCTTGAAGGTAATCGAAAAGGCTAAATAATAGCCGAAAAAATGAGGAAACGGTCGTTGGTGGTTGGTTGGCATGGGTTCAACCCTATGAGTGGCAAGGTCTTATAAAAGAAACCGGCTTCCAAGCAACAATCGGCGAAAGTACCCAATGACTTAAAGATAGGAGGAACCTTTAGCATGGTTCAAATGCAGTCCCGCCTGAAGGTGGCCGACAACACCGGCGCGAAAGAGATTCA
>CAYJIH010000002.1:0-28787 GCA_964370195.1 uncultured Oscillospiraceae bacterium
TTATGTTTAGAAAACAGTTTGCGCTTGAAATGGGTATGGTTGTTCCCTCTGTGCGCTTAAAAGACTCTGGCCGGCTGAACCCAAACCAATATATCATTCGTTTTAAAGGCGAACAAGTGGCCATTGGTGATGTTTTAGTAGACCATTACCTAGCACTTGCCCCAAATGATGCAAACACCACCGTAGACGGTATTGATGCCATTGAACCTGCCTTTGGCATCCCGGCAAAGTGGATTAGCGAAGACAGGAAGTCGAAAGCAGAACTTGCCGGCTACACCTTGGTCGACCCAACAAGCGTTATCATCACTCATTTGGCAGAAATTATACGCCAGCATGCGCACGAACTGTTAAGCCGCCAAGAAGTGGGCAACATATTAGAGAATTTAAAGAAATACAACCCCGGCCTTGTAGAAGATATTGTACCAAATTTATTGCCACTGGGCGATTTACAGAAAGTGCTTTCCAGCCTGCTTCGCGAGGGTGTGCCCATTCGCGATATGGAAACCATTTTAGAAACTTTATCCGATTATGCCCCTAGTGTTAAAGACACCGATATGCTTACAGAATATGTTCGTCAAGCGTTGCGTCGAACCATTTCTCACCGCTATTCCGAAGCAGGTCAGCTCAAGGTTATTACCTTGGATGCCGAAATCGAGAATATGATTATGAACGCTGTGAAAAAAATGGATGGTGGCAGCTATCTTGCCTTAGAACCAAATGTAATTCAAGGCATTGTGAGTGCATCGAACGAGCAATTCGAGCGTGTGCGTGATGCAGTGCAAACCATTATCATTTTAACAAGCCCCATTGTACGCATCTATTTCAAAAAGTTAATGGACCAGTTCTACCCACGTGTTGTTGTTTTAAGCTTTAATGAAATTGACACAGATGTACAAATCCAAGCGCTGGGCCAAATCGTTCTTTCTCAAGACAACCAAGGCGCCTAGTGACGTTTAGGGGAGGTACCATCGATGCCGGTGTCAGAGGCTTCGTTTTCACTGCAAGATCCCTTGCAAACATTAGAAGAATATCGTCAAAGTAGCAATTTGGAACTTCGTAATGAACTTGTGATGCATTACAGCTATATTGCTAAATCTGTGGCAATGCAAATGCGCGGCATCACCTCGAACTATGCCCAAGTAGAAGATATTGTCAACGAGGGTATCATTACCTTAATGGATTGCCTAGATAAATTTACACCAAACAGGGGCATGAAGTTTGAAAACTATGCCTACATGCGCATTCGCAATGCCACCATAGATTATATTCGCAAACAAGACTGGGTGCCAAGGCGTGTGCGCAAAACAGCACGCGACGTAAGCACGGCCTACAACGAACTTTCAACCAATCTGATGCGCGAGCCAACCACCCACGAACTGGCCACTTATATGGGTGTTACAACCAAAGAAATTAACCAACATTACACCGAAATTTCTTCAGCCTCTGTGCTTAGTTTTGAGGAACTTTTACAAAACGCTATGATGGGTGAAAAAGAGCTGACAAGCATTGCCCTACCCAAAGAGCAACGTTTGCCCGAGCAAGATTTGTTGCAACAAGAACTGCGTGAACAGCTGAAAATCGCCATCGCCAATTTAAACGAAAAAGAACGGATCACCATTTCTTTGTATTATTATGAGCGCTTAAAATTGCACGAAATTGCAAAAGTGCTCGGCGTTTCAGAATCTCGCGTAAGCCAAACGCATACACGGGCCATTTTGAAAATGAAACAGCATCTTAGCCACTATTTATCCCTCTAAAGTTTTCTTTAAAAAGAAAGGAGCCCATTATGCTTCAAGGATTTTATACCGCTGCTTCCGGCATGTTTATGCAACAACGCAGTTTAAACGTTATTTCCAACAATCTTGCCAATTTGCAAACAGCCGGCTTTAAAAGTAGCCAATTGGTTTCCAGCACATTTGAGCAAGAATTTCTCACCCGCTTTGCACAAGCAGACACCGGTTTTATTGGTACCGGTGCCCCTGCACGCATTGTGGACGAAGTGGTGGACTATCACGGATTTAATGGTATCACCGAAACGGGCCGCCCCTTCGACCTTGCCATTACTGATTATGGTTTTTTCAATGTGCAAGCAGAAGATGGCCAAACCTATCTAACAAGAAACGGCCAATTTGATTTGGATGAAGAAGGCTACCTTATTTTACGCGGGCGTGGACGCGTAATGGGCACGGGTGGCCCATTACAGCTGAACACAAGCGACATTCAGGTGGACGAAAATGGCCTCATTACAAACAGCATCACCGGCGCTGCCTTAGGCCAGCTTTCCATCACTGTTCCGGCAGACGATGCCGATGTGCAGCAAAATCCAAACGGTATGTTTTCTCTCATCGGTGGCGGCACCGGCGCCTTAGCGGCAACGCCGCAGGTGGTGCAAGGTGCCTATGAGAACAGTGATGTGAACATGACCGATGAAATGACCGCAATGATGTTGGCGCAGCGCAATTTCTCGTCGGCTTCCCAGGCATTGCAATTTATTGATGCTACGTATGCCAAAGCGGTGAATATTGCTGCAATATAGATATTTTGTAAACATCCTGTGTATAGCTTAATTTGACAAATAAAACTTCTGTCATTTTTTTGACCTTTATGATATACTATGAGAAAGAGACGCTGTGCAATTCTAGGTGGTTTAAAGCACCACTTAGCCTATTATAAAACAGCAATTTTTTACCATTGTTTGCACAGGCTATCCCCTCTAGCTTAAACAAAACCAATCACCTAATTAGATACCAATACGGCATTTGTTTGCCACCTTGAGAAAGGATTGATTATATGAGTAGTATTAGCTTTTGGAACGGCGCCAGCGGAATGCGGGCCTTCCAAAGTAAGATGGATGTTGTGTCTCACAACATTGCCAATGTTAATACAGATGGATATAAAGGGCAACGTGCCGCATTTGATGACTTAATACGAACACAAATGAACACAAATGTAGAAGGCAACTTTCTTGTTGGCCACGGTGTAAAGCAAGAATACACAGACAATCTTATGGCACAAGGGTCTTTAACGTCTACCGGGCAAGCCTTAGATTTTGCCCTTGCAGGTGCCGGCTATTTTGCTGTAAACGATGATGGAGAAACACAATACACACGAAATGGCGCTTTTTATCTATCTGTTGAAGGAGCAAATGCCACCCTTGTTACAAATGACGGTGCACGTGTTTTAGATAGAAGCAACCAAATTATCACGCTGCCTTATACCAATGGCACGGTAGATACCACAGGCCTTGCAGAGCGCCTTGGTGTGTTTAGCTTCCCAAATGAGTATGGCCTCACTCCTCAAACAAACTCCCGCTTCACTGTTAGCGATAATTCCGGCGAAGCACAGCTTTTACAGCCAAGCGGAGCAAACGGCCCCAACTACGACCTTATTCAAGGATACTTAGAACGTTCTAACGTTGATTTAGCACGCGAGATGGTGAATATCATTGAATCGCAGCGCGCTTTTCAAATGAATAGCCGTGTGGTGCAAACTGCCGATGAAATTGCACAAGAAGTAAACAACATGCGTTAAATTTACAAATATATACTTAGTTTATACCCGCAGTCGTCTTCTTTTGTGTTTTGACTATAAAGGATGGAGTAGATATTATGCCTCTTCGTGATTATGATGATTTAAACAGCATTCAAGTGGACATGCTAAGTGAAATTTCTAATATTGGAACCGGCAATGCAGCCACTTCTTTAGCCGGTATGTTACAACGCCCTATCAACATCGATGTACCCCAAATTTCTATTTTAGACTACAGCCTTGTGGCCGAAAAATTGGGAGGCCCCGAAAAGGCCATGATTGGCATGATATTAAGTTTAAAAGATGATATCAACGGCATGATGATGTTTCTTTTGAAAGAAGAATTCGCCCATATGATTCTTAACTCTTTGTTGGGGCAAAGTTTTTCTGATTTTTCGGAAGTGGATGAAATGAGCCTTTCTGCCATGCAGGAAATTGGCAACATCATGGCCGCTTCCTACGTCAACGCCATCAGCCAAATATCCGGCATGAAAATTGACATTTCTCCACCGGATATCTGCATTGACATGGTTGGTTCTTTGTTAAGTGTTCCTGCCATTCATTTTGCAAATATCAGTAGCAAAGCGATTTATATTGAGAATCAATTTACTGGCACTGGTTGTGATGAGAGTAGCACATTGTTGCTTATGCCTGATGTGGATTCTCTTTCTAGGCTAATAGAAAGATTGGGACTGGATATATGAGTAATCTTGTTACAGTCGGCATCTCGGACTTAAATGTTGTAAAGAATCCTGATACTTTGGTTACCTTTGCACTTGGGTCATGTGTGGGCATTTGCCTATTCGACCAAATTTCCAAGGTGGCCGGATTGTCACATATACTTTTGCCACGCTATAAAGCCATGCCCGGGGAAAACTCCCACATGAAATTTGCAGATACTGCCATTCCCCTTTTGGTGCAGCGCATGGAGGCACAAGGTGCACGTAAAATATGCCTTAAAGCCAAAATTGCAGGCGGTGCACAAATGTTTGCTTCCACTGGCAACAGTTCTATTGCTGCCATTGGCCAGCAAAATGTGCAATCTGTAAAAGAAACTTTACAAAAAATGCGCATTCCTCTGGTTGCTGAAGACACTGGCAGCAATTTTGGGCGCACACTCTATTTCAGTGCTAGCGACTGTGTTATGGTTATCCGCAGCTACAAACGTGGAGAGCATTCTTTTTAATATACTCAACGCTTATTCAAGGGAAACACCGCAAAAAGACAGGTTTTCCGTTTGGTGCTTATGTTGCCCAAAATATCCTGTCTTTTTTTACAAAGTACTTGTGCATCCATTCGGTACTCATGGTGGTTATGTTTCCCTTATTTTTTTACACAGTACGCATTCCTATCATTGATTGACACAACATTATACGTGTATTAAATAGAACGATAAAGGGGGGAGCTTTCATGGCTGAAAACCAAAATGATTCGTCTGGACTTGAGAACTCGACAGGTTTATTTGCAAAAACACATGAACAAAAGGGAATGTATGAGAACATAGCATCGTCCCCACCACCTGAAACCATTGTCACAAACAAAACAGAGAACCCATTTCAAGTTGGAACAGAAGAAACCACAGCTGCTTCCAATGAACGCGCATACAACGCACGTGTTCGTGTATTTGTTGCCGCCACCACACTTACCGCCAGCATCCTTATCGATGCGCCAGAAAACGGCGGGCAGGATGTTACACGCGAAATGCTAGACACTGCCTTGGCACAAGCCGGTGTGGTTTATGGCATCTCAGAAGAAGCCCTTGCGCAACTTTTGCAGCCACTGTATGAAACAGAAGTTGTTGTTGCTCATGCACAAGCGGCGATTGACGGTGAAGACGGGCATTGTGATGAACTTTATGAACGTGATGTGAAAATGAACTTTGTAGAAAAAGAGGATGGTACCGTAAACTACAAAGAACTCGGGCTTATACAAGACGTTACTGCCGGCACAATTATATGTCGCATCACCCCTCCCACGGAAGGTGTTTCCGGCACCAATGTGCTGGGCAAGCCCATTGGTGCCCTAAATGGTAAAAAAGTATTGCCGCCCATTGGTGTGGGCATTCGTGTTACAGATGACGGCCGGCAGGCTGTTGCCGCAATTTCCGGCAACCTTGTATTTCACGGCGGACGCTTTACCATTGAAGAAACATTACGTGTAGCAGAAGTAAATTATGATGTTGGCAACATCACTTTTTCAGGTGATGTTCATGTTACCGGTGATGTTTTAGATGGTTTCGAAATTCGATCCGGGGCGAATATTCGCCTTTCCGGCCGAGTGGGTAATGTTGTTTTACACGCCAAAGGAGACATTCACATCGAGCGTGGTATCAATGGAACGGGCAAAGCAGAAGTTGTTGCCGGAAATACCGTACATGCCGGCTTTATCGAGAACAGCCATGTTGTGGCCGGTGTAGATGTTATCACAGGCTCCATCATCCATAGCACGGTTGAATGTGAAGGTGATATCCATGTTACAGAAGGCCGTGGTATCATCAGCGGCGGAAAAATCACAGCCTTTGGGTCTATCACGGCAAAAGAAATTGGCAACGACACCTATACGCACAACAATTTAATCGTAGGTATCACACCGAAATTAACCCATCAACGGGCACAGCATATGGAGCAAATTGGAATTCTAGAGAAAAAAGTAGATGAAATGACCAAAAATGCTGCCTATGTAGAACAAATGCTTACACAAAACCGGCCTGTTTCAGAAGAACGCATCGCTTTATTGCAACGCACAAAACTCACCTTGCCCATCACACAAAAGAAACTGGAACAACTGGAAGCCCAACTACAAGAAATAGAAGATAAAATCAGTTCCACCTCCAATTCGTTTATCACAGCGAATGTGCTTTACCCTCCCTCACGTGTCTCTATAGGGAACCTTCATCATAACATTGAAGACATTTGCCACAACGTGCGTATCTATATTGACTCACAAGGTGAATTGCACGTGGGCACTCATTAATAGCAGTGTGAATCCCTTACTCTATATTCAACTCTTTGTAGTGTTATTTTCTAACAGATACCTTCGTCACGGTCGATTTTGCCCCCCACCGAAGAATGGTGATGGGACAAACAGTTTGATTCCTGTTTCACAGCCTACGCTTTATATTGAACGCAAGAAATCCAAGGGGGCGTTTTAAAGCTTATGTTACTGTTAAATTATTTGATTATTTTTTCTGCTAAAATGATTGAGGTTTCCCTCACCACCGTGCGAAATGTGCTCATCATCCGTGGTGAAAAAGTAAAAGGTGCCTTTCTTGCTTTTTTCGAAGCTTTAATTTGGGTGTTTGTAATTAGCACGGTGCTCTCTGGCAATATCTTAGATGACCCTTTACGCTTAATTACCTATTGCCTCGCTTTCGCTTGTGGTAACTATGTGGGTGTTATCATCGAAAACAAGCTTGCCATTGGTATGGCCTGTTTGCAAGTGGTCATTCCCTTTGCACAAAGCGATGAAGTAGTGCAAACCATACGCGACAAGGGCTTTGGAGTGACACAGCTACATGGTGAAGGACGCGATGGGCCGGTTATGGTATTGCTCGTATTTGTAAAGCGAAAGTCTCAACCAGAAGCCATCACGCTTATCAAACAAATTTGTCCCTCTGCCCTCATCACCATCAATGATGTTCGCCATATGAGAAACGGCTATACAAAATAGCCGTTTCTGTTTTTTATTCATATTTATTCAAAAATATTCATTTTGAACTTGATAATATTCGCTTTTCATGTTATTATATTCATAAGTTTTTTATTTTTATTCAGAAGGGTAGCACTATGAAGCAACATAAAGTATTTATAGACGGTGCCGAGGGCACCACTGGCTTACGCATACAGCAGCGCCTTAGCGCACGCAGTGATATTGAACTACTAACATTACAAGAGAATCAACGTAAAGAAATAGACGCACGACTTAAAATGATACAATCTGCGGATGTTTCTATTCTATGTTTGCCGGATGTTGCCGCAAAAGAAATTGCATCGCTTGCCGATAGCACCGCAAAAATTTGTGATGCCAGCACAGCACACCGCACGTTGCCAAACTGGGAATATGGCTTTGCAGAACTTTCCTCTAGAAGAGAACGCATTGCTTCATCCAGCCGTGTTGCTGTGCCCGGCTGCCACGCCACGGGTTTTCTGGCATTATGTACGCCTTTGGTCGAAAAGGGCGCTTTGCCTGCCGATGTGCCCTTGCATTGTTTTTCACTTACGGGGTATTCCGGCGGAGGCAAAGCAATGATTGCCGCTTATGAAAGCGATGAAAAACCAAATGAGTATGCCGCCCCTCGCTTATACGGGCTTTCGCTGGGCCATAAACATCTGCCAGAAATGCAGTCCATAGCAAAATTAAAAAGCCCCCCCTTATTTTGCCCCATTGTAGACGATTACTACAGCGGAATGCTCGTAACGCTTACGCTTCCAATGCAGGCATTTTCTGCTACTTATCAAAATAAGAAAGCCCTTTTGGCCTTGTATGCACAATATTATAACGGCGAAGCCCTCATTTCTGTGCAGCAAGATGACACCCTTCCGCCGGACGGCACATTAAGTGCTGCCACCATGGCCGGGCGCGATGCACTGGAAATTTTTGTGTACGGCAACGAGACACAAGTGATGTTGTCGGCCCGTTTTGACAATCTTGGCAAAGGTGCCTCCGGTGCCGCTGTGCAGTGCATGAATTTAATGCTTGGCGCTCCGGAAACACAAGGGCTCGTTCTTTAAATACATTTTCTTTAACAAACTACCAAACCTTGTACCATGGTTCTGAAGGGAGATTTTATGAAATTCAAAAAAATACCCGGTGGCCTTTGTGCCAGCCAAGGGTTTCAAGCAGCCGGTGCCCATTGTGGCATTCGCCGCAATACAGAAAAAAAAGATATGATGCTTGTTGTATGTGATGTATCATGTAATTCTGCTGCTGTATACACGCAAAACAAAGTAAAAGGCGCCCCCATTTTACTAACACAGCACAACCTACAAAACGGAAAAGCACGCGGCATTTTATGCAACAGTGGCAATGCAAACACATGTAGCCCCGGTGGCTTAGACATTGCAAAAGCTTGCTGTAAACTGGCGGCCGATGCCACAAATTTAGCCTCAGAAGATTTTATCATTGCCTCCACCGGCGTAATTGGCCAAGAACTTCCAATGGCCCCCTTTGAAAGCGGTATTCCAATGCTTGCTGCTTCCTTAAGTACAAACGGCGGCTCTGATGCGGCCGATGCCATTATGACTACAGATACGAAGCGAAAAGAATATGCCTATGAGTTCACACTGGGTGGTAAGACATGCCACATCGGTGCCATTGGCAAAGGCAGTGGCATGATTAACCCCAATATGGCCACCATGCTTATTTTTATTACAACTGATGTTGCCATTTCCAGCGAGTTGCTACAAGCTGCCCTTTTAGAGGAAACCACCATGAGCTTCAACCAGCTCTATGTAGACGGTGATACCTCTACCAACGATACGATGGCCATTATGGCCAGTGGCCTAGCAAAAAACGATTGCATTTGTGATAAAAACGAAGAGTATTTACTGTTTTGCGAAGCATTGCACAAAATTTCAGTGAAAATGTGTCGTTCTATCGCTGCTGACGGGGAGGGCGCCACCAAACTGCTTGAATGCCACGTACAAAACGCCCCCACAGCAGAGCTGGGCCGCAAAATCGCCAAAAGTGTGGTTGCTAGCGACCTTTGTAAAACCGCCATGTTTGGAGAAGATGCCAACTGGGGCCGTGTGCTTTGTGCCATTGGCTACACACCGGGCGATTTTTCTGTAGACAATATCTCGCTTGTGCTTAAAAGCGATGTGGGTGAAGTACTTGTTTGCAAAAATTCCATTCACCACCCTTTTAGTGAAGAAGAAGCCTCCAAGGTGCTTGGTGAAGACAGTATTCAAATACTTATCGATATGCACAACGGGCAAGAAAGTGGTGTGGCCTATGGGTGCGATCTCACGTATGATTATGTTAAAATCAACGGAGACTACCGCACTTAAACAAACACGAAAGGGATACACACATGGAACAACCTAGAATCAATGTAATGGCCGAAGTAATGCAAGAGGCCATGCCCTATATTCAAAAATACAAGAACAAAACCATTGTTGTAAAGTACGGTGGAAACGCCATGACAAGCGCCGAATTAAAGGACGCTGTTATGAGTGACTTGCTACTTCTCAATTTGCTTGGTGTGCATGTTGTGCTTGTGCACGGTGGCGGGCCCGACATTTCCAGTGGCCTGAAGCGCATTGGCAAAGAAAGTAAATTCATCGACGGCTTACGTGTTACAGACAAGGAAAGCATGGAAGTGGTGCAGCAAGTGTTGGCCGGCAAAGTGAACAAAGATTTGGTTGCCATGCTTAAAGGGCAAGGCATCGGGCTTTGTGGCATCGACGGTTCCACGTTATCCTGTAAAAAGCTTGCCCCGGTAAGTGCCGAGAAAGACCTTGGCTATGTGGGTGAAATTACAAAAGTACGCACAACCATGTTGCGCTTTGCCTTAGATTCCGGCTTTATTCCGGTGGTGGCTACCATTGGTGTGGATGATAATGGAACAGCCTATAATGTAAATGCAGACACCGCTGCCAGCAAAATTGCCATTGCACTGGGTGCAAGCAAACTTGTAAATATGACGGATGTAGCAGGCCTTCTCATGGATAAAGACGATCCTTCTACACTTATTACCAATGTGGAAGTGGGTGATATTCCCGCTTTAATTGAGCAGGGCATCATTTCCGGTGGCATGATTCCGAAAATCGAGTGCTGTGTAGATAGCTTATCTCAGGGCGTTGGAGAAGCCGTTATTGTCGACGGCCGAGTGCCACACTCTATCTTGTTGGAGCTATTTTCTAAACGTGGCAATGGCACATTGCTATACGCTGCAAAAGACCTTAAATAGGGAGGATTCCTCATGACTACAGAGCAATTGATTCAACAAGATCAAAACTATGTTCTGCCCACATATGGCCGTTTTCTTCCATGTCTTGTAGAAGGAAAAGGCTGCACCGTTATTGATAGCGACGGCAAGCAATATTTGGATTTTGGCGCCGGCATCGGCGTAAACAGCCTTGGTTTTTGCGATGATGAATGGGCTGCAGCCATTGCGACACAAGCTTCGCGGCTTCAGCACGTTTCAAACCTCTACGGCAGCGAGCCCGGCTTTTCTTTAGCGCAAAATCTTTGCCAGCGCACCGGTTTTGACAAGGTATTTTTTGCCAACAGCGGCACCGAAGCAAATGAAGGCGCCCTTAAGGCCGCACGTAATTACTCCTTACAGAAATATGGCGCAGGGCGTAGCAGCGTGCTTAGTATTCAAAATTCTTTCCACGGGCGCAGCTATGGTGCGCTATCCGCCACAGGACAAGAGAGTTTGCAAAGCAATTTTGGGCCTATGCTTCCCGGCTTTCGGTATATTCCCGCCAACGATGTAGACGCTCTTTCGAAAGAGCTTTCCCGCGGTGACGTATGTGCCGTTCTGATTGAGCCCATTCAAGGGGAAGGCGGCGTATTGCCGTTCGAGCCAAATTACATACAGGCTGTCAACGCACTGTGTAAAGAACACGATGTGCTTCTTATGGCTGATGAAATTCAAACCGGTATTGGCCGCACCGGCACCTTTCTCGCCAGCACTTTATTTGGCCTTACACCCGACATTGTAACCTTAGCCAAGGGCCTTGGCGGCGGCTTACCCATCGGTGCTATTTTGTTCAACAAAAATGCATCTACTTCGCTTGGAAAAGGCGATCACGGCACCACTTTTGGCATGAACCCTGTTGTTTGTGCCGGTGCGTGTGTTGTTGTAAAACGCCTCGACGACGCCTTTTTGCAAGATATCACACAAAAAGGTGCACTGGTTAAAAGCACTTTGGAGGCCTTGCCCAGTGTGTATGATGTACATGGGGCCGGTTTAATGTGGGGATTTAGCCTTCGTGAGCCAAAAACGGCGGCAGAGCTACGCGAAGCCTGCCAGGCACAAGGCCTGCTTATTCTTTTGGCGAAAAACCGCGTGCGTTTGCTTCCGCCACTTATCATTTCAGAGCAAGAGCTTCAAACAGGGTTGTCCATCATAAAGAGTGTGCTGGAAAATTAGCTTTTTTCTACAGCTTAAATAACAAGAACACCCCGAATACGAAAAGATAAAACGCTGCTACGGACGCGTATACATACTGCGCATCCATAGCGGCATTTCCCATCTGTAGAATAAACGAAAACCGCCTGCCGTATAAACCTCATTGTGGTTTATACGGCAGGCGGTTTTTATTCTTAGTTATATACTCTTAAACATCGTACATGTGTCATCGTTCCTCGCGGAAGTAGTTTGTTCCACATGCTTTTGGCTGGCTATTTTCACGGCTTTGGTGAATGCTTGTGAAAATGAGCACAAGTGCCGTTGCCACAAAGGGGATGGCATCAAACACCTGTGTGGGGATACCTGTTGGCGGAATATACAAACGAATAACAGACAGGCCGCCAAACAACAACGCCCCCAAAATAGCACGTGCCGGGCTCCAAGCTGCAAAAATAACAAGTGCTACGGCAATCCAGCCACGGCCACCTACACAATTGTGCACCCAAGTACCAGAATATCGTGCCATGGAGAAATACATGCCACCTAAACCGCAAATGCCGCCGCCTATACATGTGGCAAGATATTTATAACGTGTAACATTGATGCCTGCGGCATCAGCTGTGGCCGGGCTCTCACCCACAGAACGTAAGTTTAGACCAATGCGGCTTTTTTTGAAAAACCACAGCATTCCCACAGCTAAAAGAATGGCAAAATACACCATAAAATCGTAGCTAAACAGTAGCATACCTAAAATGGGAATATCCGACAAAACGGGGATTTGCACGCCGGTAAATATTCCTTTTGTTGCATCACTTACTGTGGCATATCCGCCGGCATCTGCCCCAAGCAGCTCGCCCACAAAATTACCAAGGCCAACACCAAAAATAGTAAGAATAAGACCCGTTACATTTTGATTTGCACGGAAAGTAACCGTGATGACACTGTAAATTAGGCCACCTAAAGCCCCGGCTAAAAAGCCCACCAATATAGCAAGTAAAACAGCGATAATGGGGTTGGCACCGCTGCCAATGGCTTGTTCGTACAAGAATGCGCCTCCAAAACCAAAGGCGGCACCCATCATCATCATGCCTTCCACACCAAGGTTTAAGTTGCCACTTTTTTGGGTTAATATTTCACCCAATGTGCCAAACAATAAGGGTGTGGCCGCTAAAACAGCCGCATTGATGAACAAAACCAAATCTGTTACAAAACTATTCATGGCTCTGCTCCTTTCTTTGGCGGAAAATTAGCTTATACCGTAAAAAGAACTCACTTGCCAATAAGAAGAAAAGAATGAGACCGGTTAAAATTTCAGCCGCCGCTAGTGGAATTTTATAGTTTGTTTGAATGGTGTTCGACCCCTTCTCTAAAAGTGCCAAGAATAAGGAAATAACCACCATACCGGCCGGGTTCAAATTTGCTAGCCATGCTACGGTAATGGCCGTAAAACCAACCCCTCCGGTAACCGCCTCACTAAGGGTGAAATTAGACCCAGCTACGATGATGTAACCTGTCAAACCACAAATAGCACCTGACAAAAACATGGTTCGCACAATGATTTTTTTCACATTCATCCCTGCGTATGTGGCCGAAGGCATACTCTCGCCCACCACGGTAATCTCATAGCCCTGTTTGCTTTTGTTGATATAAATATACACTGCCACAACTAAAATAAGGGCGATAATCCAGCCTGCTTGCACACCAAACACTTTCGGCAAACGAATGGCTGGGTCAAACACAGCAATTTTGGGGAACCCCATTTGCGCAGGGTCTTTCCAAGGGCCGAATTGTAAATATCGTAGGAATTCAAGTGCAATGTAGTTGAGCATCAACGTAAACAATGTTTCATTTGTACCCCAGCGCGCTTTAAACACCGCCGGAATCATGCCCCAAATGCCACCTGCCAACATCGAAACCACAAGCATAATTAGCAAAACAAGTACTGATGGCAATGTGTCCCAAAACAGGGCAAAATAGCTGGCTGCCGTTGCACCCATAATGATTTGCCCTTCTGCACCTATGTTCCAAAAACGCATTCTAAAGGCAAGGCCAATGCCAAGGCCCGTTACCAAAAGAGGAATGGCCAAACGGATGGTTTCCTGCAATGCAATGGAATTTCCCACAGAACCTTTTACCATGTCTGCGTATACGGCCAGTGGATTGTGCCCTAAAAACAAAATGAGTAAACCGCCCGTAAGCAAAGCGCCAATCACTGCTACAACACGCACCATCCAGCTGTACTTTTGAGATACAGTGTCGCGCTTAATCATGCGCACAAACGGCTCATTTGTTTGTTTTGTTTGTACTGCCTGCTTTCCACTCATTGTGCTCCCCCCTCTCCTCCAGTGCTACTTTCCTCCAAAGGCGTAGTTTGTGTCATCAACATACCCACCTCGTTTTTGCTTGTTGTGCGTGCATCTACAATACCGCTTACACGCCCACCACACATCACCAAAATGCGATCCGACAGTTCCAGCAACACGTCCAAATCCTCGCCCACAAAAAGCACGCCCACGCCTTTTTTCTTTTGCTCATTTAAAAGGTCATAGATTGTGTAAGAGGAGTTAATGTCTAGCCCACGCACAGGATAAGCCACCACAATCACACGCGGAGAACTTGATATTTCTCGTCCAAGCAACACTTTTTGTACGTTTCCTCCACTCATCCGTCGCACAGGAGAGGCGGTTCCCGGTGTTACGATCTCCAGTTTTTCTATCAACTGTTCCGCCAGCTCTTTTGGGGCTTTTCTGTCTACAAAAAAGCCCGGCTTGTCGCGGTAGCTTTTAAGCATAACATTATCCACCATATCTAGGTTTGCAACAAGCCCCATGCCAAGGCGATCCTCGGGCACAAACGCACTTTTCACACCCTTGCGCCAGCGCTCTGCGTTGCCACTATGTGTGATATCTTCCCGCGTGTCGCCATCTACGTATACCACACTGCCGGATTCAATTGGGTACATACCCATTAAAGTTTCGCACAGTTCTTTTTGTCCGCTGCCGGCAATGCCCGCAACCCCCAGTATTTCGCCACCATGCAAGGTAAAACTTACATCACTTAATGCGGGCAGGTTCTCTTCATCTCGGCAGGAAAGCCCCTGCACCACAAGACATTCTGTTTTGTTTTCAATAAGCTCACGGTCGATTTTCAAGCTCACTGCTCTGCCCACCATGCCATCTGTAAGAGATTGCACGCTGGCTTCGCTCGTTTGTACTGTGTCTACACATTCGCCTTTACGTAAAATGCTCACACGGTCGGACACAGAAAGCACCTCGGCCAATTTATGGGTGATGATGATAACACTTTTGCCATCGGCCTTCATGTTGCGCAGAATATCAAATAGCTTCTCTGACTCTTGTGGGGTAAGCACCGCCGTTGGCTCATCTAAAATAAGCGTGTTTGCCCCACGATACAATACCTTGATAATCTCCACCGTTTGCTTTTCACTAACCGACATTTGATACACTTTTTTGCCGGGATCGATTGTGAACCCATATTGGTTCGCAATTTTTCGAATTTCCTCTGATACGGCCGCACGGTTGATTTGAACGCCGCCGGGAAGACCAAGCACCACGTTTTCAGCCGCTGTAAATACATCTACAAGCTTAAAATGCTGGTGAATCATGCCGATTCCCAAATCAAATGCATCCCTTGGGGAACGAATTACCACTTCTTTGTCGTTCACATAGATTTGGCCACTATCGGGAAAATAAATACCAGACAACATATTCATCAATGTTGTTTTACCAGATCCATTTTCACCAAGCAAAGCTAAAATCTCCCCTTCATAAACCGAAAGGTTTACATCACGGTTTGCCTGCACTTTGCCAAAACTCTTGGAAATTTGGCTAAATTTAATAGCCTCTTTTCGTTGTTCACTCAAGTTGCTTCACCTCTTTTGCTATTTCTTTGCCAATTGCTAAAAGCAGATTCTGTGAAAATCCACAAAAAACACCAACGGGCGGTGACCGGTTTAGGTCACCGCCCGTAGAAGCGTCTCCTTTTGTTGTGGCCTTGCTTTTTTGAGCAAAAACACGAACCCATCTATATTCTGTATATTATTGTATCAGAAAACTGTGTATTTTGACAAGTGGCTAAGAAGCCAAATCTTTGTACAAAAATTTGTCTGATTTTCCAAAAAATAGTTTGATTTACTTATACATCATGCGTGAGAGTGCATCTGTACCCCATTTTTCGTAAAATCTATGGTTCTACATTTTACGACAATACTGTAATCCCTTGTAGGCTATTGCCTTCACCCGGGCTGAAAAGCGGTGCCGAAAATTCTTCTGATTCATAGTACACAGAGTTTTCATCTGTAAAGGTAAAGAAGTTGTTTCCTTCAAAATCATACAATTCCAAAGGCTCCCCATTTTGGTCTTTCAGTGCACCTTGGAACACCATGTTTTCGCCTGAAAGAATGGATTCAATCGCTGCATCCAAAGCCTCTTGTGTTCCTTCTGCTGCAACATCGGTATTCAAAGGAGTAAGGCCAACAGCGCCCTCTTCGGAAGCACCCTCAATGATGCCTTCACTCCAGTCTAGTGGCACTGCGCCACCGTCAATCAACGCCTGCACAGCTTCTGTCATGTACACACCCCAGTTGATGCGTGTTGATAGCATACTTGCATTTGGCGCAACCGAGGTCATATCTGTGTTATAGCCCACATGAAACGCACCTGCTTCTTCCGCTGCAAGGGCCGGAGCTGTGCTGTCTGTGTGCTGCGAGATAACGCCTGCCCCACTATTCAAAAGGCGTTCGGCAATTTCCTTCTCGCCTTGGGCATCTCCCCAAGAACCAAGGTAAATTACATCCATCACCACTTCTGGATACACACTTTGTGCACCTAAGAAGAAAGCACTGTAAGCACTAACCACTGTAGAATAGGGAACAGCCGCCACATAGCCAAGCTGTGGGTTTCCAATCTCTTTGGCTTTCAGGCCAGCCACAATCCCTGCAAGATAGCGGCCTTCGTGAATTTTTGCATAATAGTTGTGCAGGTTGTCCAGCCCCTCGAAATGAGCATCTGACCCAGAAGCATGTGCAAACTGTACATCCGGATACTCTCTTGCCATTTCAGCAGTTGTAGTTCCATATGCATACGTAGTTGTGAATATAATTTGGCACCCGGCCTCCACAAGCTCTTGTAGCGCAGCACGGATGGCCGCTGTGTCTTGGTCACTTACATTAAATTTAGGAATATACTGATCCTCAGAAAGCCCCAAATGCTCGATCATATATTTTGCGCCAAGGTCATGGTTATACGTGTAACCTTGGTCAGATGGATCCATCGGATGAACCACACCAATCAACAGGTCTTCCGGCGCAATCCCCTCGCCTGTTGCCGCCCCAGATGCTGCCCCAGATGCTGCCGCCTCAGATGCCGGTGCCGATTCTGTGCTGCCACAGGCAGCAAGCATGCCCAATAGGCACAATGCCAATACCACACTTAACAATTTCTTCAAAACTCAATCCTCCTCATCATTTATAAAAATCGAACATTATTTAGTATACAAGAAAATATTTCTTTCCACAACAGACAAAACCAACAAAGATATATAAATTTATTATCAATTCATACAAAATTTATACATCTTTTATGTTGCCATAAGAAAACCATTGACAAATTAATGATTACAAGGCAAACATACAAGCCGAACGTACACACCATCTGCCTTATGCTATAGCCCTATTTCTTTGTAATTTTAAAGGAAGTGGCCAAAGCCTGGCCACTTCCTTTTTTATTCGTCTGTTTTTTTAACAACCAGTGTTACTCGATGATTGTAATACCTTGCAAGCTATTGCCTTCTGCCGGGCTAAATGCCGGAGCTGAGAAGCCAACAGACTCTTCGAAAACAGAGCTTTCATCTTCAAATGTGAAGATAAGATTGCCTTCAAAATCATATAACTCAAGCGGGTTGCCTGCTTGGTCTACCAAGGCACCTTGGAAAACCATGTTGTCGCCAGAAAGAATTTCTGCGGCAGCAGCATCAATCGCTTCTTGTGTGCCTTCAGCAGCAATATCTGTGTTAAGAGGGCTTAAGTAAGCAGCACCACCGTCGCCCACGCCTTCCACAATGCCGGTGCCCCAGTCAACTGGGATTTCGCCGCCATCAATCACAGCCTGCACAGCTTCTGTCATATAGATGCCCCAGTTGATACGGGCAGATAGAAGGCTGGCATTCGGAGCAGCTGAAACCATATCGTTGTTATAACCCACATGGAAAACGCCTGCTTCTTCCGCTGCAATGGCCGGAGTTACGCTATCTGAGTGTTGAGAGATAACGCCTGCACCACTGTTGATAAGGCGCTCTGCAATTTCTTTCTCTTTTTGTGCTTCACCCCAAGAACCAAGGTAAATAACATCCATTACAACTTCCGGATACACGCTTTGTGCGCCAAGGAAGAATGCGGTATAACCACTAATAACTTCGGCATAAGGCACTGCGGCCACATAACCAAGTTGTGGGTTGCCCATTTCTTGCGCTTTCATGCCGGCAGCAATGCCTGCCAGATAGCGTGCTTCATGGATTTTAGCAAAATAGTTATGGAAGTTATCCAGTTCTGCAAAGTGTGCACCTACGCCTGTGGCATGGCAGAACTCAATGTCTGGATACTCTCTTGCCATTTCCTCTGTGGTTGGGCCATAACCAAAGCTTGTTGTGAAGATGATTTGGCAACCAGCTTCCACAAGTTCTTGGATAGCACTGCGTGTAGCTGCAGCGTCTTGATCCGGAATATTAAATTTAGGAATGTATTGCTCTTCAGACAACCCCAGTTGCTCTAGCATATATTTTGCGCCTAGATCATGGTTGTAAGTATAACCTTGGTCAGACAAATCTAAAATGTGTACAACACCAATTTTCAAGTCTTCTGGTGCAATGCCTGCACCGCCATCCATGCTTTCACCGCTGGCAGCGCCAGATGCAGCAGCCTCTGAGGCAGGGGCTTCGGATGTTGCAGTGCTTCCACATGCCGCAATCGAAAAGACCATCAATAGAACTAGTGTCAAACTTAACAGCTTTTTCATACAAATCCTCCCTTTTCAATTCATCATGCTCTCTGAATGTGTTGTGCCAATATAGAGGAGAGCCGTCTCCACATCAACACCGGTCGAGCTTGTACTCAATGTACCCCTAACCGCTCTCTTGGCCAGAACGAAAAGCGTTTAACGGCCACATATTCCAAGGTAGAGAGACGTTTCAATCAATCTATTCACCCATTGGCATATCCGCGAGACCATATTTCTCTTATGCATCAGCCAATCGTGCAAAACCGATATGTCTCTCTGTGGCAAAACAAAGGTGCCTTCTCCTCGAAAACCATTGAATTAGAAAGCCTAAAAAACAAAAGCAATCGTTGCAAAAAATTTTATAACTATTTCACAATCAAATCACTTTCCTATCACTTTTGTAGCTTTCTATGTTTATACGTTATAATACCTAAAAAATTTTAATATGTCAAGTAAAATTTTATACTTGTTACACTTATGGAACTGTTTCCCCCATGCTTTTTCCCGCCATCTCTTTCTCTATATTTCCCCAAAATATTCACACAATCATCATAAATTGCAAGTTCCACCCATAAAAACCCCTCGCTTTCCATTTTCCGATGTACCTATTTGTTTTTGCAATTGTAAAAGAATTGTTATTTTTTCTTTGATTCAAAACAAGATTAATGATACAATATGGTTAATCAAACTATAATGAAAGGAAGCTTACTATGAAAGTTTTTCTAAAAATTCTGCTTTGGATTGTTGTCATTGCTGTCTTTATTCTTCTCGCCTTAATTTTAACGGCTCAAATATCCGGCAACTTTGATGGACCTTTTTTTGGCGTCCCTGATCTTGTGCGCTATTTAATTGCCTCCATTTAGCAACAAATAAAAGCCCCACCTCTTACTGTGACACCCGTGTGAAGTCTTCTTTATCTGTATGTTTTGTGCCCATTTTTAATGCACACAACATTTCACACTCATCTGTGGCACACGTCCTACTATTTGTATTATTTACCCATTCCACAAAATGGGCCATGAAATCAGAGCAAACTGCTCCGGTCTCATGGCCCATTTTTTATGTTATCTTCATTACGTTTTGAAAACGCTCGATTTAAATCAACCCGTTCTACTTCTCTTCAGAAGCCTCCGTAGGCAGCGGCGTTTTTCTGGGCCGGCCACGGGGACGTTTTGGTGCATTCAGCTCTTCTTCCGTTTTCGGCTTTGGTGGCCGGCCACGGGGGCGCTTTGGTGCATTCAACTCTTCTTCCGTTTTCGGCTTTGGTGGCCGACCACGAGGGCGTTTCACCACTTCTCCTTCTGCTTGCGCCGTATTCGGCGTAAGGCCAGAGCGTTTTCGCTTGATATCCTCTGCCAATGCGGTGGCGCTCTCTACCGAAGCTTCATTTCTTGTTGCAGCAATTTTCGCCTCTGCAATTTTAGTTTTTGCGCGTGCCTCTTCCGCCCTTGTATGTGCATCGGTGGCAGGCTGCACCGTATTTGGCTTTGCAAATGCAGACATATCGCCCGGCATTTTCCCACCATTGCTCCATGCCTTTGGTTGCTTTGGCGGTTGCCACGGTTGTGCCGCCGCATCTAAATCGGCCTGAGAAACAGCAGATGCATTTGATTTATCCAAAACTTGGCGTGGCACCACTGCCGCTGCCGCCGGCACTGCATCCGGATGATCCAGTTGCGGCGCCGCACTTTGCCGCACATTCATTTGTTCCCATATGCTACCACTTTTTGATGCCGACATAACAGGCGTATTCTCTGCTGTATTTAGAAGGTGCGCACGTGCATCTGGGCGTGTTTCACCGGACGTAGCCGATGCCTTATCCGAACTCAGTGCTGGAATTTGGTCTGTTCGGATGGCCGGGAATGCCTGCGAGCGGGCAGCCATTGCTGCTGCTTTTCGTCGTGCCACAGCGGCCGCCTCTGCTTGCAACCGCACAGCTTCAACCGCTTTTTTATGTTCTTCTTCGTTAGGTGTTATTGTGGCCACCGTTGCAGCCGGAGCCGCCTGTGGTTCTGATGATGTATTGGCATTCAAATCCTGTGTTGTATCCATAGCCGGTGCCGCTTTTTCCGGCATTGGAATTTGCTGAATAGAAGTGGAAGCGCCCATTGGCTCTTCTGCCACTTTTTGCTTCTTGCTTTTCTTTGGCTGAGAAAACAAAAAGGAAAACTTGCTCTTTCTAGCAGGCGGCACATCCTTAATGGCTGGGATTTCACCTGTTTTTAGTAAGGAGTGGATGCTTTTTTCGCTAAGATCTTCCACGTCTGTTTCTCTTTTACGCACAATTTCAACAGAATATGTTACCACCATATATACTGTGAATAAAATGAGGATTCCAATTAACCCCACCAAAAGCCACGTTATAACGTCACTAAAATACCCTCTTGTAGAAAAAACCAAAAGGATTGCTGCCGCCAGCACAACCAAAACAACCAAACCGCTGGCAATTGTAATCAGTAGCCTTTTAATCAATAAGGCACGCTCCTTTCGACACGGCAGTGTCGCTTTGCATTCGAACACTGCCCATTCGCTTTATTATCATTAGATAGAACGGCATCTTTCCGCTCTATATTTTATCAACTTCGTTTAAAACCGAGTCTATACATTTACTATATACGCATCGGATGCTGTTGCCGGCAAGAAATGCATGTTTTATTCTTTTGCGTACAATGGCCATTACACTTTGCTATTCTTGCATCGCTCCAGCTTTTCCAGCCGCTCGCGCTCTGCTTGCGAAAGACGCAAATAACAAGGATTCACCTGTTGTGCCTGCTGCATAAGGCCACGTTTATAAGCCAATGCCGCCGCTTTTGCCACACCACGTGCCACATATGGTGTATGCTCTACATCTAACATTTCTGTAATGCACTCATTATTATAACACAAATTTGCGCCATCACCAACAATAAAAACAGATTCTTTTCTTTCTTCCCAAAACATTTGCGCAAATTTCGCTGATGTTGCGGCATCCTCTGTAAGTCGTATTAAGCCGTTTTTTTGCTGAAATGCCGCCCAATACACTTCCCCTCTTCGCGCATTGATGGCCGCCAGGATACACCCGTTTGCCTCCACACTGTACGCCATTGCTTCTAGCGTGGAAACGCCAATTAAAGGCAACTGATGTGGTAAAGCCAAGCCCTTTGCCAGCGCAAGCCCAATTCTTAACCCTGTAAAACTCCCCGGCCCCACCGTAAGGGCAATTGCAGAAAGATCTTTTACTGTAAAACAGGCTTCTTGTAAACCACGCTGAACCAGCGCAAGTAGTGTTTCGGAATGTGTAAGGCCACGGTTAAGCAACTCTTCGTACACAGTTTCCCCGTCTTTTTGAAGGCATACACTGGCTGTAGCCCCGCTGCAATCGAACGAAAGAATCATGCTCAAAACGCATTGGCCCCCTCAATATAAATCTCCCGTGTATCATCGGGCAACACACGGATGCTTACAGAAATTTTATCAACATCCAGCATGTCTTCTATTTTTTCACTCCATTCTAGTGCCACCACCACACCTTGATCAAGATAATCAAAAAAACTGGCAGCTTCTAAATCGTCCAAACCTTCGATGCGCCATGCATCAAAATGCGCCAGCGCAGGTGTTCCTCTATAATAATGTGCAATGGCATAACTGGGGCTAGACACCTCATCCAACACACCAAGCCCCTGTGCAAGCCCACGGCAAAATGTTGTTTTCCCTACACCCATGCCACCACAAAACGCAATCAGCTCGCCACCAAGAAGGCTAGCACCCAGCCGCTTTGCTAGGGCAATTGTTTCTTCTGCATTCTTTGTAACAAAGCAAGGCATCCCTTTCTCCTCCTTTGGCCACACTGTAAAATCATTCGCACAAATGCGAAACCCAGCCAACAATTATACATTTTCGCAGGAAAAAACGCAAGTGCTTCCCCTTGTTTATCAAGTAAATATCGCTTGACCAAAAGCAAAACATCCCCTGTTAAAATACCAAAATCCGAAATAATAAATCGATGTAAAATGTACCATAAGATAAAATTTGAATCCCTAAATTATTAAGGAAACTAAGCGGCCCTTGCAACAAACCTAAATAAACCAAAATCAGCACGCCAAACATAAGAAACCGGCCATATCCCATCACCTTAAAATACATAGATTTTGGTAGCAACAAACCAAAAACACGGCTACCATCCAGCGGGGGGATGGGCAGCAAGTTGAACATGGTAAGGTTTAAATTCAAAATACAAAAATAAAAAAAGAACGTGGCAATACCAATCAAGGCCGCCGCTGTGCTTGCCGATGTTATCTCGGCCGAGTAGGAAAGTGTTTTGTAAAACACCATGCCCACATATGCCAAAAGGAAATTTGATAAGGGACCCGCAACCGCTGTGATAGCCATGCCTCGGCGTGGATTTTTATAAAAAGCCGGATTGATGGGCACCGGCTTTGCCCACCCAACACCAATAATCATCATGCAAACAAACCCCATCACATCGAAATGTTTGATGGGATTCAAAGTCAATCGGCCTAAGTCGCGCGCCGTATGATCGCCCAATTTATCAGAAACAAAGGCATGAGATACTTCGTGTAGCGGAATGGCCACAAGCAAGCCGGCTATACGGGCAAGAATCAGTAAAAAGTCTCCCTGTAAAAATGAAAACAATAAAACGCTTCCTTTCCGGTATAAAATAACCAAATCCAAGCCAAGGCCCCCATGCAACAGGCAATACCACTTTGTTGCACCCGTTTCACGCTCACGGCCTTTTTTCGCATTCGGCTTTTATAACAACTGCTATTCATCATAGTAGGTGTTGTATCAAATGTCAAATGATAAAACTTGCAGTAAAGAGGATCGGCATGCTATACTGTTTTGGCAGAATTTTAAGTGAGAGTGGAGAGATGAACAAATGATGATATTGGCACTATCCATTGGGATTGTGGCAGCCTATTTGCTGGGCAGCGTGAACTTTGCCGTGCTCATTAGCAAAGGTGTGTATGGCAAAGATGTACGCACATTAGGCTCTGGCAATGCCGGAATGACGAACATGGCCCGTAACTTCGGAAAAAAATCGGCTGTGATTACCTTGCTGGGCGATTTGCTAAAAGGCGTAGCCGCTGTGATGATTGGGCGATTATTGCTGTGGTGGTTATGCCCCGGTGTGGATGTTCTTTACGGCGCCTACTTAGCAGGTGTGGCCGTGATTTTAGGACATATGTTCCCCGTGTTTTTTGGCTTTCGAGGTGGTAAAGGTGTGGCAACCGTGGCCGGTGTGATTTTAGCACTTACGCCAGCGGTGGCACTCATACTCATTTGCGTATTTTTGATTTTATTCAAAGCCACCGGAATGGTTTCCCTTGGTTCTGTTGTGGGCATATCCCTTTACCCTGTTGCCACCGGAATTTATTCGTATCTAATTTTACAGCGGCTGGGGCTGTTTTCGATTATATGTTCACTTGTTATTACCGCTTTAATCGTCGTAATGCATAGGGAAAATATCCAGCGCATTCGCAGCGGGTCTGAATATCGTTTTACGAAAAAGAAGCCAGAACAAACCGAAAAAGACAATTCGTTATAAAAAAACATCTGTATGGCCCCAAAAAAGCCAAACAGATGCTTCAATTCAGCAAAAAAGCACCCATTGTGTCGTCAGATGCGAAATGTTGCCACCACTAGCGCATCACCCAAACGCTGCTCTGCGGCATTTTTTCTTCCTGGCATCCCGTGCTTTCTTGTTACCTTGATATCTTTAACGCTCTAGCAGCGCCCTGTTGGGCGCTTTTTTATTCTTTAAATGCCCAAAGGCGCTGAAAGCAATAGTTCAAGGCTGTAAACACCACCTGAATGCCAAAAAGACGCACAAGCGTATACACAATTTGCGGCATGGTGGGAAACCATGTTTCATACATCCACGGCATAATAATTTGGTTAAGCCCACTAGATAGAAGAAAACAAACCGTGATGATTGTTGAAAAGCGGAAAACGCTACGCCCTAAAGGTGCTTTACTTTGAAAACTATATTTACGATTAAAGTAAAAACTGGGAACGGAACATAAAGCGTACATCACTGCTGTAGACGCAAATACGCCCCACCCCGCCCAATACGTAAGCGCAAAACTACCGGCGTAGGAAACCACGGTGTTTAAACCACCAATGATCAAAAAGATCAGCAAACTGCGGTCCCAAAAAAAAGAAAATAAACGCTGCTTCTTTAACCAATTTATCATCGTTTATTCAGCGGCATCAGCGGGCGCATCAATAATGCGAACTGTTTCAATGGCAACTTCCTCTAACGGCCTGTCTGCACCATCTGTGGCAACGCCGGCAATTTCGTCCACAACTTCCATGCCACTTACCACGCGCCCAAAAGCAGCGTAATCTCCATCTAAAAAGCTGGCATCACCGTGTGTGATAAAAAATTGGCTGCCGGCCGAGTTGGGGTCACCACTTCGGGCCATGCTGATAACACCACGTTCATGCGAAAGATCATTGTTCCAGCCATTCTTTTTAAACTCACCTGTAATCTGATGGCCAGGCCCACCCATGCCTGTTCCGGTGGGGTCTCCGCCTTGAATCATAAAATCGCGAATAACGCGGTGGAAAATGAGGCCGTCATAAAATTCGTCCTGTGCCAATTGCTCAAAGTTCTCTACAGTAATCGGTGCAGCCTCTGCATCCAGTTCCAGCAAAATAATGCCGCCGTTTTTCATTTTAATTTCTACCATTTGTGTTGTTCTCCTTCATATATTTAATTTTTTTGGTGAAAATCTTGCCCATCTGTTAAAAGTGAACCAAAAATACAATAGAGCTCGGGAAGTGTTTTCTTTAAACTGACCGGGCGTTTTAAGCGATTGTCGAAATAACAATGCCGGCTTTCGCCCACACAGCGAAGCTGCCCGCTTTCTGCATCACACACACGATAGCCAATGGCCATACGAGAAGGTGTTAACTGTGTAATGGCTATCTCAACAGACACTGTCTCTCCGAAGCGTACCATCGACAAATACTCACAGTTCACACTTAAAACCGCAAAATCCATGCCCAGCGTATTGACCTTTTCGTACCCAAAGCCAATTTCCTCCATAAAATGAACACGTGCCTCTTCAAACCAACGAATATAATTCGAATGGTGAATTACGCCCATCTGGTCGGTTTCGTAAAAGTTGGCTTTTCGAATGAATGGCGTCAACTTCATAAGCTCTCCTTTTTATAAATACAATAAAGGAAGAACCAATGCTATGTCAAGGGGCAAACCGTGTTTTTAATGCTCTTACAAAGAAAACTTTTGACATACAGAGAAAAGGTATTGTCCGATGATTTTGTTTCTGTTATAATAGACGCGAGTATATATTATAGTAATAGTAGCCAAGAGGAGACCAGCATGGTAAAAAATTGCATGGTAGACCAGGTGAGAAAAATGCTGGACGAAGAACTTGGCCGAGACGCCCTTAAATATGAGGGGATTTGCCATTGCCCTGCGTGCAAAGCGGCCATTTTAGCCGCTGCACTCAATCGGCTTCCGCCCTTTTATGTGACAGGCGTAATGGGCGAAGTGCACCACACATTCCAAAATAAAGTTCGACAAAACATATCCGATGTTTGGGTGGCCTTAGGCCAGGGAATTGATGAAGTATCTGAAAATGACCCAAACGGGCATATTGCGTTGATAAGAAAAACAAAATAAATTCAAATTAAAGGACGTTGGCTTATGTTAGCACTACCACATGAATTTACCGGTGCGATGTGTGAACTAAAAAGCATGGATGACTATCCTGTGGCGGTTGGCCGAGTGATAGAAATTGACCATGACGCTGTTGGCATTGCCGCTTTAGAGGGAGAGCGCATCCCACTATTGCAATATCGGCGCCGCATTAAGATGATTGTACGAAAAGGCGACTTATTTAGAATCATGGTGGGAATGGTGTACCTTTCTACCAACACATTTGCTCGCTTTGAGGAAGTGGTGGCTTTTGAAGCCTCTGAGCAGCGCAACGCATTTCGTGTGCGCACAAAAGTGCCCGCTATTTTGATTGAAGTAAAACCAGACGAAGAAGAAGAGGCCCCGGAGGAAGAACCACAAGAGCCCGTAAAGATACCCGTAGAGGTGATGGACCTTAGTTTAACAGGCGCCAGAATTCTTACCGAAATGGAACTGAAAAAAAACGCAGATTATCATCTGGAATTCAATGTGTTAGACACACACATGGAACTTTTAGTAAAAATACAAAGAGAAGTTTTGAACGAAGGGCATCGTCATCAATATGGGTGCAGTTTTACAAAAATGAGCAGCCGAGACAGTGACGTTTTATGCAACAAGCTGTTTGATTTACAAAGAATTGAGCGCACACGACGTAGAAACCGTAACACAGTACTATAATATAAAGGCAAAGGGAGGCGTCGGCTCGGTGGAGGAACAAGGAAACCAACAAGTTTTTGCACTCGACATCGGCACCAGAAGCATCATCGGAATTGTTGGCCATAAAGAAGGCGATTTATTTTGGGTGGATGCCTATGTACAACTGCAACACCCAAAACGTGCCATGATAGACGGCCAAATTGAAGACATTGCCCAAGTAGCACGTGTAGCCGGCGAAGTAAAGCGTTGCCTTGAGGAAAATTTAGGGGTTCGCTTAAGCCGCGTGGCCGTGGCTGCTGCTGGGCGTGCTTTAAAAACAAGCCGAGGCTCTTACACAAGGGCGCTTTCGGGCAAAGCGGTAGATGCACAGCTTCAATATGAATTAGAAAGCAGCGCAGTAAATGAGGCACGAAACGCGCTGAACTTAGAGGACAACGCTGGCCAATATCATTGCGTGGGTCATTCTGTGGTGCATGCCTCCATAGACGGCTATGCGTTTTCCAGCCTTTTGGAACACAAAGGTGCCAATGCACAAGTGGATGTAATTGCCACTTTCCTTCCCAGCGAAGTGGTGAGCAGTTTGCGACGCTGCATGGAACTGATTGACCTGGAAATAGAAACACTTACATTAGAGCCCATCGCAGCCATGCGTGCTGTTTTACCAAAAGACATCCGCTTGCTTAATTTGGCAATGGTCGATATTGGCGCCGGTACATCAGATATTGCAATCACAAAAGATGGCTCTGTGGCCGGATACACCATGGCTACGGTTGCCGGAGATGAAATAACGGAAGCAATTATCCGCCATTGTCTTGTAGATTTTGAAACAGCAGAAACGATAAAGTTGGCACTGGAAAACGAAGACCCTATCACGTATACAGATATTTTAGGACACACCCAAAACACAACAAGCGAAACGATTTTAAAAGCAATAGAACCAAGTGTGGATATCTTGGCAAAAGTAATTGCCGATAAAATCCAAGAATGCAACAACAGCGCTCCAACAGCTGTTTTTCTTGTGGGCGGTGGCAGCCAAACACATGGTCTATGCGAAAAACTAGCGCAGGAATTGGGGCTGGATACAAACAAAGTGGCATTGGCCGGCACACAATTTTCCGGCCGTGAACTGAATGAAGAAGCACAATTAAACGCACCCGAACATGCAACGCCAGTAGGAATTGCCTTGATGGCAGCAGAAGAAATGGCCGCCGGCGGCACGCTTGTACAAGTAAACGGGCAAAAAGTTCGTCTTTTTATTGGCGGCGACGGCATTAGTGTAATGGATGTTCTTTTGTTGGCCGGTTTTCATCATAATGATTTGATGGCACACAACGGGCAAGCGGTAACATTTCAACTTAATGGTGAGCGAAAAGTGGTTTTTGGCAGCCCGCACACCGTAGCGCAAATACAGTTAAACGGGCAAGAAGCAAGCCTTACCTCACCGGTTTACGGCGGAGACGTTTTGCAATTGGATGTAGCCAAAAACGGTGAAGACGCACACCCACTCGTAAAAAATTACTTACCAAAACAAGAACCTCGGTTTTCTATCACCTTTGACGACACAAGCTATACTGTAGGCAGTGTTGCTCTTGTCAACGGGGTGCTTGTTCCTATAGAAAGTGAAATTCCCAAACAAGCTGAAGTCGTCTTCGTCCCCATTGACACCGTGCATGCGTTTTGCGGTGCACTGGGTATCAGCACCCAAGATGTTTTATGCAACGATGAGCCGGTGACTCCTGCACAAAATTTAGCCCCGGGCGATGTGTTATGCTCAAAGAATCCTCCGCAAAAGAAAGACCTTGATTCTTTAAGCGCAGCCGAGAAAAAAACACCGGCTGAAGAA
>CAYJIH010000002.1:28887-63505 GCA_964370195.1 uncultured Oscillospiraceae bacterium
GTCACCGGTTGAAGAAGCACTACCGGCTGATGAACCACCTCCGGCTGAAGAACTGCCACAGGCTGAAGAGCCACTACCACTTGATTCGCCTAAAAAGAATGAAGAAGTGTCCAGTAAAAGCATGCGTGTAGAATTAAACGGAAAAACCATTATCTTGCCACCAAAAGCAGATAAAACAGCACACACCATGCTAGATTTACTCCCTTTGATAGACATTGACCCCGAAAATCCAAAGGGTTGGGTTCAAATTCAAAAAAATGGACATGAGGCAAGTTATCTCGAAGCCATTCAATCAGGCGATCTTATAGAAATTGGCTGGAAAGAAGAAAAGTAAAGCGACAAGAAAGACCACAAAACATCAAATTTCAATTTTTATAAGTGAAATTTAAAAAAATACCAGGAAAACAGTGGTGTTTTTGCGGTTCGTTTGATATGATAATAGGTAGAAGAAGATAAAGTAGCTTGCAAAGGGGGCTTTTCATGCGTAGACAATCGGAGATTTTGCTTGAGTCCGGCACCAATGAGCTTGAAATCATGGAGTTTTCTGTTTCTGGGAAACTTTTTGGTATCAATGTGGCAAAAGTGCAGGAAATTATGAAAGTACAGCCAGTTAATCCGATGCAAAAATCACACCCAGACATAGAGGGTGTTTTTAAACCGCGCGATGAAGTTATCACCGTGGTTGATTTGGCTAACCATTTGGGGCTTTCTAAAAGCCAAAACCCAGATTTCGACATTTTCATCATCACGAACTTTAGTAAAGAAACATACGCTTTCCATGTGCATGAAGTGGTAGGCATCAACCGAATTTCTTGGGAAAACCTAAAAAAACCAGATGACATTATCTATGGTGGCGATGAAGGTGTGGCAACAGCCATCACCGCATACGAAGGTCGCCTTATCACCATATTAGATTTCGAGAAAATCATTCGCGAAATTAGCCCACGCACCGGAATCAACTTAGAAGAAGTTCAAGAAAGCAGCGATAACCAAGTGCCTGTTGTGGTGGCGGAGGATTCGATGCTTTTGCGTAGCCTGTTAGACCAAGGGCTTAGCAAAGCAGGTTACAAAAATGTAACCTTCACAAAGCACGGGCTTGAAGCGTGGGAATATTTAAACGAAATGCGTAGAGAAGGGCACCCTGTAAACGAATTTGCCCGTCTTATCATCACAGATATCGAAATGCCACATATGGATGGCCACCATCTTATCAAACGCATTCGCGAGGATGATGATTTCAAACATGTCCCCATTGTTGTTTTTTCTTCCCTTATCAACGACCAATCGAAACTGAAAGGCGAAGATCTTGGCGCAACCGGGCAATTTTCCAAACCAGAACTTTCAGAATTGCTTAAATTTGTAGATTCTATACTATCCAAATAGTTTCCCCGTAAGTGCTATAATTTCACGAGTTTGTTTTGAGGAGTGAGAAAGAGTGAGCACCAGCATTGTACGTCAACCAATTATCGGGCCGGAAGGCGAAGCCGTTGCATACGAACTACTGTATGAAGACAAGGGCGTTTCGCTTTATAACCAACAAGATATGATGTCGGCCAATATGATAGCAGACTTTTTGCTGCATATGGATACATCAAAATTTTTAGATGACAAAAAGGCGTTTATCACCTTTACACCAAGTTTGCTTGAGAAAGACATTCCCAAAATGATGTCGCCGGATCACTTGGTTATTCAAGTGGACGACACTGTTTTAGTGCATCCTGTGGCACAAGAACTTTTAGAAAATTATCACAGACAAGGGTTCCAAATTGCCATTAAAGGGTTTGAATTTTCAAGCCGTTATTTTGCTATTTTAGACATTGTCGACATCATCAAGTTGGATTTATCGAAACCCAACCATTCACTAAGCAGCATCTTAGACATTGGCAACAGCTTCCAAAAAACAGTGATGGGCGAACATATCAATTCAAACGATGTGTTTAAATTGGCCGAGCAATTTGGCATTCGATATTTACAAGGAACCTCTGTATCAGAAAGTTTGTATTCTGTTGTTCCCAAAATGGAGCATTTACAATCGAACTTCTTCCAGCTCATTGTAGCGGTAACAAAAGAAGACGCCGATGTGGATGAGATAACAGATGTTATTGCGCGCGATGTAACTTTAACATTTAGTTTGATTAAACTTGTAAATTCAGCTTATTTTGCCCTAAGAAACCCGGTGCGAAGTGTAAAACAAGCGCTGGTGGTGCTAGGTGTGGAACAGCTAAAACAATGGATTTATTTGTTAAGTTTTAAAGGAACCGACGGAAAAATCCCAGTGGAACTGATTAAAACCAGCTTTTTGCGTGGCCGGTTTTGCCAACAGCTTGTAGTAAGCATGCCCGATTTCCCCATCAGCCCAAACGAAGCGTACCTTATGGGAATGTTTTCCACCCTTGGTATGTTGATGGGCTTGCCTTTGGCAGATGTTATGGAAAAACTGCCAATTTCAGAGGAAATTAAGCTGGGTATTGTATCTGGCGAAGGCGTTTGTGGCGATTTATATAATTTGGCCATTTTGTTCGATCAAGCCGATTTTAAACATGCAGCACCGTATCTTGAAGCGTTGGGTGTAGAAAAAGATGTGGTGAACGAAAAGTATGTTGATGCTGCAGAACATGTGAACGAAATATGGAGCAGTTTGATGAGTTCATAGGCAGCGAGCGTAAAGGAACCGATAGTCCCTCAAGGCACACTGCTTTGAGGGACTTATTTTATCACAGCAGAAAGGAACCCCCATGGCGTATATACGTGCAGAAATCAAACTGCAAGAAGTGTTTCGTACCGTATGTGTACAACTCTACTTCCCCACCGACTTACCCCAAGAAATTGGCAACAAAGTACGCGGTGTGGTGACACTGCTTCATGGAATGTCAAACACAAGCAGTGATTGGCTTTTAATGTCGTCGGCCACACGCTATGCGGCCGACAATGGATACATTCTTGTCATGCCCGATGCAAACAATTCTTTTTACACAAATATGCAGTGTGATATCCCTTACTTTGATATGCTTACCACTTTGTTGCCACAGCAATTGGCAGCCATTTTCAATATCCCTACAAATAGAGAACAAAACCACATAGCCGGGCTTTCCATGGGCGGATATGGCGCTGTGAACATCGGGTATAACTTTCCGCACCGATACGCCAATATTGGTAGTTTTTCCGGCTGTTTAGATATGGCCTTTTTACTGGATGAGGCACGAGGACAGGCTGCTTCTTCTGTATTGCAAGCCGCCTTTGGCCCAAATTTAAAGCTTGCCGAGCAAAACAACCTTTTTACATTGGCAGAGAAAGTATCTGCACTGCCATCATGCGAAAAACCCAATTTGTTTTGCACGTGCGGAAATCAAGATGCCGAATATTTGATTTTAGAACAAAACAAACGCTTTCAGCAACACGTAGAGGCCCTCCCCTTGCCAAGCACGTTCCAATACTGGGATGGTTTGCATGAGTGGAATGTTTGGGACAGAAGTTTTGCGGCTTTCATTTCACACATTGAAAACAGTGATTATTTGGAGCGAAAACAACAAGACTGGAACGCACCCACTTGCGGCACACCATCCTTGCATTCGGGAGATACACATCATGGCTAAACGCCCCTTGGCAGATCGTCTTCGCCCTAAAACACTGCAAGATGTGATGGGCCAACAACATTTATTACAGCCACATCAAGTGTTTTACCGTGCAATGCAATCTGGCAAGGTTCCAAACATGGTGTTTTATGGCCCTTCCGGCGTTGGTAAAACAACCGTGGCACGCATTGTTGCGCAAAACAGTGGCATGCAATTGCATAAGCTCAATGGCACATCAGCCGGCACCGGAGACATTCGAGAAGTCATTGCCAATGTAGGAAGTTTTGGCACACAAAATGGCTTGCTTTTATATTTAGATGAAATTCAATATTTGAATAAAAAGCAGCAGCAAAGTTTGCTGGAATTCATGGAGGACGGCAGTATCACACTCATTGCTTCCACCACTGAAAATCCATATTTTTATATTTACAGTGCGCTATTATCGCGCAGCACCGTATTTGAATTTAAGGCGCTAAACGCCGAGGATATCCAAAATGGGCTTTCAAGGGCTGTGCAAAATGTACAAGAATTGGATGAATTTTCTTTAGAGATAGAAGACGGCGCACTGGAAAAACTGGCACAGGCAAGCGGCGGTGATATGCGAAAAGCATTGAATGGCCTTGAGTTTGCACTGGGTGCTGCCGAGGAAGTGGATGGCAAAAAAACGATAAGCCTTGCCGATGTAGAGCAAGTCGCTCAGCGCTCTAGCATGCGGTACGATCGTGCCGGTGATGAACATTACGACATCGTATCCGCTTATCAAAAGTCCATGCGTGGTTCTGATACGGATGCGGCACTGCATTATTTAGCACGGCTACTGGAAGCAGGCGACTTACCAAGCGCTTGCCGCAGGCTTTTGGTGTGCGCGTGTGAGGACGTGGGCCTTGCTTATCCGCAAATCATGCCCATCGTAAAATCAGCGGTGGACATTGCGTTGCAGGTGGGGCTTCCCGAAGCACGCATCCCTTTGGCAGATGCCGTGGTGCTAGTCTGTTTGGCTCCAAAATCAAATTCTGCCTACGAGGCCCTCGACAGAGCGTGGGCCGATGTAAAAAACGGTAAAAGCGGCCCTGTTCCCCGTAATTTGCAAAACAAACATTTTGATGGTGCGGATGCCAAAGTAAAAGGACAGTTTTATTTATACCCACATGCCTACCCAAATGCATTCGTAAAACAGCAATATTTGCCAGACAATTTGCTTCAAGAGCAGTATTATTCGTTTGGCGAAAACAAAACAGAACAGGCTTTTAAACAGTACTGGGAGCAAATAAAAAACAAAAAGTAACATCATTTTTGCCGTGTTAAATTGAAAATGAATGAGGTTTTTTGCTTCGTTTTCTATGCACTAGGAATGAAGAGAGGAAAAAAATGAGAAGTAAAGCAGATGCGAAAATAATTGTAGATAAATTAAAAGAAGAGTATCCCGAGGATATTTGCTCTTTAGAATATTCATCTGCTTTTCAACTGCTTGTATCGGTTCGTTTATCGGCCCAATGCACAGATGCACGTGTGAATAAGGTAACACCAGAGCTTTTTACACGGTATCCCACGATGCAAGATATGGCGCAGGCCCCTGTAGAAGAAATTGAAAGCATCATAAAAAGTTGCGGCTTTTATCATAGCAAAGCGAAAGATTTAAAGGGCGCTGCCACGGCCATGGTGGAAAAACATGCAGGTGTGGTGCCAAACACCATGGAGGAGCTATTGGCATTGCCCGGAATCGGACGTAAAAGTGCCAACCTCATTTTAGGGGATGTATACAATGTTCCGGGTGTGGTGATTGCCGATACACATTGCATCCGAATTTCAAACCGTTTGGGTTTTTTGAAAAATAAAGACCCACTCAAGGTGGAAATGGCGCTGCGCAAAGTGTTGCCACCGGAAGAATCAAATGGATTTTGTCATCGGCTTGTTTTGCATGGGCGTGCCGTTTGCACGGCAAGAAGTGCCCACTGCGAAAAGTGTGTACTAGATGCGTTATGTCCCAAAAAAGGCGTTGCGTGATGCATACCAAATAAAAATGCCCCCACAAAAAGCAGCGCACTTGACAGATGAGAAAATATTTGGTATAGTATTTAGGCCGCATGGTTTGGGTAATAAAAGTGGTGTTATGAACGCCCGCCCTTACACCAGCGAGCCCCAAGAAAAGAAGAGGGAGAAATATGTACGCAATTATTATGACCGGCGGTAAACAATACCGTGTGGAAAAAGGCGACGTTCTATTTATTGAAAAACTGGGCGTCGAAGAAGGCGACAAAGTGGTGTTTGAAGATGTTTTGGCTGTGGGCGACAACGGCAGCGTAAACGTGGGTGCACCCTTCGTAGCCGGTGCCAAAGTAAGTGCCGACGTGATGAAAAACGGCAAAGGTAAAAAACTCAACATCATCACATACAAACCGAAAAAAGGCAGCGTGCGCCGCATTGGCCACCGCCAACCATACACAAAAGTTGAAATCACCGAGATTTCGGCGAAGTAAAGGAGGAGGAAGAGAATGGCTCATAAGAAAGGTGTAGGCTCAACCAAAAACGGCCGCGACTCCGAGTCCAAGCGTCTTGGTGTAAAACGCGCCGATGGTCAATTTGTATTGGCAGGCAATATCTTAGTGCGTCAACGTGGCACGCACATTCATCCAGGCGACAATGTAGGTAAAGGCAAAGATGACACTTTGTTCGCACTTACTGATGGGCGTGTAAGCTTTGAGCGTTGGGGCAGAGACCGTAAACGCGTGTCTATCAAACAATAAAAGATTGTTGCCGGGCCCGCGCAGGGCCCGGCTTTTCAATATTATATATAAAGAAAAATGAGGTGCAAAACGTGTTTATCGATGTGGCAAAAATTCGTGTGGAGGCCGGCAACGGCGGCAATGGAAGTGTAAGCTTTCACCGTGAAAAATATGTGGCCAATGGTGGGCCAGACGGCGGCGATGGCGGGCGCGGCGGCGATGTTTATTTGCAAGCATACGACCATGTTTCCACCTTGTTGGATTTCCGTTACAAGCGCAAATTCGTGGCCGAAAACGGCCAAAATGGTGGCAGAAAACGTTGTAGTGGAAAAAATGCAAAAGATATAACCATCCGTGTGCCACGCGGCACGCTGGTGTATGAGGCAAACAGTGGCGCGCTGATGGCCGACGTAAGCGGTGATGAGCCCGTATTGCTGGCAAAAGGCGGACGTGGCGGCTGGGGCAACAGCCATTTTGCCACACCACAGCGGCAGGCTCCACGTTTTGCAAAGCCCGGCCTTGCCGGCGAATGCTTTGATTTACGCCTCGAGTTAAAACTTATTGCCGATGTAGGCTTAATTGGCTATCCAAATGTGGGCAAAAGCACTTTGATTAGCGTTCTTTCGGCGGCAAAACCGAAAATTGCAAACTATCCGTTCACCACGCTGATTCCTGTGCTTGGCGTAGTGCAAGTGGGCGCGGAAGAAAGTTTTGTTGCGGCCGATATTCCCGGGCTAATTGAAGGAGCGGCCGATGGCGTAGGCCTTGGGCATGATTTTCTGCGCCATGTAGAGCGTTGCCGTTTGCTACTTCATCTTGTGGATATTTCCGGTAGTGAAGGACGTGAGCCTATTGAAGACTATAAAACCATCAACAAGGAACTAGAGCGTTTCAGCTCACAGCTTGCCCAGCGCCCGCAAATTGTACTGGGCAGCAAATGCGACATTGCAAGCGACGAGCAAATCGAAGCTTTTGCGGCATTTGCAAAAGAGGAAGGTTTTTTATTTTATCCCATCAGTTCTGTTGCGCAAAAGGGGCTTCAAGCATTGCCGCGAAATGTTTATGAGGAACTAAAGAAACTGCCGCCCATTCCATCGTATGAGCCAAACTACGTAAAAGAGGAAATCAAGGCACCACCACGTAGCTTCGTGGTGGAAAAAGAGGACGAGGGTGTGTTCCGCATTGATGCACAGTGGTTAGAGCGCATTTTGGATGGCAGTGATATGGATGATTACGAAAGCCTGCTTTATTTCCAAAATCAGCTGGAAAAAGAAGGCGTTGTGGCAAAATTGGAAGAAATGGGTGTGCGTGAAAACGACACCATTTGCATTGGCGACTATGAGTTTGACTACATTTTTTAAAAAAGTTATTCAGCAAAGCACGCACAAGCAGAAAGGAAGGCTGTATGCTTTCAGAAATAGATACCACAATTGATATACGAGAGCGTTCGGTTTTGTCTTTGGCTTTTGTGGGCGATGGTGTTTTAGAGCTTTTGGTTCGCTCAAAGCTAGTAGAAAACGGGCGCCAAAGCCCGGCAACCCTACACAAGCAAGCTGTAAAGCTGGTGTCTGCCAAGGCACAGGCCAAATTGCTGGAAATCCTGCTTCCCCACTTAACACAAGAAGAGCAAGACATTGTGCGCCGAGGACGCAACGCCAACAAAGCCAGTGTATCAAAAAATGCGAGTGTGCAAGAATATCGTGCCTCTACCGGCTTCGAAGCGCTGTTTGGCTGGCTCTACTTGCAAAACCTAAACCAGCGAATTTACGAATTGTTTTCGATTCTTTGGCAGGAATATACACAAAGTGACGAAAACAATATGAGTGGTTTGAAATAACCCAACTTACATGCTATAATTTAAGTTGGATGTGCCAAAAACCATGGCTCTTATTCTGAAACTTGCTTGCTCTATAAGTTTCGGATAGTGGGCTTTGCAACGTTAATTTCCGGAGGAATAAATTGTGTCTGGACACAGTAAGTGGAACAATATCAAACGAAAAAAAGAAAAAACAGATGCCCAAAAAGCCAAGGTGTTCACGAAAATAGGCCGTGAAATGAGCGTGGTGATTCGTGAAGGTGGCGCAGACCCGGCCAACAACACAAAACTACGAGACTTAATTGCCAAGGCCAAAAGCCTGAATGTTCCAAACGACAATATCAACCGTGTAATCAAACGTGCCGAAGGCGGTGAACGTGATGATTACGAAAAAATTGTGTATGAAGGATACGGCCCCTGTGGCATTGCGGTGATGGTGGAAACATTAACCGACAACCGCAACCGAACAGCGGCAAACATGCGCCACTATTTCGATAAATTTGGTGGCAATTTGGGTCAGTCTGGGTCGGTGGCATTTCAGTTTAGCCAAAAAGGTGTGCTTGTATTAGAAAGCGAACAGTTTAACGAAGAAACCTTGATGGACGATGTTTTTGATGCCGGCGCAGAAGATTTTGATTTAGAGGATACCGTGTGTGAAATAACGTGTGACTTTTCGGCTTTACACACTGTGCACGAATCCCTTTTACAAAAAGGCTATACAGTGGTTTCTGCTGAAGTTGAGCAAGTACCAGACAACCGCCTTGCCTTAAGTGGAGACGATAACATAAAAAACTTTTCTCGCCTTTTATCACATTTGGAAGAAGATGACGATGTACAAGAAGTGTGGTATAACCTAGAAAACGAGGAAGATTTGGATCTGTAGAACAAAAAGAACTGGCTGTATTGTAACGTTTCGCCCAAATGGGAGAGGCGAAACGAAAGAAAGGTGGAGAATTCATGGAAAGAGTTTGTGATAACTGCATGAACCGTGTGCCTATTGGCACGGAAGCATGCCCACAGTGCAATATTGCATTTACCAACACAAACCCGGGTGGAGCCCTGCCCAATGGCTGGGTGTTGGCAGGACGTTACACGGTAGGCCGTTATATGGAAATTGATGGAGAGGGTATTTTATATTCTGCCATTGATGCAAGCACCTTGCAACGCGTTCACCTTAAAGAGTTTATGCCGGTCACTCTGTGTGCCACACGTGACGAAACCGGGGCGATTTTAGCAAAGCCTGGATGCGAGGTTCTTTTTAAAACCACACGGCTTGATTATGCTGAAATGTATGGAATATTGCTTCGTATGGGCCTTGTGGAGGGACTTGTACAAGTTTTAGATGTATTTGAAGAAAACAACACCGCTTATGTGGTACTTGAAAAAGTAGAAGGACCTACACTTTCCGAAACAATGACGAGACGCGGAAAAGCAATGGAGCCAGCACAGGCACTGTCTGTGCTACGCCCGGTTCTTATCGGCGTGGCTGCCATGCATGCAGCCAGCATTGTGCACCGTGGCATCAGCCCGGAAAATATCATCTTAGAACAAGGTGGCACTGCAAGGCTAGGCGGCTTTGGCACATTGGCGCTTCGTCAGCAGGGAAGTGAATTAAAGGCAAAGTTGTATCCGGGTTATTCGGCACCGGAGCAATATGCGGCTAGCGAATTTGAAGGCAGCTACACCGATGTATACGCGCTTGGTGCCGTTATGTATCGATTGCTAACTGATGAAGAGCCTGATTCGGCAGATGAGCGAAAAGTACACGATAATTTGCCGGCAGTACGTTCTGTTAATAAAGAAGTGCCCTCTTATCTTTCCTCTACGCTTACACAAGCCATGCGCACACATTCCGAAGAGCGTATTCAAAGCGTAAAAGACTTTCGTTTGGCACTTACGGGCGAAGGGCCACGCAAAGGCCATGGCTCAAAAAGCACCGGCGGCTTCTCTCGTCAACAACTGGTTGTAGGTGGTGTTGCACTTGGGGCCATTGTGCTTATTCTTCTTATTATATTGCTTGTAACACTGTTTGGCGGAAATGATAATGCTTCCTCGTCTTCCCTTTCCACCTCATCCTCAACAGTTGCCGTCAGCGGCCAAACTTTGCCGGATTTTGCCGGACTTTTATATGCAGATATAACAGGTGGAAATAGCTATAAAGACTTTACATTTGCCACACCCACAGAAGAATATAGCGACTCTGTCGCAGTGGGCCGTGTTATTTCACAAACTCCCCAAGCCGGCACACAATGGGATGGAAACACACCCATTCAGCTAGTCATCAGCCTTGGGCCACAAACAGAAGAAATGCCAGACCTTACAGGCAAAACAGTGGAAGAGGCCGCCTCTATTTTAGATTCGCTAGGTGTGCGCTACCGCGAGCAAGAGGCAACTGACCCAGGAGACCATGCAGAAGGACACATTGTCAGCACGCGTCCAGAAGCCGGGGAAACCGTAGAAAGTGGCGATGAAGTAATTTTGTACGTTTCCAATAAACCCAGCGAAGTGCAAATGCCAAATTTGGTAGGGCTATCCGCCGGAGATGTTTCTACGCAAATGCGCAACTTAGGCATTAACTACAACACGGTAACACAGCAAAACAATGGCCAAGGCGTACCAGGGGCTGTGGCCTCCACCAGTGTAACAACCGGTGCAACCATAAATCCGCAAGAGACCACCGTTACTGTAACCGTGTGGGCTGATGTAAGCTTGCCAAGCCTTATCGGAATGACCATGGCAGAGGCACAGCGCACCATTGACAATTTACGCTCCACCGCAAGCGGTGTAAGTGTGAGCTTAAGCGTAGCCTCGGGCGACCCAACAGGCACCGTTGTAAGCACAAACAAAGATGGCCAAACCATTGTTTCAGGAGATGTGATTCAACTAAACATGACACCTCCTGCCGAGCCAGAACCAACACCGGATCCGGAACCAACACCGGCCCCGGAACCAACACCGGAACCAACCACATAAAAAAGAACATCGTATTAGAGGGGTTCCCGCTAATACGATGTTCTTTTTTGAGAAAATACGTCAGCCATGTAATAAAAAAACAACATTGGACTTTGATCTTTTTGAATATCCGTATAAAATACTTGCATTTTTTTTAAGAATATTCTATAATCATTAAGTGGCATTGAATGATTATAGAAGGAAGCTTAGCTCAGCTGGTAGAGCACCTGCTTGACGTGCAGGGGGTCAGGGATTCGAGTTCCTTAGCTTCCACCAAAAAACAGATGTGATATCCGCAAGGGAAATTGCATCTGTTTTTTTTGAATCGGTAAATAACAAAACCAATGGCACACATGAAAAGTAGAAAAGAGGAGAGGAAACAATGTATGAATTAACACCCGATTTATTAACCGGCAACAAGACCATTGATTCCCAGCATAAGGAATTGATTGATGCGCTCAACGGCTTGATGACAGCTTGCTCTTTGGGAAAAGGCCGAGATGAGCTGGCAAAATGTATCCAGTTTCTGGCAGAGTATACAGAGTACCACTTCTCACAAGAAGAAAAACTACAATTGCAATCCACTTATCCGGATTATCAAAACCACAAAAAACTACACGCTGAATTTAAAACCAAAATTCAAACACTGGGCAACAAGCTGCACGCAGAAGGGCCTACGATTATTTTGGTGGGCGAATTAAACATGGCCTTAGGGCAATGGCTGTTGCAACACATCAAGCGAGAAGATAAAAAAGTGGCTGAACATATTCATAAAATACAATAAGCACTGTAAAAACCTCAGCTTCTACAAAGCTATTGAAGGCGTATCCGGTTATGCATCACGTCTTACTTCCAAAGCAATTGCAAATAAAATGCCACATCTTGCGTGTGTGTGGTGGGCGCTGCATGCGCCTCTTCTTTTAAAACCATGGTTTGCCGGTTGTTTACATGATAAGCCGGCCATGCATTGTTGACCGGCAATCCATCATTTGGGTTGCCGGTTTTAATAAAGTTAACCCAGCGTGCGTGCACATCATCAGCCACAAGGGCGTTGCTTTGGTTGCGCAGCATTACTTTGGGAACCGTTTTAAACACATACATCAATTCCAGCGCATGTGTAGAGCCCATGCCCATGGCCTCTAGCACACGCGGTGCATGATTAAATGTATATTGCCACACCTGCTTGCCTCTGCTACTGAACACATCGGCAAAAACATCACTGCCAAAACGCAAACCCATTTCAATTAAATCGCGCGCACGTTCTACTGCACTTCGCTCTCTTCCTGCAGGATAGCGGCGCAAAACATCGTAGCTTTTATCGCCAAATGTGCGCTGGCACAGCCGGATGTAATCCTCCTCTGTAGACGTTCTGGGAATAAAGAATGTGCCTTCATCTGCATTGTGCCCACAAAGCAAATCCACCTCATTGATTGGGGCTTCTAAAAGGGCTTTGTATGGGTTTTCCGGCAACAGTTTCCCATCGAATACCGGCCAAAAATTATAGCGCGGAGGATCTATTAAGTTGGCACTAAATGCACAGCCACGCACAAGCTGACGTGCATCCATCGCCTGCAGGCCTGCCAATGTCTTTTTCTGCATCGAGGCTGCGTAAGCATGGCTATTGATAATGGCTTGTTTGCGCCCACCGTGGGCATTGGGTGCCAAAATAGGCTGGCCCAAAATGTTGCCACTTTCTAAAATAGCGCGATGAAACAGCCCTTTTGCCATAGGGCTAAGCAACAAGCAAGACACACTAAACGCCCCGGCCGATTCGCCGCAAACCGTAACACAGTTTTTATCTCCACCAAAAAAATGAATGTTATTTTGCACCCACTGCAAGGCGGCAATTTGGTCTAAAAGGCCGGTGTTCCCTAAGTACCCGTGTTCTTTTTCCACGCGTTCAAACGCCATAAACCCAAGCGCACCCAAGCGATAGCTAATGTTCACTTGCACAACGCCATCGCGCGCAAAGTGGCTGCCGTCAAACACAAATTTTGCAGGCGAGCCATCGGAAAATCCACCGCCGTGAATATAAACGAATACAGGCAGGGCATCCCCTTCCCTCGCATCGGCCGGCGCCCAAATATTGAGGTTCAAGCAATCTTCACTGTGTGTGATGGTGGGGCTAATTTCAGAAGCCTGCATGGCAGAATCCCTAAAATTGCGGCAATCCAGCACATCCTCCCACGGCTCGGGCGGCTGCGGTGGCAAAAAGCGCTGCTGCATCACAGGCGGGGCCGCAAACGGGATGCCTTTGTATGTGGCCACCCCTTCTTGCACAACGCCCCCCACCGGCCCATAATGCGTTTGGGCCGCCACCAGCTCCTCCGCCGTACGTATAGAAGAAAATAAATCCGGCATAGTGTTGCTCCTTATATAAATAGTACTATACAGTATACAATAAAATGCCCGTATAGAGAATGGAAAATTGACACATTTTTAGTCAAACATTCAAATTTTTGTTTTGTTTTTTTGACTATACAGCAACATTTTTCCAAAAAAAGGAGATAAGAAAATAAAAAAATAGCACAAACTTAAAAAATAAAAACACGATGAAACATGAAATTTAAAAAAATTGAACTTTTTTGCAAAAAAATTCAAAAAAAAGGTTAAGTTTTAATAGATGAAGCCGATATACTGTATAGCGGCACAAAAAATATTTTGAGCTGACTGGAACGTACTCTTACAGCCGATCAGGGCCCGAGAGGCGAAGAGAGACAACATTAAAAAAGAAGAGACAAGATGTCTTTTCAACACAACTTTAGGGAGGATTTATAGTATGGTTATCCAACACAATATTCCTGCATTGAATGCGTATCGTCAACTTGGCATCAACAACAACAACTTGAGCGGCAACCTCGAGAAATTGTCTTCCGGCTATCGCATCAACCGCGCTGCCGACGACGCAGCCGGCCTTGCTATTTCCGAGAAAATGCGTGCCCAAATTACAGGCCTAAACCGTGCCGTGCTAAACGCACAAGACGGCGCTAGCCTTATCCAAACCGCTGAGGGTGCTTTAACAGAAGTGCATGACATGCTAAACCGTATGGTAGAGCTTGCCACACAAAGCGCCAACGGCACCATCCAAGCCGATGACCGCCAAAAAATCGAAGCTGAAGTTACCGCTTTGAAAGGCGAGATCGACCGCATTTCCGAAGCCACCAACTTCAATGGCATCCAATTGCTGGACGGTTCCTTGGGTGGATCCAATGTGGAAAACATTGAAATTAACGGCCTAACTCCTACATCTGCCGGTGCTGCTGGCACAACCGTAGCCGCAACAAAAACTGTAACGTCAATGGCAGCTTTGGCCGTGCCTGTACTCGAGCCAGGCCAAAAAGCAAGCTATACCTATTCTTTAGATGACGGCACCTCGGCCACCATCAGCTTCACCATGAAAGGTGATGACAAAACTTTGGTAGCCGCAGACGGCACCGAATATGCTCTGCAAACTGCAGGCGCTATTAGTGCTGATGAAATTGGCAAAGCGGTAGCTGCCGAACTACAAAAAGACAGCAACTTTAACACCAAATTCTCGATTGCAACCAATGCCACAGCAGGCCAGATTGTATTTACTGCTAAAGAAGCCGGAAGCCACACACCAAACATTAGCGGTGGCAGCCAAACTGTGAATAACGAAACGGACGCTTTTGTTTTCACAGAAGCAAACGTGGTAAAAGGCCTTGACGAATCCAAAGGTTATACTGTAACTGCTTTTGATGGTACTAATGAAGATGCCGCTACCTTTAGTGTAAACGGCCAAAAATTCGTTGTAGCTTCAACAGCTGCTCTTGCAGAACAAGTAACCGCAAAAGACGTGAATGTCATCATCGCAGGAACAGACGCAGCTGGTTATGCCTCCATTGCAAAATCCATTGCTGACCGTACAGGACTTGACGTAAGCAATATGACCAATATCGCCAGTCCTGCCGCCAATCCTTCTCTTGTTTTCAAGAGCGAAGGTCCAGAAGGCCTCACTATGCAAGTAGGCACCTCCTCTGCCGATTTTGACAAAATCACTGTAAAAGTGGATGACATGAGCTCTACTGGCCTTGGCATCGACACAATCTCCATGGCTTCTCAAGAAGCAGCTTCCGCTGCCCTTGACAAAATCAACTTCGCCATCGAGAAAGTTTCTGTAAACCGTGGTAACCTCGGTGCCTTGCAAAATCGCCTCGAGCACACCATGAACAACCTCAACGTAACTGCTGAGAACATGACCGCTGCCGAGAGCCGCATCCGCGACGTCGACATGGCAAAAGAGATGATGGACTACACCAAAAACAACGTGCTCAGCCAAGCAGCCCAAGCTATGTTGGCCCAAGCAAACCAACAACCACAAAGCGTGCTGCAGCTGCTGCAATAAGGCTTTTCGCCTTCGTAGCGCCGCGAAAAGCAACTGCTGCTTAAAGCCGGCAATGCTTTTCACGATATCTCTATGGCTGTTTTGCCTTCGTTGCGGGCCCTGCAACGGCAAGGCTGCCGGTTATAAAGAGAAAAAGCCCCTGCATCAAAGCCCCTGCGCAAAAGTGCGGGGGCTTTTTTTGTGCACTTACAAGGGCATGTTTTGCCGTGTTTTCCTTGCTTTTTTTCGTTGTACATGGTTAAATAGATATAATTGTGTATATATGCCGTGTGATGCGGCAACAAAAGGGGGATTTCGTATTGTCTAGTATTATGTGGACGTTGCTTGCATTCGTGTTGTATGTAGGCGTGATGATTGCCATTGGGGGATTTTTCTTTAAAAAATCAGACAGTTTAAGCGATTACTTTTTAGGTGGCCGTCAGCTCAACTCTTGGGTGGCCGCCTTCTCTGCACAGGCGTCTGATATGTCTGGCTGGCTATTGATGGGCTTGCCGGGCGCAGTGTATGCCCTTGGCACAAACCAAATATGGATTGCTGTAGGCCTTGCCATTGGCACCGCGCTGAACTGGATTTTGGTGGCAAAGCGTTTGCGCCGCTACACCATCAAAGCCGGGGACGCCATTACAGTGCCACAATATTTCGAAAACCGCTTTCACGACACTTCCCGTGTGCTGCGTGTTGTATCCAGTGTTGTAATTACTGTGTTTTTCACTGTGTACACAGCTTCGGCTTTTGTGGCGGGCGGCACGTTATTTTCGCAGGTGTTTGGCATCTCTTACCCTGTGGCGCTTACGATTGGTGCACTCATCATTTTACTTTACACATTTTTGGGCGGCTTCTCGGCTGTAAGCTGGACAGACATGGTGCAAGGCGCTTTGATGTTGGTGGCTATTTTAAGTGTACCCATCTTGGCGTTTACCGCCTTAGGCGGCCTTAGTGGTTTAGAAGGCGCTGTTACACCCGAATTTTTACGCATTACCACCACAGAAACCGGTGATGCAGTGGGCGCTGTTTCTATCATTTCACAGCTTGCCTGGGGGCTTGGGTATTTTGGCATGCCACATATTTTAGTGCGGTTCATGGCCATTCGTAAAGAAAAAAGTGTAAATAAATCGGCCACCATTGCCATTGTTTGGGTGGTGTTGTCTCTTACATTCTCAGTATTTGTGGGCATTGTGGGCCGTGCATTTTTACCGGGGCTGGAAGATTCCGAAACGGTATTCATCACCATGATTCAAGAAGTATTTATGCAACCAGATTCCATTGTAAAATGGCCGGTAGTAGGCGGGCTGTTTTTATGTGGTATTTTGGCCGCAATTATGTCCACGGCCGATTCTCAACTTCTTGTCACCGCCGCCTCAATCACAGGCGATATTTACCGTGGTTTTTTAAACAGAAAAGCATCTGACAAGCACTACGTATGGTTCAGCCGTGCTGTGGTTGCAATTGTCGCACTCGTGGCTTATCTCATTGCAATAGATCCAAGCTCCGGCATCATGAGCCTTGTGGCGAATGCTTGGTCTGGTTTTGGTTCTGCTTTTGGCGCATTGGTTTTGTTAAGCCTTTATTGGAAAAAGGTGACGCGCAACGCCGCTGTGGCCGGCATTGTTGTTGGTGGCCTTACCGTTGTGGTGTGGGATTATCTTCCCATTATACAAGGACAAACACCAAGCGCTGCAACCGGTTTATATTCTCTTGTTCCCGGCTTTTCTCTTTCACTTTTGGCCATTGTTATTGTAACTTTACTGGCTAAAAAAGGTGAAACAGAAAAACTGGAACAACAATACAATGAAGTGTTTAGCGGCACATTTGAAGAAGAAGCGTAGTCATCGCATAAAAGAAATGTTATAAACGTATAGAAATAAAGAAAAGCCTGTGTTTTACAAAACACAGGCTTTTCTTTATTTCTTGCGTTATGACTGTGAGATTCTCTGGTCACAAACCTCACACTTCACTTCCACCCCACTCTACAACCGTAAAACCGCTTCGTTCAAATGGCTGCAAATCCTGCTCTGGTATTTCTATCCATTCGTCAAGCGCTTTAAACACCATAAAAACTCTTTGTACGCTGTCTGGCTTTGGCTCAATTTCCAATACGGCATTTTCTGTATATGCTTCCCCTTGGAATGTGATTAAGTTGTATTCATTTCCGGCCATGCGTGGCAACCAATAAACAATAAACTCATTATACTCTCTTGGCGTAAGGCCTAAATATTGTAATTTTTCCAACAAAAATGCTTCTGTGTCTTCCCCCCGCACCACAAATCCGGCACTTAAATCATACTCAACCTCACTAAAACCATCCCAAAACAAATAGGAATATTCAGTGCCCTCATGGATAATGGTGCCATCCGGGTAAGCAGTTACCTCCCAACCATCGTTGTATGACGGATATGTGTACAATAGAGTGCCATTGTACGTTAAGCGCACAGAGATTTCGCTTTCTTCTTCCGGATACAAATAAATAACCGGTTTTTCGTCCACAGGAGGAAAAGATGTAGCTTTTGATGTGGACGTTGTAGGCGCGCCACATGCACACAGCAGACACAAAGCAACCAATGCGGGAGCAATCCTCATTTTTTTCATTGCAAATCCCTCCAACCGTTTTCTACAAAGCAAGATAATAACGATTCGCTAAAAAAACACACCACTCTTTGCATAAAACAAATATGGCACGTGTTTCATTTTAGACCCACAAAATAAACCATTCCTCTATAAAGCCACAAACAATGCATCCTCCACAATGATACATGCATCTTCTACACACCCATCACAAGTACGCAACTTGGGATGTTCTTCGTCACCCAAAAGCTCCCTGCAAATAATGGATCCATTTTTCCGCTTAAACACTTCTATCATTTGATTTGTAAGCGCGCGTGTTTCTGCTTTCGTAAGGCCGCTTTCAACACTGCCAGAGCTAATTTTGCACCCAGCTATCATCGCCATGCCTGATACAGCACCGCATATTTCCTTTTGCCCGCCCACACCAAGGCCAAAGCCCTCTGCCACACGAAAGGCTATTGTCTCATCAATATTTATTAAATCGGCATAATTACATAAAACCGCTTGGCAACAGTTATGCCCTTGGCTCAGTCTTTCCACCGCTTTTGATGCCCTACTTTCCACGATGCACCCCGCCTTTTTTGTTCAAATTCAAAACCAAGCAAAACCCTAATAGCGTTTCGTTTGTTCTTCTAGCGCAATAGAACAGATGTTATTTTTACATCAGTGAATCGTATTGAACCCAATTGAAAACGACTGCCTTATGCACGCACTGCCACGTTTATTGCAATGTAGCAAACATAACAGCCTTAATGGTGTGCATCCGATTCTCTGCTTGGTCAAACACTTTCGACTGTTTCGACTCAAATACTTCATCACTTACTTCCATTTCCGACAAACCAAACTTGTTGAAAATGTCCTCACCTACAGCAGTGTTTCTGTCGTGAAACGCCGGTAAACAATGAAGGAAAATCGCCTCTGGCGATGCTTCTTGCATCACAGCACTGTTAATTTGGTATGCCTGTAACAATTTGATGCGGCTTTCCCATACAGAGTCGGCCTCTCCCATCGACACCCAAACATCTGTATATAATACATCTGCGTTTTTTGCACCTGTTTTTACATCATCAGTTGTCGTAACGCTTCCACCTTGTTGCTCTGCAATTTGTTTGCATTGATTCGTGAGTTCCTCACTGGGCCAAAGCTCTTTTGGGCCACACGCTGTAAAATGGACACCCATTTTTGCACAAGCAATCATCAGTGAATTTGCCACATTATTGCGAGCATCCCCCATATAAGTGATTCGTAACCCCTTTAAATGGCCAAAATGTTCTTCCGCTGTCATCAAATCAGCCAATGCTTGCGTTGGATGGTATTCATCCGTTAACCCGTTCCACACCGGCACTTTCGATTTTTCAGCCAGTTCGTCTACAACACACTGCCCGTATCCACGATACTCAATGCCGTCAAACATACGCCCTAAAACACGTGCAGTATCTGCAATGCTTTCCTTTTTCCCCATTTGAGAGCCTGCCGCATCTAAATAGGTTACCGCCATTCCAAGGTCATGGCCGGCCACCTCAAAAGCGCACCGTGTGCGTGTAGAGTTTTTTTCAAATAGAAGAACAATGCTTTTCCCTTCTAAATGCCTGTGCGCAAGCCCACTGCGTTTTTGCCCTTTAAAGTCATGTGCTAAATCCAGCATATAGCGCACTTCCTCTGTTGTGAAATCCAGCAATGTTAAAAAACTTTTTCCCCTTATGTTGACTGCCATACCATCGTCTCCTTTTTCTATTTTTTTGCCATCAACGTTTGTATTGTGTGTACCATGGCGTTGTATGCCTTTTGTGCATTTTCTTCATGCAAAACAGATTGCTCCACTGGGCAAAGCCCGTCTTTTGTGCGATTTTGAATACACTCTACAAGCGTTCCATATTCGCATCGAATTCCATTTTCTTCTAAATACGCAAACGCTACACGGCTTGTAATTTCTCCATAAACTGCCTCCACTTGCCCCAAAACCGCCAAAACTGCTGCCGCTTTTCCTATTACTTTGTCTACAAGCAAGGCACCATGCATATTTTGTCTGCCTTGCTCACTTTCATATAGCTTACGTAGCGGAGACACGCCAATGCCTTCACCTTTATAAACAAAAGTGTCTCCTTGTATCAGTATGCAGCTGTAAGTACCTGCTTGGATGGCCGAAATGGCAGCCTGCTTTGTTTCTCTGGACACCATATGTTGTGTGTTCATTTTTCCTCTCTTGCTTTTCTTTGATGCAGTGGTTTTTCTAGCACATGCGCTTTTGTTAAAAGCAAAACAAGTACCGGAATTATAACAATTTGAATAACCATGCCGGGAATCCCTGTAAGAAAAGATGATGTGATAAAAATTTGCAAGCTATACGCGCCACCGCTAAAACCCAGTAAAACAGCATTTACAAGCCCGGCCACAAGCCTGCCGCATAGCATGCTTAACAAAAGCGAAGCATAAATGTTTTTTGCATAAATACGGTAAAAGACCCCCGATGCCAAACCATATATACATAGCTCGAACGACATGCTAATGGCAACGGGAAACAAAACAGGCATACCTGTGAGTGCAGAAGACAAAAGAGGCAATAAAAACCCACAAACTGCCCCATATGGAACACCACACACAAAACCGCATATAAGCACCGGAATATGCAAAGGCAAAAACACAGGCCCCGCACCGAACAAATGAAAAAAGGATGGCAACACAAGCCCCAACGCCATCAACAATGCAGTGCTTACCATTTTTTGTGTTTTTGAACGCATAAAATCCCCCAAATTCGGTTACTTGCCCTTATCCTAATTTTATTGCAGGATGGACTATTTCAATATTATACCTTTTTTTGTACTTCTCGCCAACTCTTTTTCTTTATTTATTTTCCTCTAGCGGCCAAAACATCTGCTATTCCCTGCTGCCAAAAAATAGAGTGCCTGTAAACACTATTCTTGATGATACGGACAATCGCGCCAAGATTCCACCCCATAAAACAACATGTACACATAGAATATAAGTATATCATAAAGCATATGGGCCTGCTTTTGGTAACCTACTATCAAAGATAAATATCTTGTTTTCCACAATAATTTTTTCAACCTATCATTTTTTGTATGAATCGTATAGTTTTAGCCCCTGTTTCTTTGTGGGGTTTGCCTATTGACGAAACTCGATTTTCAATGTTAATATGTATTTGTATTGATTTTTTTACATTTAAAGAGCTTGAAAAATTTGCCATTTTTTAAAATTCGAACATCTTGATCGTATACATTGCACTTACAAACGTAGTATTTAATTAAAACAATGCGGGTGTTTGCGCAACGCACCTTGAAGAACGATGTTTTGTTGAGATGTTTTCCTGTAACCGGGCACACACTCGAAACATAAGACATTTTCTCTTAAAACGAAGACGCGCTGTGTTCTGTGCGTCTTTTTTATTGTTTTTAGCTGAAAAATGGGCGATTTTAACAATCGGATTCATTTTATAAACCATCATCAATAATAACGGGGGGACATGCTGACAATGGAGCAAACAATGGAGGCCAAAAAAACACCTTTGTACGACGCACATATTGCCTGTGGCGGAAAAATAGTTCCGTTTGCCGGGTATATGCTACCAGTGCAATACAGTGGTGTAATTGACGAGCACATGGCCGTGCGCGAAAAAGCAGGGCTTTTTGATGTGTCTCACATGGGCGAAGTTTGGATTGAAGGACCAGACGCACTTGCCAACATCATGAATCTGTTTACAAATGCATTTATGAAGTTGGCCGATGGACGTGTGCGCTACTCGCCAATGTGCAACGAAACAGGTGGAACGGTGGATGATTTGCTTGTTTATCGTTACAACGAAAACCGTTACCTCATTGTAGTAAATGCCGCAAACCGCGACAAAGATGTGCAGTTCATGAAAGATCACCTGTTTGGGGATGTTACCTTAACAGATGCATCCGACACGTATGCACAAATCGCACTACAAGGGCCACGCTCTTTAGAGATTTTGAAGAAAATTTGTAAAGAAGAGGATATCCCTGCGCAGTACTATTCTTTTAAAGATCCTGTATCTGTAGGCGGCATTTCTTGCCTGCTTTCACAAACCGGCTACACCGGTGAGCATGGATATGAATTGTATTGTGCATCAGACGATGCCACTGCTTTATGGAACGCACTTCTTGCCGCCGGCAAGGAAGATGGCCTCATTCCCTGCGGCCTTGGTGCACGCGACACATTGCGTTTAGAAGCAGCCATGCCTTTGTATGGCCACGAAATGGACGAAGAGATTAGCCCACTGGAAACCGGCCTTGATTTTGCCGTAAAGATGACAAAAGATGACTTTATCGGTAAAAAAGCATTGGAAGAGCGTGGCACCCCCACCATCACACGCGTAGGGCTTAAAATTACTGGACGTGGCATTGCACGCGAACACAACGCCATCTATGTGGCCGACCAAGAAATTGGCCATACCACATCGGGCACACATTGCCCCTATTTAGGCAGTGCCTTTGCTATGGCATTGATCCAAAAAGAACACGCAGAAGTGGGCACCGTTTTAGATGTAGAAATCCGTGGTAAAAAAGTGTCGGCCGAAGTGGTTGCCCTTCCCTTTTATAAACATAGTTAAGGGATAAACCAACACAGTTGATTTTGCACAAAAAATCGTGTATTATACTTATTGCAAAGCATGGAAAATAGGAGGGTTTTAAAATGGTAGAACAAATTATGCAATTCATTGCCGACAACGATCCAGAGGTTGGCAAATCGCTTCAATGCGAGTACAACCGTCAACAACGTAACTTAGAGCTTATTGCTTCAGAAAATATTGTTTCGGAAGCTGTGCTGTGTGGTGTTGCTACAGTAGCCACCAACAAATATGCCGAAGGATATCCCGGAAAACGTTATTATGGCGGTTGCGAGTGTGTAGATGAACTGGAAAACATTGCCATCGAACGCGCCTGCAAATTGTTTGGTGCCGGTTATGCAAATGTGCAGCCACACTCTGGCGCACAAGCCAACACCGCTGTTTACTTTGCACTTCTCAATCCGGGCGACACCGTTTTAGGCATGGACTTAAGCAACGGCGGCCATTTAACACACGGCAGCCCTGTTAACATCTCTGGTAAATACTACAACTTCATCCCTTACAGCGTAGATGACGAAACACAGCAAATCAATTACGATACCGTTCGTCAATTGGCTTTAGAGCATAAACCAAAAATGATTGTGGCTGGCGCCTCTGCGTACCCACGCGCCATCCGTTTCGACATTTTTGCCGACATCGCCAAAGAAGTGGGTGCCTACCTTTTCGTAGACATGGCTCACGTTGCAGGCCTTGTTGCCGCCGGTTTACACCAAAGCCCCATGGAGTATGCCGACGTAATCGCCTCCACCACACACAAAACATTGCGTGGCCCTCGTGGCGGCCTCATCTTGTGTAAAGACCCTGAATTTGGCAAACAATTCAACAAAGCTGTGTTCCCCGGCATGCAAGGCGGCCCGCTAGAGCATGTAATCGGTGCAAAAGCTATGTGCTTTGGCGAAGCTTTAAAACCTGAGTTTAAAGCATATCAACAACAAGTTGTAAACAACTCGGCTGCACTTGCAGACGCTTTGATGAAAGAAGGATTTGATCTTGTATCCGGTGGCACAGACAACCACCTTATGCTAGTCGATTTGCGCTCTGTAAACCTTACAGGCAAAGAGATGCAACACCGCCTAGACGAGGTGTACATCACCGTTAACAAGAACACCATCCCACACGACCCTGCCAGCCCCTTTGTAACAAGCGGTGTGCGCATTGGCACCCCTGCCGTTACAACACGTGGCATGAAAGAAGCTGAGATGGCACAAATTGCAAGCTTCATCAAACTTGCCGCTACCGATTTTGAAGCAAGTGCTGACAAAGTTCGTGAAAACGTTTCGGCTCTTTGCGCAAAATTCCCACTGTATGGCGCAAAATAAATTATCTTACATCGGCTACAACGCCCGTATATAAGAAACTATTTTAGGAGGAAATACCGAATGCCCAGACTTTACAATTTTTCTGCAGGACCATCCATTTTACCGGAAGAGGTTCTAAAACAAGCCAGCGAAGAAATGATGGACTACCAAGGAAGTGGTATGTCTGTTATGGAGATGAGCCACCGCTCGAAAGTGTATGACAAAATCATCACCAACACAGAGGCAATGTTCCGCAAAGTGCTGAATATTCCCGATAACTACAAAGTGTTGTTCTTGCAAGGCGGTGCCACACTGCAGTTCGCCATGATTCCGGCAAACTTGCTTGCCAAAAACGGCGTGGCCGATTATACCCTCACCGGTACATTCTCTACCAAAGCATACGAAGAAGCCCAAATTTTTGGCAAAAAAATCAATGTAGCCGGTTCTACAAAAGAGGAAAAATTTGTACGCGTTCCACGTCAAGACGAATTGACATTGGATGCAAATGCTGATTATTTCCACCTTTGCACCAACAACACCATCGTAGGTAGCAAGTGGCATTACCTGCCCGAAACAGGCAACGTGCCCATCGTGGCTGATATGTCTTCTTGCATTCTTTCCGAGCCCATCGATGTGTCGAAATATGGCCTCATCTATGCCGGTGCCCAGAAAAATATTGCACCTGCCGGCTTAACACTTGTTATCGTTCGCGAAGATTTGCTGCACGACCCACTGCCCGGCACCCCGGTTATGATGAACTATGCCGTTGCAGCGAAAAACGATTCGATGTACAACACACCTTCCACCTACCCCATTTACATGGCAATGCTTGTGCTTGAGTGGATTGAGCGCACCGGTGGTTTGGAAGCAATGAAACAACGCAACGAAGAAAAAGCCAACATTTTGTATGATTACTTGGATTCGACCGATTTCTACAAAACAGCTGTGGCAAAAGAAGACCGTTCGATGATGAACGTTACCTTCAAAACCGGCAACGAAGAGCTAGACAACAAATTTGTTGCTGAGAGCACCAAAAACAACATGTCAAACCTCAAAGGCCACCGTTCTGTGGGCGGCATGCGTGCTTCCATCTACAATGCCATGCCAAAAGCAGGCGTTGAGCACCTTGTTGAGTTTATGAAACGTTTCGAGCAAGAAAACAGCTAATTTCATTTGAAATTTGAAAAATGTAAAAGTCGAGGCCAAAGGTTGGCCTTGGCTTTTGCCTTGAAAGTATAAACAAGAAAAGAGGAAACTGATCATGGCTAGAATTTTAGCAAGTGACGGCATGGACAAATCTGCCGTAACAAAACTGGAAGAGCTTGGCTACGAAGTAGTAGAGCAGTTTTATGAGCCCGAAGAGCTTGCACAACAATTGAAAGAGTTTGACGCTCTTGTTGTGCGTAGTGCCACAAAAGTACGCGAGCCCATTATTGACGTGGCAGCAGAGGCTGGCCGTTTGAAATTGGTTATCCGCGGTGGCGTTGGTGTAGACAACATCGATGTAGACTATGCCAAAAGCAAAGGCATTGATGTAACAAACACCCCCAATGCTTCCAGCGATGCTGTAGCAGAATTGGCCATTGGCCACATGTTCTGCCTTTCGCGCTTCATCCACATTGCCAACGTTACCATGCGTGATGGCAAATGGGAGAAAAAAGCATATGCAGGCGGCATTGAGCTAGCCGGCAAAACCTTGGGCCTTATCGGTTGTGGCCGCATTGGCCGCAGCGTTGGCAAAAAAGCATTGGCACTTGGCATGGACGTTATCTACTATGATCCCGTAGGCCCACTGCCCGAAAATGAGCCCCTGCGTTGCGTTAGCCTTGAAGAAGTGCTTAGCAACAGTGACTTCATTTCTTTGCATGTGCCAAAAAGCGACAAACCCATCCTTGGCAGTGCCGAATTTGCAAAGCTGAAAGATGGCGTTCGCATTGTAAACACCGCTCGTGGCGGCCTTGTAGACGAGGACGCCCTTGTTGACGCTTTAGACAGTGGCAAAGTAGCAGCCGCTGCACTCGATGTGTTTGCAGAAGAGCCCAGCAAAAACGAAAAAGTGCTTAAGCACCCCAAAATTTCGTTAACACCGCACATTGGCGCTTCCACAAAAGAAGCACAAGAGCGCATCGGAAGCGAAATCGTTTCTCTTATCACAGAAAAAATTGCAAAATAATATCGACCTTATATAGACACCATTCTGTTGGTATTGGGTTTCCGATACCAACAGGTTTTTACGAAAAAATTCGACAATTTAACTAGTATTTAGCAGAAAGGCATGATTTAATATGGCAAAGTATAACCCATATGACAATGTTCTAGCTGTAGTAGAACAGGCAGCACAACTACTTGGCTATCCTGCAGCAGATTACGAAACGATTAAACATCCAGAGCGTGAATTACAAGTTTCTGTTCCCGTGGAAATGGATGATGGCACTGTGCAAGTGTTTGAGGGCTTCCGTGTGCAGCACTCTACTTTGCGTGGGCCGGCAAAAGGTGGTTTGCGTTATCACCCCGATGTAAACAAAGACGAAGTAAAAGCTCTTGCTGCTTGGATGACCTTCAAATGTGCCGTTGTGAACATTCCATATGGTGGTGCTAAAGGTGGCGTTGTGGTAGATCCGGGCAAGCTTTCTAAAGGCGAGATGCGTCGGCTCACACGTCGTTTCACTTCGGCCATTGCCCCCATCATCGGCCCCGACTCTGATATTCCGGCACCAGACGTTGGCACCAACGCAGAAGTTATGGGTTGGATTATGGATACGTACAGCATGCTCAGGGGCCACTGTGTGCCCGGTGTTATCACAGGCAAACCACTTTCTATTGGTGGTGCACCCGGCCGCAACGAAGCAACTGGCCGTGGCGTAATGTTAAGCACTGTAAATATCTTAAACAAAAAAGGAATTCCGGTTGAAGGCACCACCGTTGCTGTACAAGGTTTTGGTAACGTGGGTAGCATCTCTGCAAAGCTTTTGTTTGAAAAAGGATGCAAAATTGTAGCTGCCAGCGATGTATCCGGCGGTGTTTACTGCGCAGAGGGCCTAGACATTCCAAACGTTTTGGCCTGTATCGAAAATGGCAACTTGCTAAAAGATTACAATGGCGCTGGTGTGTCTCACATCAGCAACGAAGAACTTTTGGCAACAGACTGCACGGTGCTTATCCCTGCTGCTCTTGAAAACCAAATCAATGAAAAAACCGTAGACAGTGTAAAAGCTACTATCATTGTAGAAGCTGCAAACGGCCCAACAACAATGGAAAGTGATGCCATTTTAGAAAAACGTGGCGTTACAGTAGTGCCTGATATTTTGGCCAATGCCGGCGGTGTGGTTGTTTCTTATTTCGAGTGGGTTCAAAACATTCAATCGATGTATTGGACAGAAGATGAAGTAAACGCCCGCATGGAGCCCATCATGAACCGCTCGTTCGATGAAGTATATAACATTGCACAAGAAAAAGGTGTTTCGCTTCGTCTTGGCGCTTACCTTATTGCCATCAAACGCGTGGTAGAAGCCCACAAAATTCGTGGTCTTTGGCCCTAAGCAAAACACTCCATTCGCTGCAAAATACCATCTGTGTAGCAAGAAAGAATGCATCGTAAATACGTTTGTATGTGATGTAAGATTGCAATTGCATTTCGCATCTAATAGCACAGTTGGCGCTTTATTGACAGCCTAACAAGACATCGGCATTTTGCCGATGTCTTCTTTTGTCTTCTTCGGCGAAATGGATACAACGCCGCCGATAAAAGTGCCTACAAATAACATGCCTCGACAATGGCATTTCATACCTAACACCACAATAGGTGCTTTATTGATAACCTAAACCAACATTTTGCAATGGTTCTAATAAACATAAGGCCGAACCGGAGTATTTTTACAGTATCGGCACAGTTGAATTTTTAGCGCTTTCTTGATACAATAAATGCAAAATTGTTTTTATTCAGTTACTGCGTGAAAGGGGATGAAACATGAAACTTGGGGTTTTAGTGCGTGCTGCAATAATGATTTTTACAGCTGTTTTGCAGATTCTTTTTTGGTTTGGGCTGGTGCTTTTGCTGGGAAGTTATGCTGATATTTTGATTTTCCTACTGGCATTGCTTAATATTTATTGTACCATTGTAATTATTATAAGTGATAAATACCCGGAAATAAAAATTCCATGGATTATTGTATTGCATTTTTTGCCCATTGCAGGCGGCATCATTTATCTCGTGTTTGGTACACACCGAGATAGCAAGCATAAAAAAATGGTGCAAAAACAGATAGACGAGCAGCATATACAATGGCTAAATACAAATGAGCGGCTAACGCCGGAATGTTTTGCGAATGACTCCATCGCCATGCGACAATCGGAATATTTGCGCAGAGTGGCTTTTGCACCGGCTTGTAGCAATACACAGGTGGATTATTTCCCGCTGGGTGAAGATAAGTTTGACGCCATGCTACGTGAATTGAAAACAGCAGAAAAATTTATTTTCCTCGAATATTTTATCATCGAAAAAGGGAAAATGTGGAACTCTATCGAAGCCATTTTGATAGAGAAAGCACAAAACGGCGTAGACGTGCGTGTGATGTTTGATGACCTAGGCTGCCTGTTAACCTTGCCCTCTGGCTTTGTAACTCGATTGAAAGCACACGGCATTGCTTGCAGAGCATTTAACCCAATGCGCACGTTGTTTAATTCAAATTTTAACAGCCGAGACCATCGCAAAATATTGGTAATTGATGGCAACACCGGCTTTATTGGTGGTGTAAACTTGGCCGACGAATACATCAATGAAAAAGTGAAATTTGGGCACTGGAAAGACACCGCCGTTATGTTAAAAGGTGATGCTGTGTACAACCTTACCATGATGTTCCTTTCGATGTGGAACTTGCTTACGGGAAATGTTGAGAATGTTTCGCAATATGCCCCTACACAACGCTTTGAGCCAGATGGTATCATTCAGCCGTATGGTGATACGCCTTTGGATGATAATGCGGTAGGCGAAACCGTGTACATGAGCATGCTTGGATGTGCAAAAGATTATGTATATATCACAACCCCCTATCTTATCATCAGCCGTGAAATGATTGTGGCGCTTACAACCGCAGCAAAGTCCGGTGTGGATGTACGAATGATTTTACCGGGTATCCCAGACAAAAAAACGGTTTGGTTTTTATCGCGCTCCTACTACAAAACATTGTTAAAAGCAGGCGTGAAAATTTATGAATACACCCCCGGTTTTGTGCATGCAAAAATGTTTGTTAGTGATGATGAGAGCGCCGTTGTGGGCACCATCAATTTGGATTTTCGCAGCTTGGCGCTTCACTATGAGTGTGGCGTTTGGATGTATCGCTCGTCGGCTGTGATGAAAGTGAAAGAAGACTTTTTAAATACGCAGGCATTGTGCCACGAAATCACATTGGAAAACCATCCTTATAAAGGCCGGATGTCGCCCGTGAAATTTGCTTTACTTGGCATACTACGCTCGTTTGCACCTTTATTCTAATAATAATAATAATAATATACGAGGCCCTTACACGCATACAAATACAGCAATAATAAGAAAAGGACTTGCAAGAGAAAAATCTCTTGCAAGTCCTTTTAATGCATGCTTATTCGCTGGCGTAATTTGTAAAATAACCTTTGATATACACAACCGGTGTACCGCGGTCTCCGCTGCCACTTACAAGGTCGCATAAGCTACCCAGCAAGTCTGTATAGCGACGTGGCGTAGTGCCTTGAGCCGCCATTTTACCCACAAGATCTTGATCTTTTTCACGGATACGGCTAAGTACATTTTCACGCAGCTCTTCACCGGAAAGGTCACAAAGATCGTTATCGGCCAAATATTTCATTTTCAATTCATTTGGCGTGCCGGCAAGGCCACTGGTGTAACCAGGGGAAACAACAGGATCGGCCAATTCCCAAATACCACCAACAGGGTCTTTAAAGCAACCATCGCCATACACCATCACTTCTACCGTTTTTCCTGTGGCTTCTTTAAGGCGTGCTTGCATGTCTTCCACAAGAGGCTGGCAGTTGCGCGGGAATAGCTTTACCTTATCGGGTGTTGCCATATTGCTACCCAAAAGGCCATAGTCTGCATTAAATCCACTGCCATTAACGCTTTCGGTTAAAATGTCGTCTAGACCAAGCACCGTGGTGGCACCAGCAGCTTTCAGTTTGCGTTTTGTTCGTGCTCTTGTGTGGATATCGCAGCAAAGCACATTGCTTGTGTATTTTAAAATATGAGTTGGGTTGTTGGAAAAAACCACTTCAACGTGTTCCCCAAATGTTTTGTAAAACTCGATATAATCCACCCCTGTAAACGGATGAACTGTGTCGTTGCCAAAAACACGGCGAAAATCCTCTTCGGAAAAATGATCTCGATATGGGTCAACATCTTTGTCTTCCACTTGTTCCCAGCTCACAAGCTCATTGCCCACTTCATCCGCCGGAAATGACAGTTGCACATACAATTTATCGCAAGCTTGTGCAATGGCTTTTAACAAAATGGAAAACCTGTTTCGACTTAAAATAGGGAACACGATGCCAAGGCTGCCACCACCAAATTTCTGACGGATATCTTGGGCAATTTCTTCGCAGGTAACATAATTCCCCTGCGTGCGCCCTACAACAGATTCGGTAATTCCAATGATATCACCGTCTTCAATAGCAAACCCCTCTTCTTTGGCCGTGTTCAATACACTGTCACAAACAGCTTTTGCCAAATCGTCGCCCTCTTTGAAAATAGGGGAAACAATACCTCGTGCAGTTACGCCGGTGTGTCTCATAGTGCCCTCTCCTTATAGAATGTTGATGTTATTTTTTGCACATTCAGCCACCATTTCATCAGGCCAAATGGAAGCTTGCACCTCACCAATATGTGCTTTTTCAAGCATAAACATACAAAGGCGGCTTTGTCCAATACCGCCACCAATTGTCAGCGGTAGTTCGTCTGCCAAAAGTGCTTTATGGAAGGGGAAGGCAAGACGATCTTCTTTCTGGGCCTCACTTAGCTGTGCTTGCAAACGGGCAGCGTCTACACGAATACCCATTGACGAAAGCTCCAGTGCACCGCCAATCATGGGATAATGCACCAGGATGTCACCGTTTAAATTCCAGTCGTCATAGTCAGGTGCGCGGCCATCATGGGGGGCACCATTTTTCAATTTACCACCAATGCCAATTAAGAAAACAGCACCATATTCTTTTGCAATGGCGTTCTCGCGCTGCTTTGGTGTCATTTCCGGGAAACGCTCTTCTAGTTCCAATGTGGTGATAAAGTAAATGTCGCTGGGTAAATCGATATTGATTTGTGGATATTTTTTGCACACAAGGTTTGAAACGCGCAAAAGAACACTGTAAATTTGGCGAACTGTTTTTTCAAGGTAATCGCGCGTACGCTCTTCACGTGTAAGCACCTTTTCCCAGTCCCACTGGTCCACGTACAATGAGTGGATGGCATCACATACTTCATCACGGCGAATGGCGTTCATATCGGTATAAATGCCCGTGCCGGGTTTAAATCCATATCGCCCTAACGCATGGCGTTTCCATTTAGCCAGGCTATGTGCCACTTCGGCCACCTTGCCGGTTTCTTTGATATCAAACGACACCGAGCGCTCCACACCGTTTAAATTGTCATTTAAGCCACTGGCCTCCAGTAGAAATAAAGGGGCAGAAACACGTGTAAGGGAAAGTTCCTTACCAAGTTCGGCTTCAAAGTTGTCTTTGACAAATTTAAGGGCGATTTCGGTTTCAATCAAATCGAGCTTCGGTGTATAGTGCATAAACGTACTCCTTTCTAAAATGAAAACACAAAATTTTGATGAATATATTTATAATTGTACCTTATCTAGTATACGAAAAAACAACGCATTCGGCAAGTAAGAGAGGATATTTTACAGTCTTGCCCAAAAATTGTCCTTAAAGAGATCCAGTTTGTGGTTGTTCTAATGCCTGTTTTGCAAGTGTTGTAAGTTGTGATACACTTTCGCTAAAATTTTCCGGCCTCATAAAATGTACATCGGCGGCCTGTTTGTATAACGGATGCCGCTTTGTATAAAGCTGTTCTAAGTCGGCCATATTACGAGAAAGTGGCCGGTGTGCACCAAGGGCAAGTTGGTTGACAGGGCAATCAATCCAAATAAGAATGCCGTTTTGGCGCAAAGCATCTACATTTTCCGGCCGCAAAACCACACCGCCACCAGTGGAAATTACCTGCCCACATTCTTTGCCAACTTTTTTCACAATGCCACTTTCAATATCACGAAATACACTCTCGCCATCTGTTTCAATAATTTGGCCTGCTTTGCGGTTTTCTTGCTCTTCCAAACAAGTGTCCAAATCCACAAAATTCCGGCCGGAGCTTTGTGCCAATTTTCGGCCAAGGCTGCTTTTCCCACAGCCAGGCATCCCAATCAATACGAGATTGAGCATTTTACTGCGCATGGCAGCACATAATTCTGCCGTACGTTGTAGCGGCTGTTCTTTTTTCAAAAACAATGCAGAGCTTACGCGTGCTTGTTCTGCCAGCATGGCAAGGCCACCAACCGAAGGAATGCCACGTTTTTCGGCCGCAAGCAAAAGAGCCGTTTTGGCCGGATTATAAACCACATCCACCACTGCTTCTAACTGGCCAAAAGAATCCAACGCAATGGGTGTTTGACCGTTGTTTGGATACATACCCACCGGCGTTGTGTTTACAAGCAAATGCACCTGCTGAAGCTCCATGGCCTCCTTGTAAGAAATGGTACCCTCGCCACCGCTGCGGCTGGCCACAAACACACGGGACGCCCCCATTTTGCGCAGCACATATTGCGCCGTGCAAGACGTGCCCCCCGCCCCCAAAACCAAGGCATTTTTTCCTTGTAAAATGGGTAATACACTGCGTATCAAAAGCGATAACCCTGCGGCATCCGTGTTGTATCCGTGCAAGTCACCATTTTCGTTTATCAGCGTGTTTACAGCACCAATTTCACGTGCGGTTTCGTCTAAATTTGCACAATACGTCATCACATCTTGCTTATAGGGAATGGTGACATTAACACCGGAAAACGGGCGTGTTTGCATAAACTGGGCAAATGCCTCCCCTTCTAAAGCAAACAACTCATACGGAACATCCCCCAATTTTTCGTGCAAAAAGGGAGAATAGCTATGCGAAAGTGTTTTTCCAATCAATCCGAATGGTTTCATAAAAAGTCCTCGGTTCATCCTCGTAAAAAGGGCACCATACGCCCTGTTTTTTTAGGCTAACGGTTTTCAAACTCGCTGGGCGGGCGGCAATGGTTAAGCATAATTTGATACACCTGCCGATATTTCTGCGCAACCACATCTAAAATCAAACCACAGAAAAAAGAAAGAACCGCCAAAATTAAGCCAAAGCCGGACGCAACCATGGTGGGGATACGATCCACAAACCCGGTTTGCAAGTATGTAATAAACACCGGCAGGAACAATGCGGTCGAAATCAGCAAGAAAATCAATGACAAAAAGCTAAAAAACATCAGCGGACGATATTCTCGTACCATTAGGAAAATGGTTTTTAGCACACGAAAACCGTCTGCATACGTATTTAATTTGGATACACTGCCCTCTGGCCTATCCTGATATTGAATAGGCACCGCCGCAATGTGATATTTTTTATCCAGCGCGTGAATCGTCATTTCGGTTTCAATTTCAAAACCGCGCGATGTAATTGGATAATTTTTAACAAAATCATAGCTCATACAGCGATAACCTGTCATAATATCGCGGATATCACTTTTAAATAGCGTGTTGATTAAGGAACGCACCAAAACATTGCCAACGTTATGAAAGGGACGTTTGTTTTCGGTAAAATAAGTAGAGGAAAGTCTGTCGCCAATGACAATGTCCATATTTTGGTTCAGCACCATGTCTACCATTTCTGGCGCGTGGTGTGCAGGATAGGTGTCATCTCCGTCTACAATTACATAGCAATCGGCCACGATGTGCCGAAACATAGAGCGCATCACATTCCCTTTTCCCTGCTGTGGTTCTCTGCGCACAATAGCACCGGCTTTTTGCGCAATTTCATACGTATTGTCGCTAGAATTATTGTCGTAAACATAAATATCGGCGTTTGGCAGCGCCTCTTTAAAATCTTGTATTACTTTTTCGATTGTAATGGCTTCGTTGTAACAGGGAATGAGAACGGCCACCTTCCTGTTCACACACAACGCCCCCTTTGCTTAAAAATTGTAATAATAATAGTATAATAAAATACATAACAAAGATAATGTACCACAAAGTAAGGGCATTTGTCCAATTGAAACACAAAAAATAAGCAGAACATTTTATAAAAAACAAGGTAACACTATAAATGTACATAAGGGGAAATGATACACGCTATACACCGCTTTGTTCGTAGAATATTTGTAAACACTTTGTTTTCAACACACACTAGGAATACACACAAAAATATTATATAATAAAAATACATCAAAAATACGAAACAACGGTTTGTAATAAAGACAATCCGCGCACAATATTGAGAGGATGAAACGATGGACAACACAACAAAATACTGCATAAAATGTGGCAAAGCCATGGGTGCAGGGGCTTCTTTTTGCGGAAACTGTGGAAATGTTGTAAATACATCTTCTGCTGTGCAGCCGGCTTATTCCCAGCAGAACGCCCCGCAGGTGATGCCTGCCGCCACACAGCAGCCGGTTTATCCACAGCAGAGCGCTCCACAGGTGATGCCTACCGCCAC
>CAYJIH010000002.1:63605-96574 GCA_964370195.1 uncultured Oscillospiraceae bacterium
GCAGATTTCGTACAGAAAAAATCAAAAACACCTATGGTTGTTATCACAATACTCGTGTTGGTTGCTCTTTTTTGTGTTTTGATGGGATTTTTAGCGAACGCCTTTCTTTTAGCACCGATGAGATACGACTGGTTAAAAGAAGATATTGTTTTGGCAACAAGTGTGGCTGAGGTGCTAGAGTATCAAACAGAGCTACAAGAATTTCAAGAGGAAAACCCGGACTTGGTTGGCGCCGAACTGGACGAACTTATGCAAGCTTGCAATGACTATGAGCAAGCAGATGAGAGTGAAGCGCGATACCGCACCATGCTAGAAACCTTATCACGCTTGCAAGTATCCCGAGACAGTGCGGTAGCCAACACCGCCGCAACACTGCAACAAGAGGTGTCTGAGGCTTATGTGAGCTATGTGGAAAGTATTGGCGGAGAAATTTCGCAGGATACACAAGGCGACTGGGACACTTGGATGGATGAAGTGCTTAATGGCCTGGTGGGCAGCGAAGGCGGCCAGATGAACAGCGACACGCAAGCCGGGCCATCCGAACCGTTTGATTTCGCAACGATGCCTTTGCAAACAGTAGGTGATGGGCTTGGTGTTTGGAGCGATGAAGATGGTGAGCGATATGTCTCCTTTGATGCAGACAATGTGTCGGGTAAAGACATTGTCTATTTTGAGATTATTGCGTTCTTTTACGACGAAAGTGGCAACCCATTTGTTGCCGGCGATGGTAACACCTGGGAGTATTTCATCGATTCCGGCAGTATATTAGAAGCGGGCGATGGACACTGGGCAGATGTGAACGGCTATTGGGAGTGCCGCGAGCATTCACAGGCAACATATATGGTGCCCATTGTTATTTACACAGAATATGCAGACGGAAGTTCTTGGGGAGAATATTTTGATGTAGAACCAACGCAAGAATTTGCCAATATGGCACAAGAAGAAGCAAACAGTATAATGGAGCAATCTTTGTAACGAAACACATTGCCTAAGCACTCTGCTACAAAAATGTCAATTTTTTGCACACCCTTCCCTCTCTTTGTTTTCAGTAGCAACGAGAGGGTTTTATTTTTTCAGGATGTAATAACCACGCCCCTTATATCGAAGGCCTGCAAATCTCCCACACACTTTTTGCGCTTTTGTTTATTCGTCCCATGCAAATCTTGACAATTCGGCAAGGAATTTGTACACTATAAGAAAGGGCTGTATTCTTTCTTTATTCTACTGGCCTTTTGTAGCTTTGCGGCTTTAGCTCATCCGGTAGAGCGTCTGCTTCCCAAGCAGAAGGTGGCGAGTTCGAGTCTCGTAAGCCGCTCCAAAACGGAGCATTTATTGATGTTCCGTTTTTTTATTTATTTGTTTTTTTAGGAGATTTCTTCCATGTTCAAAAAAATAATGTCTACATTGCTTATCACAAGCATCCTTTTCACATTTTCGGGATGCTCTGCTTTTTTGCGCGAAACTGTGAATACGCTTGCCGGAAACACCCCTTCTGAATCCCCTTTACAAGAAAGCGACACTGAATGGGCCATGTATTGGTACCTTTGTGGCAGTGATTTAGAATCAGACTATGGCTTTGCCACCTCCGATTTAGAAGAATTGATGGCAGTGCCACTGCCGGAAAATATAACCGTGGTAATTCAAACGGGTGGCGCCGATGAATGGCAAAACGATTTTGTTCGAGCAGATCGTATCCAGCGCTTTGTATACGATCATGATGGCCTTCGCCTTGTAGACGAACAGCCCCAAGCAAACATGGGCGATGCACAAACATTAACCAGCTTTTTGGATTTTGCCTCAAAAAACTTCCCTGCCCAGCGCACCCTTGTTAATTTTTGGAACCATGGCGGTGCCACCATGGGCGGCATTGCCTACGATGAAGTGTATGATTTCGACTCTTTGGATTTAGATGAATTAGACACTGCTTTTTCAACTGTATACGAACGAAACCCGGCTTCACCGGCCATCGACATTGTTAGTTTTGACGCTTGCCTAATGGCCACCTTGGATGTAGCCAGTGCACTACAAGATTTTGCCCATTACCTTGTGGCCTCTGAGGAATTGATGCCCGGAAACGGTTTTTACTACACCGGATTGTTTGGTGGCTTGGTAAAAAACCCAAGCATGGACGCATTGACATTTTCAAGGCTCATTTGTGACACCTATTACGAAGGCTGCGAAATGGTAGACACACAAAGTGATGCCACCTTATCGGTTGTAAACCTTTCAAAACTAACGCCTTTGCTTGTTGCCTACGAAAATTTTGGCAGGGAGGCTTTGGCCGTTTCAATTGAAGACCCCTCCTTTTTTACCGATTTTTCCAAAATTGCCCTAGAATCGGAAAACTACGGCGGAAACACACGCTCGCAAGGGTATTACAACATGGTGGATTTAGGACATTTGGCCCGAAAATCCACAGAGCTAATGCCACATACGTCCGACGATGTATTGGCTGCACTAGACAATTGCATCGAATACAAAGTGAATGGCCCATATCGTAGCGAATCCACCGGCCTTTCTTGCTACTATTCCTACGATGGTGATTTGCGCGAGTTCACCGATTACACGCACTTTGGCATCAGCGAAGCATTTAAACATCTCTACTATTACGGCCTTACAGGCGACCTTCGCCCAGAGGGAATTGCCTATGTGTCTGACTTAGACGTTGAAGGAGAGGATTTTTCCGATTTTGAAGCCTCTGATTTGGCCGAAATTCCAAGCCTTGCCTCTGTTGATTATGAAAACGCACCCGTATCCGTAGCCGAAAATGGCCATACCGTTATGGAGCTTGGCCCTGATGCCAGCAACATTTTAACGTCCGTTGCACTGCGGTTATACCATTTAGATGTAGAGCAAGACATTGTGGTGGGCCTAGGCTCTAGCACTAATTTAACTGCCAATTGGGACACCGGCGTATTTCAAGACAATTTTGAAGGCGTTTGGGGCAGCATAGACGGTGTGCTGTGTTATATGGATATTTCTTATGAAAGCGACGACTATAATATGTATTCCGTCCCCATTCTTCTCAACGGCGTAAAACACAGCTTAAGTGTTGTTTATGATGTCTCTGATAACACTTATTTAATTGAAGGTGCACGGCTTGTAAACGAAATGGACAACCACTTGGGCGAGCGCTCTTTGGTGCAACTTCAAGAGGGCGATGAAATTCAGCCCATTCAGTTCATCTCCACTGTTTTCGGCGAACGAGGAGAACTGGAGGAAACAACAACAAGCACCATCACCGTAACAGAAAACACACAGTTCTACGAAACAGACCTTCCAAACGGAACGTATGTTATGATGTATGAAATGCGTGATTCGCAGGGCAACACCGCTTTGTCTAGCCCCGTCACACTAGAAACAAGCGGCGAGGCCATTTTAGCCAACGTAGCGTAGTGTGGTCTTCCACACTAAAAATAAAGAGAGGTGTTTATCTTATGGAATATCGTATTGAGGGCGGTTCTTTACCTGTTTTACTTTGCCAGCTAAACGCGGGCGAATATATTATCAATGAAAGTGGTTCTATGTGCTGGATGTCTTCGAACATGAAGATGGAAACAGTGGGTGGCGGTGCTTCTAAAATGCTTGGCCGAATGTTATCTGGAGACACCCTATTCCAAAACCGTTTTACCGCAGAAGGCGGCCCTGGTGAAATTGCATTTTCCTCTTCGTTCCCCGGCGCCATTGTTCCCGTTGAAGTAACGCCCGACAAACCTGTAATATTACAAAAATCTGCTTTCCTTGCCGGTACCCAAGGCGTAGAGCTATCCGTTTTTTTTAACAAAAAACTGGGCGCTGGCCTGTTTGGTGGCGAAGGGTTCATTATGCAGAAGGTAAGTGGCTCCGGCCTTGTATTTGTTGAAATTGATGGCCACGCGGTGGACTACGTGTTGGCTGCCGGCCAAACAATGGTAGTAGATACCGGCAACCTCGCAATTATGGACAGCACCTGTACCATGGATATCCAAAAAGTGCCCGGTGTGAAAAATATGTTGTTTGGCGGCGAAGGCATATTCAACACATTGGTAACCGGCCCTGGCAGAATCACACTACAAAGCATGCCAATCAGCAGTGTTGCCAATGCATTGCGCCCCTTCTTCCCTTCCAGCAAATAAAGAGTTGCCTAACATTTATATTGTTTTTAAACCCACCTGCCGTCCACATTTAAAACGGCAGGTGGGTTTTTTGCCGGATACTTTTCGTATCAATTCCCACTTTCCATAGCCCCTGCTTTTTTGTCTTTATATCACTTGACAATACCCCTACTTTTTGTTACTATTTTACAAGTAAGCTTGGAATGTATCGTTATAAATCCGCACGAAACTGCGGGTTATACGAAACGTTTTTTACTCTTCACTTTCAACACATTGGCATATTTGGGCTCGTAGCTCAGCTGGGAGAGCGTTCGGTTCGCATCCGAGAGGTCGAGGGTTCGATCCCCTTCGAGTCCACCATTTCTGTTCGAGGAAGACGCATCGTTTTCCTCGTTTTTTCTTTTTCAAGCAATATAAAGCCGAGGAGGCACCGCTTCCCCTTCGGCTTCTATCGTTTGCCACACACCTAAATCATCCCCTTTTCACAACCATACCCACAGGAGTAAAATATTTGAAAAAAACACGGATCATAGGTTTACTTTCCGCATTATTATCTGCAACGCTTTTTGGCTTAACACCTGTCTTCGCCAATTTGTCTTTTGCAGGTGGCAACAATTCTTTAACACTTGCTTTTTGGCGGTCCGCCTTTGCCATTCCGCTGCTACTCATTGTTTTACTTGTGCGCAAAACGCCTTTACGTTTAACCAAACGAGAATGGCGCGACATGATCATTACCGGCATTGGCACAGGCACCACACCATTGCTGCTATATAGTTCGTACAACTATATTTCAGGCGGTGTGGCAACATCTTTACACTTTTTATTCCCCATTCTCATCACAGCGGTTGGTGTATTGTTTTTTAAAGAAAAAACAACAGCTCTGCGTGTCATATCCGTATCTCTTGGGTTTATAGGAATCACTTTACTTTCAGGCCTACAAGCCGGCGAAAGCTCCCTAGGTGTTGTGCTTGCCCTTGCTTCAGCGGCAACGTATGCCCTTTATATGATTTTTATCCAGCGCTCTTCTCTTCAAAGTATGGACCATGTCAAGCTCGGGTTTTATATTGCGTGCTTAAATTCTGCCATCGCTGCGATAGCTGCGTTTTTTACCGGAAGCTTTGTGTGGGACATGAGTGCCAGTGCATGGCTTTACAGTTTCATTTTGGCCATTACACTTTCAACCATCGCGGTTGTTCTGCTTAACTTTGCCATTGTTAGAATCGGGGCCACATCCGCAGCAATGCTTTCTGTTTTAGAGCCCATCACCGGTGTGATTCTTGGTGTAATCATTTTACATGAGCATCTAAATATCGTTCAAATATTGGGTGTTATCGCTGTATCGATTAGTGTCGTTTTGGTTTCTGTTTCAGATCTGCGTACAAAGAAAAACCTATAAACTGTTTCAGTAGAAACTTTCTGGGAGGTGTGTCGTTTGTCGTATTCACTGAACGCCCGTGCCTTACAGCACCTTCGGCGTGATGTTCTTCCCCATTTACAAGCGCTGGGCTGCCAAAGCCATACGCTTTCGAACGGGGCCACTGTTTTAGATATGGGTGTTAAAGCCAAAAGCGGCTGGCTTGCAGCCAAGCACTTTACAGAAACTGACCTTAGTTGTCTTGGTACTTTGCAGTATCGCACGATGAAGATTCGTGGCCATCGTGTTCCTGTAGCCAGTGTATTCGTAGACCGCCCCAATATTGCCGAGCTTGGCTCGCACGACGCCTTTCTCTACGTGCAACATCACGGTATATGCCGTGCGGTTAGCGGGCCCATTCGCACCATACGTGGGCTTGACCCCTTTGTACAAACCGTTTCTTATCGCGATGCCCATGCCGATGTTGCCGTTTGCCACATTCAAATGGAACCCTTGCCCGACGAAGCTTTGCTAGAATGTATCGCACAAGCCGTATAAATTCCACCTCCACATATAAAATATCCTGCTAGCAACAGCATTCACACCAATAACACCATTTCACCTAAAAAAACAACCAAACCCCAGTGCAACTGCATCGGGTTTTGGTTGTTTTAATCATTTGTACGCTTTTTAGATATATTCTGCTTCTTTTAACGCTGCTTCTGCTGCTTCGGCATCTTCGCCAGCCACCATAATAACAGGGCCTGTGCAACCCATGCCACTTGTGGCATAAATACCTTTTTTCCACAGCACTTTCACTGCATCTTCCAACACAAGAATTTCCACGCCGGTCAACTCTTCTGTGGTTACTTTCTCCGGTGGCGCTTTCACCTCTTCGCTGGCACCTTTGCTGCCTTCGGCTGCTTTGGCATATGCTTCAAGGATATCTGTAAGGCCAGCTTTTTTAGCAGCCTTAAACTCTGCGTCCACCACGCTCAACACTTTGCCGCGTGCGCAAGCACCAGCATAGCGCAAAGCACCAGCCACAACAGGAGCACCAGAGGCGCGCGAAATGATGTTTACAATACGGTCATACCCCTCGCCAAGGCCAGGGCCATACGCATCGCCTAAACTCTCATAGCTGCCACCTGTGGTGTAAGAACTCATCACCTTCATCACAACATTTCCGGTGAGGCTGTCCATTACCATAACATCCGGCACACCTTGCAGCAAGTCATTGCCACGCATCACCACGCCACCATCTGCACGAGCGCTTTGTGTAAAGTGAATGCCGTAGCCATTCTCTTGCAGTTTTGTTAAAGAACGCTCCAACTGACGGGCACCATCGATGTTCAAAATGCCCACAGTGGGTTTTGCAATGCCGCAAGCTTTTGCTGCTGCAATGCCCGCCAATGCGTTTTTCAGCATGGCACTGGCACGGTCTGTGTCAGAAGTGCCCGTGGTGGTAGCCACAAACATGCTGCGGCCCATGCCGGGTGTAATTACACGGCCCACGGTGGCTACACCAATGGGGAAGCTGTAGTGCATGGTAACAGCGGCATCCAGGCCACCATTTTCCAGCATAGCATCCATTTTAGCATGGCCATCTTCCGGTGTTGCCACCTCAATCAGCTCAAGCTCTGTATCATGGGCACTGCCAATCACCACTACTTCAATAGAGGAATCTGAAGCTTGTGCGGCTTCTGCCCCACGCAGCATCTCCTCTTCACCGTGCTCGCTACCCATTAAGGTCAAGCCCACACGTGCACGTTTTCCGAAACTGCCGGTGGAAAGCCCCGCCGCAATTTCGTCAAATACTTCCGCTATGCTATTTTTGATTTGTTCTTCCAAAGGGTTTGCCCTCCTTTCATCGGGTTTATGTCTGTTTTGGATTCCTATTTAAGGGAAGCTGCAAATTCTTTCATTGCATCGGCAATCATCAAGCGCACGGCGTCTTTATCCACGCCGGAATCGCTTTCAACCACACCCGTGTTTTTCTCCATTACAAACGTAATACCGTCAAAAAGGTTCGTCATACGGCCAAGGAACAAGCTGCCTTTGCCCACAATCATAGCACGGTTCACATTGCCGTTTACCATTTCCTCTTTGCAATAAGCAAGATAGGGAACGCCCGACGGAATGTGACCTTGTGTTGGAGCAAAGCCAGGCATACCAATGCTGGCAACCACGTTTGCAAGTTCACTTTTCTCAAACACTTTTTTCATAACACCCAAAGCGGCAATCATTTTGTAGTTTGCCTGCGGCACATCACCAGCGCCAGCCGGCTCTGTAATTTCGGGGTTTTGCATCTCCACAGAATACACGTCTACATCTTTCAATGTAAGGCCTGCATTATCCAGCGGGGTAGCCACGATGGCTTGCATAACAGCCTGTGGCGAAGCACCACTACCAATGGTATGGCGGCCCACAATATCTGTGCGGATAATAGGCGACACGCCATCGTTTTCGCCAATGTTCACAGCGAATGCACCAAGGCAATCCTCTAGGATAGGCACGCCTTTTTTCGCATGGTCTTTGCCATTGAGGCCCAATTTTGCAGTGGCACCACCAGCCAACACAACAACATTTGCAAACACACCGGCTTTTACAAGCGCAGATGCTTCTACAAGTGCATGGGTTGGGCCAGCGCAGAAGCTACGGGTATCGCTACCTGTGGCATTTTTACAACCGCAAATTTCACCAATCGCCTTTGCAAAGTTGCCGCCGCCACGTTGATTCATGTCGCCGCAAGCTTCCTCACTGCACTCGATGAGGTAGTCTACTTCTGCCGGTTGCAAATCGGTCTTGTCAAACAAAAGTGCCAAAGCAAAAGCAGCCGATGCTTTACCAGCCAAGTTTTCAAACATTACATGCTCTGACAAAGCCGCATCGAAATCATGGGCTTTTTTTACACAACCAATCAATTTACCCTCAAAGTACATGGGTTCGGCTTTATGGCCGTCCACAAGTTCTTTGATTTGCTCTGCAGAGCCCGGGTTTTTATCAAGTGTAGCCAGTGTCACCCAGTATTTGCTGATAACCGGATGTGCCAGCAGTTTTTCTTTCACTGTATTTTGGAAGCTCTCTTCCAAAATTACCAAATCAAACATATCTACAGCTTTCACGCAGCCGTAGAACTCGTCTTCTGGCATAATTTCGCCATATTTTCCCTCACGGGTGGCGTCTTTAATGTTGTTTTCGTACCAAGGGCGGGCAATTTTGCCCATTTCACGCGGCAACAAGTTGCCGATATAAGCTTGGTTTGGTGGGTATGCCACGCAATCCTCGAAAGAACGCAGGCTTTTGGGAAGCTCTTTTAGATACTCAGAGCTTGCGTTGAGACGCATCTCACTTGTTTGTGTGCTACCTTGATGTAGCACCATGTCGTTTGCTTGTACTAGGGCGTAACTGGCCCCTTTCATAACAGCAAAGCTCATTGGCTCACCTCCGATATTTTTTTAAATAAGCCGGAGAGGATAGTCCTCTCCGGCTCAGCCTCACTTAAAGCGCTATTAGTCTTTAAATACGGTTTGCTCGGTCACTTCAGTTTCCAAAGCACGCAATGCTTTTTCCACAAGTTTCCGGCGCAGTTCTTTTTCCTCGGAAGCTTCCAAAGCAGGGTTGCCCAGAGGATATGGAATGGCGACTGTAGGCACAATACGGTTTGCACCAACGGTCAAGGAAATAGGCACAACTGTGCACATGTGCACAACCGGGAAACCTTCTTCCTCAATTGCTTTTACCAACGTTGCACCGCAACGTGTGCAGGTGCCTCAAGTGGAGGTGAGGATAACGCCGTCGACACCGTCGGCTTTTAGATCCTCAGCAATGGCCTTTCCGAATTTTTTGGAGTTTGCAACAGAAGTACCGTTGCCGGTGGTTGAATACCAGAAATCATGTAAAGAGCCAATTTCGCCGGCTTTTACCATTTCTTTGATAACGTCCACAGGCAGAACACGGTCAAGGTCTTCGTTGGCATACACAGGGTCGTAACCACCGTGGGCAGTTTCACCGTTTGTAGAATCGAAATCATCAATGTCTACAAGGCTATATTTGCCATATTTCGATGCACTGGAAGACTCGATGTGGTCTGGGTTGCCTTTCGGCACCGGGCCGCCAGACGACACCAAAGCAATTCTTGCTTTTTTGATGTCTTTGATGGCAGGTTGTGGATCCACACGGTCAAAGTTAGGCATAGGATATTCGGTTTCGAAAGCCTCGCCTTGGATTTTTTTCACGAGCATGTTTACAGCACGTTTCGAGCCGCGCTCGTCTGCAAAGAAGTTCACGCGAAGGCCTTTCGGCACATAACCGGTTACTTCTTCGCCTGCAATCACCTGTTTCACAACAGCTGACATTGCAGGGATGGCTTTTTTCATGGTAGCAGCAGAATTGCCGGTTTCCACAAAGAAGCCAAAACGTTTGTACATCTCGAGACCTGGGTTTTCGATGTACATGCCACCCACAACAGGGATGTTCATGTTTTCGTCAACCAATTTGGCCACTGCACCGGCAGCCACGCCATAACGGCCTGCGTTAAAAGCAGGGCCTACAACCACAAGGTCGGGGCTATAGCTTTGGATCATCTCCAAAACAACTTTAGAAGCGCTCTCTTCATTCTCGCTGAAGTAGCTATCTCCACAAATAACGGTGCCAACAATTTCGGCCACGTCTTTCAGTTCTGCCGATAAAGCCATACCAGGACCTACGATACCATCGCGTTTCTCTGGTGGTACATCCGCTTTATCTTCGCCGCCAATGCCGGCGTAGAACTGGTTAATATAATGCACGATTTTTGTTTTGCTCATCTTACGTCCCCCTTTACTATAGGATTTCGCCAGCGGCTGATTAGCCGCGATATTCTTTTACTTCATTGATGATGGTATCTACGTCCAGCACCATCTCCATCATGGCGATTTGCTCCTCATAGATAGCGGGATCAATTTCGTCTTTTAGCTCAAGAATGTGGTATGCTTTGAGTCCCAACGAGACTCCGGCCAAAGGACCTGCAAAAGTAGGATCACCAGCAGATACGGTTTCGGCAGCAAGGCCAGAAGCTTCCGCTTCGCCTCCACCTAAGACAACGATGAAGTCGTCTTTGCCATATTTTTCTGCGAGTTCTTTAATCCTAGCTTGGTTTTCGAGGTCCATGGCGCCTGCGCTTGTTCAGACGAAGCATTCAGTTGTGCTGAATACAACTTCTGCGCCTGCAGGCTTTACGCACTCTTCGATGGCCAAGCCCGGGATTCCGTCGCGATCGCCAAGAATAGCAATTTTTTTGCCGTTTAAAATTCCCATTACGCATTTCTCCTTTATTTTATTTTGTTTGATGTAACCGTTTTTTACAATCCGGTTGGATTAAACGGTTTTTGCTGTGAGATAGTTGAAGCCTAGCTCGTTTGTAGCGCCGGTGATCACCTGAATTTCTGCGGTGATGCTGCCGTCTGCATGCAAGCTGCCTTCCCAACCGCCAGCGATTGTGTTTGCCACTTCTGGGTAACCAATAACGGTATCCAAAGCAGGCAGTGTTACCACCATGTTGGCATTGCCGGCAGTTACGCAAGCATCGCCTTTTGGTGTAGAATCTGCAAGCGACTGGCTAGCGCCGTCTTGGCCTGCGTATTCGTCTGTGATGAGGCAGGTTTTAACGCCTTTGCCCTCAATTTTGTTGCAGTTCATTACGAGGTCAGCATCTGGGTTGCCGAAGCCTTCTTCCGAAATGATAGCAGCATCTGCGCCAAGTAGCTCGACGAGTTTTGCTGTCATGTTGGACGAACGCTCTTTGTCCATCAATGTAACGTTCTCGTTTGTGATAATGCAACCAAGGAAGTTGATGGTTTTGCCATGCTCTTCATACAGATCGGTGATAACCGGGCTGTTGGCATGCACATAGCTTGGGTTTTTGTCGCAAGCCGATACGCAGTTGCCGCTGGCAATGGCACCGTCAAATGCCTCTGTTGGGTACATAAAGGTTGGCACAATTTGCTTAACGTCCACACCATAATAGTAGGTGTTGTGCAAAAGGCCTTGTGTTTGCAGCATGTAAACATAAACCACTTTTGGCAAGTTCGGATATTCTTTCACCTGCTCCAAGATTGGTTTTGTTTCATACGTTTTCACTTCGTCAGGCTGTACGTCCTTGCCAGCTTCACCAAGATAGTTAGCTGCGCGGAAACCTGCCAAACGAACCACCACTTCATGGTCGTGTTGTTTGATGCCATCTACAGGCTCTACTTTCACAACCACATTGTTGGTTTTAGAAAACGGGGTGTAGTCTGCACCGGTACCGGTCATGTCGATGATGCCTTCCTGGAAACCAACGATTTTGCCTGTGGTTACCACTGCAGCGCCTTTCAGTACATGGGTACGGCCGCTACCTACTTGATCCACTCCGGTCATAAAACCGGGGAAGATGCCACCGGGGCCTTCCACTTTTACGCGGGGCTCCACAACATCTTTCACCGGAACGATGCGGACAGATTCTCCTGGACGAGCCAAGAAAACTTCTACGGATTTGATCCGTTCGTCATCGCCGGCAATTTTGGCCAATTCATCTTGATTTACATACAAAGTGCCGTTTTTAACTTCGGTTTTATCCGCAAACTGCACATCATTAATCAAAATATTGCCAAGTTCTAAACGCATAGTATCCCTCCAGTTCTTATATATTATTGGCAAGCCGGTTGTCCCGGCCATTCCAAACCTCGTAAACTGGGGCCTGTTTAAAAGTTCTTAAACAAGCTCATTCAGTTTCGCCTCCACAGCGGCAATGCCGTCTGCCTCAATGGCTGCTTTGTCAAATACGCACACTTTTTCGCCGCCTTTGTAAAACACCAAAGTTGGGATGCCCATCACTTTTTGGGCAATGGCCAAACGTTTGTTGCCAGCTGTGTCCAATTTGCAAAATTTTGCTTTGCCTTCATTGCGCTCTGCAAAAGCTTCTACGTCCGGTAAAAGCGCCATGCAAGGCTCGCATTTTGGGCTCCAGAAATCCACAAACACAAGGCCTTCTGCTTGCAGAACCTCTGCTTCAAAATTTTCTTTTGTTAGCTCTATCATAATTTGCACTCTCCTTTCTTACAGTGTAACTATCTACTTATTAAAGCAAGAGCCATACAGCTCGTAGCTCGCAAAAGGGGTTCGCAGTGGGTTTGTGCTGTTTATTTCAGCAGTTCTTCCACAGCTTCTGTTGTAATGGCATCGGCGCCTTCCAAACGGCCCACCGGCTCGCCATCTTTAAACAAAATCACAGTAGGCACAGCAGTTACATTGTAATTGCCGGATGTTTTTTTGTTGCGGTATGTGTCCAGTTTTGCTAGCGACACTGCGCCGTTTTTACCTTCCACAATTTTCTCAAGGTTTGCCAAAATGTCGAAGCAAACTTCCACCTGCGGTGCCCAGAAAGCAAGAAGCACAGGCTCTTTTTTCTCCAAAACATTCTCGCGGAATGTTTCCATCTCTTCCAAATATTTTTCGGCTGCCACAGCGGCAATAGCGCCATCAGCTGCAGCTGTTACTACTTGACGCAGATATTTTACGCGAGCATCGCCCACACCGTAAACACCTGGTACGTCTGTTTCCATCAATTCGTTTGTAACAATATAGCCTTGCTCGTTCATCTCCACTTTTCCTTTAAGGAAATCGGTTTTTGGCACAGAGCCAACGAAGAAGAACACGCCGTTCGTTTCCATCTCGGTCAATTCGCCTGTTTTAATGTTTTTAATCACAACATTTTCCACAAGCTCATCGCCCACAATTTCTTCAAGCACAGAGTTCCAAACCCATTTGAGTTTTTGATTTTTAAATGCTTTTTCTGCGCTTGCACGGTTGCAGTCTAAGGTGCCTTCATCATGGATAACAATAATGGTTACCGTCTCTGCAAAACGAGTGAGGTACATTGCCTCTTCAATAGCAGCATCGCCGTTGCCCACCACCACTACGTCCAGCTCTTCAAAGAAGTCTGCATCGCATGTTGCACAGTAAGAAACACCTTTGCCGCGCAGTTTGCCTTCGCCTTTGATATTTAGGCTGCGTGGTTCTGCGCCAGGGCTTAAAATTACACTTTTGGCTTCGTATGTTTCGCCATCTTTTGTAATTACTTTTTTGATAGGGCCACTAAAGTCCACATCGCTTACAGTGCCTTTTAACACTTTGGTGCCGAAATGCTCTGCATGCTCTACAAAGTTTTTCATAATATCGGGGCCGGTGGCCTCGCGGAAAGTGCCGGGATAGTTTTCCATCTCCATGGTGCTAGCAGCCTGGCCACCAGGACGTCCTTTTTCAAGAACAGCGGTTTTTAAGCGTGCACGGCTACCGTAAATGCCTGCTGCCAAACCACCTGGGCCTCCGCCTACTACTAAAATGTCATATACCTCTGCCATAAATATATCTTCCTTTCGTTTTCCCAAAGGATATCCTTGGGTCATATTACCAATTGTTGTTGTGTTTCTTTAAACCGCACCACTTTTATCACAACTTATCTGTGATACTCTGCCGGCAGCGCTTGCATCGCGGAATCTAGCAAATCAAGGTCAATTACCTGAAAATCTTCCAGTGCCTGCTGCGGATAATTGCGGTGCTTAATGCCAAGTTTTATCAGCACTTCGGCAGCGCCTTCAATCAACTGCAAACTTTTCATGTCCACAGCACCGCGCCGCGTGGAAAGCACAAGGCTTTTATAAGGGCTTTCATTTGGCTTCACACTGCCGCTCAATGGGTGGTTAATCAGCACACTGCCCAGGTGAATTTCGTTTCGTGCCGCCTCAAAGATGCCGGCCACATCCGCTTGCTTTTCGTGTGTTAATTCTTTATATTTTTCTGTCGCCAGCGGGTTGTTACTGAGGATGAAAAAATTAGCCATAGCGACAACTGTCTCCTTTTGGTCGATTTATATTCATGGGTTGTTTTTATAAAGTGCCGCTTGCCACATATTATAAAAATCTTACTTTCCCCATAATTTCTGTTTCCACAAAATAAAAACAGGAAATATAACACATAAATGCGCCATATCCCCTGTCAATTTTTTCAAGGCCGGGTCGTGTTTATGGTATTTTTGCCTGAGAGTTTCACCAAACGGTTTGGCGAACCGTCCAGCTTGCCCCTTCGGCGTCTGTGTAGACTCTCCCACAACAGTCATCCCCGCATATTCTGTTTAATTTCAGGCTTTTTGCCTACGCTTTTTTCACAAAAGCAGCAAGCTAATTTCTTACAGTCCCAAAACTTGTGTTAATTCTATCACAAAGGTTTTGCTTTGTAAACAACCCTTTTGAAAAAACATGAAAAAAATTTTCAAACTTTACTGTGCAACATAAACAGAACTACAAAAAAACAAGATGTTTTACTTGTTTTTGTATGAATTTTTTGTGAACTTCATTCCTCACTTGATTATTTGCCAACATGCGTTACAATAGAATGTGAATCTGTAAGAATTAAAGGAGAAAATCCATGGCCATAGACAAAACACTTTTACGCAACATTCCCAAAATGGACGAACTGCTTGCCCATGCACATTTACAAACAGCTAAAGCAACAGGCACTGCCATTACAAGGGCTGCCAGAGAGACCCTTGAAAACTTGCGAAGTGAAATTTTAGACGGTATTTGTTCTAAAATCCCCACTTTAGACACGCTTGCAAAGCAAACTCTTGCCAACCTACAGCGAGAACAAGAACCCAATTTATGCCATGTTATCAACGCCACCGGTGTGCCCTTACACACAAATTTAGGGCGAGCACCCTTGGCAAAAAGCGCTGTGGAGGCTGTATGCCAAGTGGCAAGCAACTACACAAACTTAGAATATCAGCTTGCAAGCGGCCAGCGCGGCAGCCGTTATAGCCATGTACAAAAACTGCTTTGTGAATTGACCGGCGCCGAAGACGCTATGGTGGTGAACAACAATGCAAGTGCTGTGTTGCTCCTGCTTTCTGCCTTAACAAAGGGAAAAGAAGTGGTGGTATCTCGCGGTGAGCTTGTAGAAATTGGCGGTGCCTTTCGCGTGCCCGACATCATGGCGCTAAGCGGTGCCACTTTAAAAGAAGTGGGCACCACAAACCGCACAAGGCTTGCCGATTACACAAATGCCATTGACGAAGAACACACAGGTGCACTGCTTAAAGTACATACAAGTAATTTTAAAATTTTAGGTTTCACCGAAGACACCCCTTTAGAGGAACTGGTGCAACTTGGTAAAGAAAAAAGTTTGCCTGTTTACTACGACCTTGGCGGAGGTTCGCTTTTACCACTAGAACCCCTTGGGATTGAAGGCGAACCAAGCGTTCCCGCTTGTGTAAAAACCGGCGTGGATGTACTTTGTTTTAGCGGAGATAAATTACTGGGTGGGCCACAAGCAGGTATTTTGGTGGGAAAAAAAGAACCCATTGCCGCTTTGCGCCGCCACCAACTCACACGCGCTTTGCGCATTGATAAAATGACCTTGGCCGCACTGGAAGCCACCTTGCGTTTGTATCGAGACGAAACGCTTGCACAGCAGGTTGTTCCCGTGCAACGCATGCTGCATGAATCGCGTGCGGCACTTGCTCCAAAAGCAGAGCAATTGCGTTTGGAAATCAATTGTTCTGCCGAAATCGCCCGTGTTTGCGAAACAGAAAGCCCTGTGGGGGGCGGCAGCGTGCCCACACAGCTTCTTCCTTCTTGTGCTGTGGAGATTTGCCCACAAACCAAAACGGTTACAGAACTAGAGGCCGCTTTGCGCCAGTGCAAGCCGCCTGTTGTCGCTCGCATAGCAAAAGACAAGCTTCTTTTAGATGTGCGAACTGTATCCCCGGAAGAAATCCCCATTTTAGGCAAAAACGTCCGCAATGCACTCATCCCTGAATAACCTGTAGGAGAAACACATGAAGCACATCGTCATTGGCACCGCCGGGCATGTGGACCATGGCAAAACACTGCTCATCAAGTCTTTAACCGGCATCAATACCGACCGTTTGAAAGAAGAACAAAAACGAGGCATTACCATCGATCTTGGTTTTGCTTTTTTAACCTTGCCCAACGGGGAACGTGTGGGCATCATCGACGTGCCCGGCCACGAAAAATTTGTAAAAAACATGCTGGCCGGCGCCGGTGGCATCGATTTGGCGTTGCTTGTCATCGCCGCCGATGACGGCGTTATGCCGCAAACGCGCGAACATCTTGGCATCCTTTCCTTGCTTGGCATTGAAGAAGGCCTGATTGTTGTTACAAAAACAGATCTTGTGGAAGAGGGCTGGGTGGAACTCATCAGTGAGGACATCCGTGCCGCAGTGCAAGGTAGCTTTTTGGAATCAGCCCCTATTTTACCTGTTTCAGCTTATACAGGTGATGGCATGGAAAATTTGCGCAATGAACTTATGCTCTTAACAGAAAAAACAGTCTCTAAAAACACACAAAAAGCGTTTCGCATCCCTGTGGATCGTGTGTTTACAGCCGAAGGCCACGGCACTGTAATTACAGGCACTTTGATTGAGGGACAGCTTCATCTAAACGACGAGGTGGAAATCTACCCGCACGGCCTTCACACACGGGTGCGTAACTTACAAGTGCATGCAAAAGATGTGCAAACCGCCTATGCCGGCCAACGTGTTGCTGTCAACTTGGCCGGTGTGAAAAAAGATGAAGTTCAGCGTGGCAACACGTTGGCCGTGCCTGCTTCCATGGAAAACAGCCGCATGCTGGATGTGAAACTAAAAGCATTGCCCGATAGTCCTCGTGTTTTGCTAAACGGCTCTCGCCTTCATTTTTATCATGGCACGCGCGACCTTTTGGCAAAACTTGTTCTACTGGGCAAAGACGAGCTGAAACCGGGCGAAGAAGCGTATGCACAGCTTCGTTTTAGCGAAGAGATTGCCACAAAAAAAGGAGACCGCTTTGTGGTTCGCTTTTACTCACCCATTGAGACCGTGGGCGGTGGTATCATTTTAGACCCTTGCCCAAGCAAACACAAACGAAACGATGTCTCTGTGCAAGAGAACCTCAAGGTGCGAGAGCATGGCTCTACCACCGACAATATTCATCAAGCCATTGAGGATGGCTCCCCGCAGCTTGTGCCCTTAAAAGAAATTCAAAAGCAACTGGTGCTGGACGACGAGACGTTTCGCAGTGAGCTTGAGCAATTGCTTAAAGAAAAACGCGTACGCATGGTGTCTGCCAAAGTGGCCATGGGCACACAGTATCAACATCAATTGGGCGAAAAACTGCACAATATTCTTTCTTGTTATCATGAAGAAAACCCATTACAGGCCGGCATGCGCCGCGATGAATTGCGTGGAAAATTGCTACACAAATGCGAAATTTCTCTTGCCGACAAAGTGCTTGCTCTTTTTGAAGAAGATGCCCTGATTATTTTTAAAGACCAAAAAGTTGCTCTTGCCGGCTTCACTATACAATTCAGTGAAAAAGATGCAAAAATGGCAACTGAAATTGAACAGCTTTTCTTAAACGGTGGTTTTGCCCCCCCCTCTATTGAAGAGGCTCTTGCGCCGTATACAAAAGAAAAAGCTGCTGCCAAGCGTGTATTTGACGCCCTGTTAGACAACGGCACACTTACGTTGGCAAGCCCGCAAATTTTCTTCCACAGCAATATTATTGCACAGGCCAAAGAGCAAACAAAAACCTTTATAGAGCAAAACGGCTCTATCACATTGGCACAATTTCGCGATTTGTTCAGCACTTCTCGTAAGTTTGCCCTTCCTATCCTGGAATATTTCGACAACCAACGTTTTACACGAAAAAAAGATGATGTACGTGTATTGCTATAATTTGCTTACATCACCATTTTTTCATAACTTCATTTTTTCTGCCTACGAACACGGTTCCATCTCTTGCATTTCGCAAAAAACTGTGGTACACTAAATAGCGCACTTTATGTAGTTTGTGTGCTATATTATGGGAGTAGATGGGTGCTGGTGTGCCCTCTGGTCTTCAAAACCAGTAAGAGTAGTTAACCCTGCTTAGGTGGGTTCGATTCCCACATACTCCCGCCAACAAACAAAAACCACCGCATGCGGTGGTTTTTGTTTGTTTATTATTCAAATATTACAAATCATACAGCAAGCTGGAATACCCTGGAATGGGCCAACGGTTTTCCGGCATCATTGCTTCTAGCTTATCACAGCAAAGGCGCAACGTATCCATTTCATGCTTTGTAAGGGAATACGCGGCTTGCCCTGCAAGCTTTGTATCTTCCACCGATTCTGTTTTGCCCAGCACCTTTTCCAGCATATCTGCAGCCTGAGAGCATGCATCAATGGCCGACGAAAGCGCAAATGTTGATTCTGAAATATACACGTTAGAGGCACCTGCCGTTACCACATGCGCTTGTGCTGCTGCCATTTCCGAAAGCCACAAACAAGCAGCCGGCAAAATGCTGCGCCGTGCCATTTCCAATAATGTTACAGCTGCGATGCACGTGGTTTTGGTGTAATGCTCCATTAAAATTTCATAGCGGCTATAGCATTCGCTGCGGCTGAGCACTTTGTTTCGCTCTAGCATGGCCAAATTTTCTTCCCGAAGCAATGCATTTGTTGCCTCCACCGTAGATGAAATATCGGCAAGGCCACGCTGACGTGCTTCGTCACGCCACTCTGCTGCATAATTGTTCCCATTAAATACAATACGGCCGTGGTCGTCCCACGTTGTATGCACAATGGTCGCCACCACTTCCTCCAATGCGCCTGTGTGCGTTCCGGCTTTTTCCAGTAAATCAGCAAAACCACTCAATTTATCGGCCACCGCTGTATTCAGCACCGTGTTCGCAAAACTGATGCTTTGTGAGGAACCCACCATACGAAACTCGAATTTGTTGCTTGTGTAAGCAAACGGAGAAGTGCGGTTGCGGTCGTTGTCGTCCATCTCCAGTTGTGGCAACGATTTCACACCGGTTTGCAACTGGCCACGGCTTCCCATTTCGTATGCATGGCCACGGGCCACACTTTTCAAAAGCTGCGTTAATGGGTCTCCCAAAAACACAGAAATCACAGCCGGTGGCGCTTCGTTTGCACCAAGACGATCGTCATTTCCCGGGCATGAAGCCGACAAACGAACCAAATCCGCATAGCTATCCACTGCTGCAAGCACCGCACATAAAAACACCAAAAACTCTCGGTTTTCCACCGGGTTATCACCGGCGTCCAACAAGTTTTTTCCCGTGTTGGTCATCAAACTCCAGTTGTTGTGCTTGCCACTTCCATTCACACCGGCAAATGGTTTTTCGTGTAGCAAACAAACAAGCCCATGGCGCAAAGCCACCTTGCGCATCAGCTCCATGGTAATTTGATTGTGATCGCTGGCTATGTTTGCAGAGGCAAAGATATTGGCCAATTCGTACTGCCCGGGCGCCACTTCGTTATGTTCTGTTTTGGCAGGCACGCCCACGCGCCAAAGCTCGTCATCTAACTCTCGCATAAAGCGGCGCACACGCTCTGAAATAGAGCCATAGTAATGGTCTTCTAGCTCTTGGCCCTTTGGTGGCTTTGCCCCAAGAAGCGTTTTTCCGCATATTTTCAAATCAAGACGTTTATCCAGCAGCTCTTTATCAATTAAAAAATACTCTTGCTCTGCCCCCACCGTGGCACCCACCGACACAGTCTGTGTATCACCAAGTGCTTTCAGTACACGCATGGCTTGCTTGTTCAAAACCTGCATACTGCGCAAAAGCGGTGTTTTTTCGTCCAAAGCCTCGCCGCTATAACCGCAAAACGCCGTGGGAATATATAGGGTGGTTCCTAAAATAAAGGCCGGTGACGTTGGGTCCCACGTTGTATACCCACGCGCTTCAAACGTGCTTCGCAAGCCCCCTGTTGGAAAACTGGACGCGTCCGACTCGCCTTTGCTAAGCAGCTTGCCCGAAAAACGAATCACCGGCTCACCGCCGTGCACATTGTCTAAAAAGCTATCGTGTTTTCCGGCCGAAGTGCCGGTCATCGGTGTAAACCAATGGATATAGTGTGTAGCACCTAATTCTAGGGCCCAGTCTTTCATCGCATCCGCCACCACATCGGCCACAAGTGGGTTCCACTTCATACCTTCATCGCGTATTTTACGCAAGCTCTCATATACCTCGTGCGATAAGCGTTCTTGCATCACACGGTCGTCAAAACAGTGAACCCCAAATAATTCATAGTGATGGTTGGCAGACATTATAATCCCCTTTCTATATCCCAGGCCAAATCATGTATCAAACACACTTATTATAGCATGGTGTTTGTTAAAGAACAACTATTCGCCCCACGCTTTTCTTGTGAAAACAGCACAAGTTTCTTATAATAGAAGAAACAGCAACAAACGAGGTGGGTTTATGAACACGGCAGACAGCATACAATATCTAAAAAAAGTGGGTCCAAAGCGTGCCAGTGCATTTTTGCGCTTAGATGTGCGCACCGTGGGCCAGCTTCTTCACTTATACCCACGCACCTATCTTGATTACTCGGCTATCATTCCCATCGCAAAAGCACCACAAGACGCCCCCTGCGTTGTATGTGCCACTGTGCTGGAAAAATTGCCTCAGCGGCGCATCGCCGGCGGACGCACCTTGCAAAAAGTGCGTTGCTGCGACGACAGCGCACTTTTAAACCTAACCTATTTTAACAACCCTTATGTGCTAGACAAACTGGAACTTGGCAAAGAATATCTTTTTTATGGCAAAGTAAGCGGAAACTTCACCGAACGTGAGATGGTGGCCCCACAGTTTTTGCCAAAAGATACAAAACACCTCCTTACGCCCATTTATCCACAAACCGAAGGCTTATCCAGCACCATCATTGCCTCGTGCGTGGCCCAAGCACTTTCAGAAATCAACACTTTACCAGACCCACTTACACAAGACATGCTGGAAAAATTTTCCTTACCCCCAAAATGGGCTGCTTTGCGCATGATTCACCAGCCAAACCACATGGACGAGCTAAAACAAGCGCGCAGGCGCCTTATATTCGAAGAATTGCTTTGCCTGCAACTTGGGTTGCTTTCTTTGCGTGGCAAGGAGCAACATCAAACCGGTGCACCCATGCACACCGTTTGCCTTGCGCCTTTTACAGAAGCCCTGCCATTTTCGCCCACAAAGGCACAAACACGCGCCATACAAGAAATTGCGGCCGATATGCAAAAACCAAGCGCCATGAACCGCCTCTTACAAGGAGATGTAGGCAGTGGCAAAACACTTGTGGCCGCTGCCGCTATTTACTTTTCAGCGCAAAACGGCTATCAAAGTGTATTGATGGCACCCACAGAAATTTTAGCTGTTCAACACCAGCACACACTAGAGCAATTTTTGTCACCCTTTGGTATCAAAACCGCATTATTAACCGGTTCCATTAAGGGAAAAGCACGCGAGGGCACACTCGCTTCAATCGAAAGCGGTGATATTCAACTGGTAGTGGGCACACACGCTGTGCTTAGTGAGCCTGTTCAGTATTCGAAACTGGGTCTTGCCCTCACCGATGAGCAGCACCGTTTTGGGGTACGTCAACGTGGTTTGCTTGCCCAAAAAGCCGAACGCCCCCACCTTTTGGTGATGAGCGCGACGCCCATTCCACGCACATTGGCTCTGTTGATGTTTGGCGATTTAGACATCAGCGTGCTAGACGAGATGCCTCCCGGCAGAACCCCTGTAAAAACGCACCTTGTAAGAGAAGAAAAACGACGCGACATGTTTGGTTTTTTGGCGGATGAAATTGACAAAGGACGGCAAGTATACATTGTATGCCCACTGATTGAAGAGGGAGAAAACGGCTTACAAGCCGCGGCAACATATGCAGAAGAAATTGCGCGCCCTTTGCTTTCCGGTGCGCGTGTTGGGCTGATGCATGGAAAATTGAAAGCGGCAGAAAAAAACGAAATCATGCGTGCCTTTCAACAAGGTGAACTGGATGTGCTTGTTTCCACCACTGTGATCGAAGTGGGTGTGGATGTGCCAAACGCCAGTGTCATTGTTATTGAAGACGCCGAGCGCTATGGCCTTTCGGCTCTACACCAACTGCGCGGGCGCGTGGGGCGTGGCAGTGCCCTTAGCTATTGTTTTTTGGTCTCCTCACATCTTAGCGAAACAGCACGCGAGCGGCTGCTATTTTTATGCAAAACCACCGATGGTTTTGATGTGGCAAAGTTTGACCTGGAAACACGTGGCCCCGGCGATTTTTTTGGCAACCGTCAGCATGGCTTGCCAAATTTGCACCTTGCCAATTTGGCCACAGACACGCGTATTTTAAAAGCAGCACAAGAAACCGCAATAGCCCTATATCAAAAGGACCCTACCTTACAAAACGAAAACCATGCGTTGCTTAAACACGCTGTGCAAGACTTATTTTCCTCCACCACCGCCATGAACTGATTCGACCACTAAAAAACACCTCACAACTGGGCTAGCCCATTTATGAGGTGTTTTTTTAATCACTGCTATTGTCTGCCGCGCAATGCAAACTTTGCAAATATTTTTCAAATTTCTTCGCCAACGCAGACAACGGCCTGCGGCGGTGACGCACCAAATAAATCGGTCGAGACGTGGCACACTCACCAAGTTGAAACGACAGCAACAAGCCCAATTGCTCAAAATCTTCCGCCGATAATTTCGATACAATTGAAATACCCAGCCCTTGGCATACAGCACTTTTAACCGCATCCGGGTTATCCATTGTGGCCACAACCGACAGCTCTTTCAGCTGCACCCCTTGTCTTTTTAGGTACGCTTCTGCTTCACGCCGTGTTCCACTTCCCTCTTCACGAAAAATACACGACTCCTGCAAAAGCTCCTGCGCCGTAAACGCACGCGCCTTTCGCTGTGTATACAACGGTGTTGCCGGGGTAATCACCACCAGTTCATCGCGGCACAATTCTTTGTATATAAGGGCCGGCAAATGCCCACACGTACCGCTTAATCCAAGTTCTGCCTCGCCAGATAAAACCGCCTGTTCCGCCGCAATACTGTCTCGGCGAAGCAGCTGAAAACACACGCGTGGATACTGTTCCCGAAAAGCCGATAACGCTGTAGGCAATACGTATTGATACGGAACAGAAGATGCCACCACCGCCAGCTCTCCACTATAATCATCGGTTTTCACCCGGCACGAAGCCATGGCACGCTCTCGCAGCGTCAGCAACTCTTCGGCATAATAAAATAATTTTTTTCCCGCTTCTGTGGGATGCGCACCGTGTGGTGTTCTCACCAAAAGGGAGGTGTTTAGCTCATTTTCCAAGGTGCGAATATGCGCACTTACAGTAGGCTGTGTAAGGTGCAGCATTTCGGCCGCTTTAGAAAAACTACCAAGACGAACCACCTGCGCAAACGCCTCCAATTGTTTGAAATCCAAAGTATCCTCCCTTTTTGCTTTCAGTTCTTGTATAAACCATATAAATCCAGTATACTTATATGATACTGAAAACCAAACGAGAAGTCAAAGGAGTGAGGCTTGTGGCAAACATAAAACGCCTAACAGAGATGACCACAGCTGCCGGTTGAGGCGCTAAAATAGGACCGGGCGTCCTTTCGGAAATTTTAGAAAGCCTTCCAAAGGCAGAAGATGCAAACTTACTGGTAGGATACAACACAAGCGATGATGCCTGTGTATATCGCCTACGTGATGATTTGGCCGCAGTGCAAACTGTGGATTTTTTCCCGCCCATGGTTGATGACCCCTATCTATATGGGCAAATTGCAGCTGCGAACGCATTGTCGGACCTTTATGCTATGGGTGCACAACCAAGTGTAGCACTAAATATTGTGTGCTTTCCAAACTGTTTGCCACTTTCCACCTTACGGGAAATATTGGCCGGCGGCTACGATAAAGTACATGAGGCCGGCGCTGTGATTGCCGGTGGCCACAGCATTGAAGACGACACACCAAAATACGGCCTTTCTGTAACCGGTTTTGCCCACCCGCAAGAAATTTGGGCCAACCGCGGCGCTAAAGATGGTGATGCATTGGTGCTTACAAAAGCCTTAGGAAGCGGCATCATCACCACGGCTGCCAAAGCAAATCTTGTGCAAAAAGCACAATATGAAGCAGCCGTGCAAAACATGGCCGCATTAAACAAGGCCGCTTTTGAGGCAGGACGTAAAACGGGCCTATCTGCTTGCACCGACATTACCGGTTTTGGGTTGCTTGGCCATTTATATGAAATGCTAAAAGACAGCGATGTTTCTGCAGTGCTTAGCGCATCTTGCATCAACATGCTTCCCGGTGTTTTGGCATTGGCTGAAGAAGGCTTTTTGCCAAAAAACACCTACACAAACCGCGAACATTTTGAAACGTATGTCCGTTTTTCTTCTGCTGTTCCTCTTGCGGCGCAAGATGTTTTATTCGACCCACAAACTTCCGGCGGCATGCTTATGAGTTTGCCTCGTGAAAAAGCACCCATGCTTGTCTCGCTGCTTCAAAAAGAACAAGTTTCAGCCCAAATCATTGGATATGTACAGCAAGACACCACCTCGCACATTCAAGTCAATGCCTAGGGCCACGCACCTTTACTTCTTTTTCGATGTTGCCCTCTTTTTCTGCGCAGCATCACAGATCAAAAACAAACAACCAAAAATGCCAAAAAATGCCGTATCGTCACGTATAACATATACGTAGCGATAGCGGCATTTTTATCTAACAATTCAATTGGCACTTTCTGAACAGCTTTCGTATGCTTCGCTTATCCTTCTTCTTTCATTGAAGCAAAGCAACTGCTGCAGTAAACGGGTCTTTCTTCTTTTGGCTGGAATGGAACACGCGCTTCCTGGCCACACTGTGCACACGTTGCTGTGTACATTTCCCTGTTAGCGCGCCCGGCTTGTTTGCGTGTGTCGCGGCAAGGTTTGCAGCGCTGAGGCTCGTTTTCAAAACCACGGGTAGCATAGAACTCCTGCTCACCGGCAGTAAAAACAAATTCCTGGCCACAATCTTTGCAAGCTAAACTTTTGTCCTCGTACATGTTGATTCTCCTCCGAAATGGATTTCCCCTTGTTTGATACACACAAACCAAAACAAAATGGTTTGACGAATCGCATGGGGTGTGTAATAACAAGGGATTTTGCCGCCCCTTGTCCATCAAAAAAATGTGATGTAGATTTATTGTACATAGCAAAGAGTGTCTTGTCAACCAAAATCGACAATAAAATTAATTAAATGTCAAAAATTTTTATAACTATTGGCTTGCAACCTCTTCCAAAATTTCTTCTGAAAAGTGTAAAAATCGGCTTGCGTGCCAAAGTGTGCCTGTGCTACACTAAAATAAAGTACGTTTTGGGTGTGATGTAAAACCAAACTACCGTTGTATCATCGCAAAAAACAATACTTGAAAACGAGGGGTTTCACTATGGTAAGCATCAGTGTATGTATGATCGTCCGTAATGAAGAACATGTTTTGGCACGTTGTTTGGATTCGCTTTGTGGGCTGTATGATGAGCTCATTATTGTAGACACCGGCTCTGTTGATGCTACAAAGGAAATTGCAAAACGCTACACAAACCATATTTATGATTTTAAATGGGTAAACGATTTTTCGTCTGCACGCAATTTTTCCCTTTCAAAAGCACAGTGTGACTATATTTACACAGCCGACGCAGATGAAATTATAAACGAGGAAAACCGCCAGCTGTTTTTACAACTAAAAAATGTTCTTTTGCCCGAAGTGGAAGTGGTGGAAATGGCTTATGAAAACCAGCTTTCGCACTGCACAACCTCTAATTTTAATGTAGAGTTTCGCCCAAAGCTGTTTCGCCGTTTACGCACATTCCAATTTGCAGACCCCATCCATGAGGTGCTTCGCATCGACCCCATTGTCTATCGCAGCAACGTCTGTATAGAACACCACCCCACAAGTGGCCACAGCCAACGCGATTTAGCCCAGCTGGCGCACTTAACCGAGCAAGGATCTACTTTATCGAGCCGGCTTGAGATGATGTATGCACGCGAACTTTTAATTGGCGGCACGGCAGACGATTTCAAAGCTGCTTTCCCCTATTTTAAGCAAGTGCGCAACAATTTAAACAAACCCCCTGAGGCCCTGCGTCGCGCCAGCTGTGTGCTTGCCTTTGGTTATGCCCTATTGCAAGACGGCGAACAGCTTTTATGCTATGCCGCCCCTGAACTTGTGGGCCAACCACCGGCAGAAATATGCTGTGCTTTGGGATATTACTTTTTAAACAAAAAAGAAGCACAACAAGCCTCAGACTGGTATTCTGCTGCACTTTCCGGCGCACAACCTGAACTGATTGCCTCTTCGGTGGGGAAAATCCCCCTTGAGGGCCTTGCCGCTTGCTTCCGCTTGGCAGGCAACGATGAGCAAGCTGCTCTTTATGCCGCACAAGCCGAAGCATGGAGCCCGGAATGCCTGAATCCTGAAACAACATTCTAGCTGCTTGCCTTCATTTTGTTTCACTGTTTGCCACCGCGGCAATTAAAATTTTCTTACGAAAGAGATTTTTTATGCGCATATTTTTAGCCATTTTGCCACTGCTTCTCATTTTGGTAGGCCTTGCCGTTTTGCTTTCTTTTGTTTCCCCTTGGGCACCTGTTTTATTGTTGGCCTCTTTGCTTTTGCAGGCCCCCGTCATCTATCTCATTGCTAAATTTACGTACGACAGTGCCTACACAGAGCGCCTATACGCACGCAAACTTGCCTTTGAAAAAGACAACGATGCCGACATTTTTTTGCAAAAAGAAAAAGAGGAGACCTCCAGTTTTGGCTATCGCCTGTTGTCTCGCAAAAACAAAATGCAAAACTGCCTCATTCAAGCGGAAATGCTTGTAAAACTTTGCCGCTTTTCCGAGGCTGATGCTCTATTATGCAGCATAAACACCTCTCATCTTCGGCACGAAGATGCCGCACGCTTCACCTTATGTAAAAATGCGTGTACCGAACAAGAAGCCACAGAACCATAATATCATCCAAAAATATAAAAACACTTGGCATCGTGTTTACCGAACACAATGCCAAGTGTTTTTATTCGTCTATAATGCCCCTATTCCCTTGCCCGGTGCAAAACACCGTTACCGGGGCGTATCCATCACGAGCACTTTCTTGCCACCTTAAAACCTTTTTATCATTCAATATAAAAAGGTTCGCCCATCTCTTTATCAGGTTTTCGTATTGGAAAAATATGCCTGCGCTTGGGCGGCCCAACTTTGCACAGCAGCCGCCAGCGCCTCTACTGTATCGAATTTTTGTGTGTTTGCCAACCGTTTATAAAAACGCACACACACCGTTTTTCCGTATACATCCCCTTCGTATCCGGGTATAAAGGTTTCACATGTGGCCTCTTCCCCTGCAAGCGTTGGGCGTGTTCCGTAACCGGTGGCACTTGGATACCATTTTTCATCTAAATATGTACTTGTAATGTAAACACCAAACGCCGGCTGTTGCCGCTGTTTTGGTATCATTTGGTTAATGGTGGGAAAACCGAACGTTTTGCCCAGCCCTTTTCCATGTTGCACCGGTAGGCACAGTTCATATGGCCTACAAAGCAAGGTGTGTGCTTCATCCACATTTCCCTTTGCCAGCGCTGTGCGAATGCGGCTGGAACTGACTGCCTTTTTATCTTGCTGCGCCAGTGGCAACACTTGCAAATGCACACCAAACTCTTCACACAGTTGCGCCAAAAGCACTGTATCACCAGCACGTTTGGCACCAAACCCATAATTTTCGCCACAAAAAAGAGCTTTTGCATGATATTTTTCCACAAGATATTGCTGAAAAAACTGGCGTGGTGTTAACTTGCAAAAACTTTCAAACTCTGGCTCAAAACAAATATCTACACCAAGTTCTTCTAAAATGGCCAGTTTTTGTGTTTCATCCATCACACTTTTCTTGCCAATGCCAGTTGGGTTGTTTCGCAAAAATGTAAACACTGCCGGGCACAATTTGTTTTCTTTTGCATATGCCACTGTTGCACCAATCACTGCCCTATGCCCTTGGTGTATCCCATCAAAATACCCCAGTGCCAAAGCAGTTTGCTGCCATGTGCCACCTTGCCCTTCTTGCGTTATCAGCTGCACGTATTATCACGCTCCATAAACAACTTTTGCGCTTTCAAGCACCCATCTTGGCCCACTGTTCCCAGCCCTAAAAACATCTCTTGCTCGTATAAACGATACATACTTGCCTGCGCACGAACACCATACACCGGTGCACCGTTTAGCAAGCGCTTTACCGCTACCGGTTCTATTTGCAAAGAAGGTATGTCTTGAAACACACCGTCCAATGGTTGTAACAGCTGTTCCAGCACACCATTTTCTTTTGCACTTTGGATTTCATCCAATGTTTTTGCCTCTTGCAAAGTAAACACACCGGCTGCTGTGCGCCTCAACGCACTTAATGTGGCACAGCTTCCCAGCGCTTGCCCAAGCTCCTGCGCCAAAACCCTGATATACGTGCCTTTTGAGCAATGAACGGCGATGCGAAAACGGTCTTCGGCACTTTGTTCCAAAAAGCGTATGCTGTGGTATACCACCTTACGTGCCTTACGCTGCACTTCCTTGCCTTCTCTTGCATATCGATATAAAGGCTTGCCATTCACCTTCACAGCCGAATACATCGGCGGCACTTGCTCTCTTTCTCCTTGAAAAGAAGATAAGGCCACCAAAAGCTCCTCTTTATCTATAAGATGAGGCCCCCTTTGCAGCACCTCACCTGTAATGTCCCCTGTATCGGTGGCAAGGCCAAAACAGATTTCTGCCTCATACGCTTTATCTTGCCTTGGCTGTAAATCCACCGCTTTTGCTGTTCTACCAATAAAAATGGGCAACACACCCGTAGCCATTGGGTCCAGCGTTCCACTATGGCCTATTTTTTTTGTGCGGCAAATCCCTCTTAATTTTGCCACAACATCAAACGAAGTAAAGCCCTGTGGTTTGTCTACCACCAAAATTCCATTCATTCGCCTTACGTCTCTTCCTGTTCTTTCTGTTGTTCTAGTGCACGACGCACTTCGGTTAAAACGGCACTTTTGGCATATTCCATGCTGCCAAGCACCTCGCACCCAGCTGCCTGTTGATGCCCGCCACCACCAAGGCTTGCCGCAATACGCACTGCGTCAATGCCCACTTTTGTGCGCACACTAATTTTAAAACTGCCACTTGGCTGCTGGCGCATTGTAATTCCCACCAACACACCTTCAATGGAACGTGGAATAGAAGTGATTCCTTCTAAATCGCCGTTATCAATGCCAATGCTTTCCACTTGCTCACGCGTTACACAAATAAGTGCACAAGTATCGTTAAAGTGATACTCCAGTGTAGACAAGGCCAGCTGTTCCATTGCCAAACGTTGTTTCGTTTTATTTTGAAACAACAGCTCGTTAAGCACCCCAATATCTGCCCCGTATCCAATTAGCTTTGCTGTGATAATGTGGCTGCGCTCTGTTGTGTTTGTAAAGCGAAAGCACCCTGTATCGGTAGAAACACCTGTATACAAACAATCGGCCATGCGAGCATCAATGGGAACGCCCATCTCTAAAATTAAATCGTGCATCATTTCGCATGTTGCTGCCGCTGTATCATCTAAAAAAAGATATTCGGAAAACCCAGAATTGGATCCATGATGGTCGATGCATAAATTAACACGTTCCACATATTCTGCTGCGCCTTCACCAAACAATTGTTGGCCGGCAATATCTACTGCCACAATATATTGCGGCTTAAATTGCCCATGAAATACTTCCATTTCCATGTAGTTGTATCGCTCATGAATGGGATCTGCACAAAAAACGGCCGCTGCTTTGCCTAAGCTTTTTAAAGCCCAATGCAACGCCGCACCAGAACCCAATGTATCTCCGTCTGGGTTTTTATGGCAGATAATCAACACCTTATCCACTTCCAGCAAGCGGCTTGCCACACTGGAAATATCCAATCTCTCACTCATATTTCCACCTTTTTCCTTTACCGCTCATCATCCAACGTACGCAGCACTTGGTTGATGTGATCCGCATAGGCTGCGTTGTCGTCTTCCATAAAAATCAGCTCCGGCGCCCTACGAATATGCATATGCGCTGCAATTTCACTGCGCACATATCCCTTTGCACTGTCAAGCGCTTTCACCACTTCATGCACCGCCTGCGGTTTTTTAGCATCCAACACACTAACAAACACACGCGCCGTGGAAAGATCCGGTGCCGCTTCCACGCGTGTAATCGTCAAAAGACCTTGTTTTAAACGCGGGTCTTTCATTCCGTTCACAATATCAATAATTTCTCGCTTTAAGTCTTGATTGAGACGTCCTCTATTTTTTCCTTTTGCCATAAAAGCGCCACCTCCCAGCCTTTGTTTGTTATTTTGTAAGAGAAAAGGCGCCTTTGCGCCTTTTCTCAACAATAATTATCCTGCACTAATCTCGGTATTCCTCCATTTGGAATGCCTCAAAAATATCGCCCTCTTTAATATCACTAAATTTTTCCAGCGATATGCCACATTCATACCCTTGTGCCACTTCTTTTACGTCATCTTTAAAACGACGCAAAGAGGAAATTTCGTCCTCTGCCACCACGATGCCATCGCGTACCACACGAATTTGTGCATTGCGGTTTACTTTGCCATTTTGGATATAACAGCCGGCAATGGTGCCCACACTGCTTACCTTGTATGTTTCACGCACTTCAATGCGTCCCAGTTCAATCTCGCGAATTTTCGGTGCAAGCATGCCTTTCATTGCATCTTCCACATCGTTAATGGCATCATAAATTACGCGATACATCCGCATTTCCACGCCATTTTGTGCGGCGTCTGCCGTTGCAATCAAGTCTGGGCGAACATTAAATCCAATGATGATTGCCCCAGAAGCATCTGCCAACATCACATCGCTTTTGTTAATAGCGCCCACGCCGGCATGTACCACTTTCACACGCACTTCTTCATTGCCCAGTTTTTCAAGGCTTTGTTTCACAGCCTCGGCACTACCTTGCACGTCGGCTTTTACAATGATGGAAAGTTGTTTCATATCGCCAGCAGCAATTTGTGTAAACAAATTGTCTAACGTTACTTTTGTATAGCTTCCAAGCTGCTCTTCGCGCAAAGCAGAACTGCGACGGTCGGCCAATTCGCGTGCTAGGCGCTCGTCTTCTACTGCATCAAAGATATCGCCAGCCTCCGGCACATCGGTTAAGCCTGTAATTTCTACCGGTGTAGAAGGCCCTGCTTCATCCAGTGGTACTCCATGAGAATCACGCATTGTGCGCACACGCCCCACAGAAGTACCCGCCAAAATAATGTCACCTTGTTTTAAAGTGCCACGCTGCACCAAAATGGTAGCAATCGGGCCTTGGCCTTTGTCTAACCTTGCTTCTACCACGGCCCCTTTTGCCTTGCGGTTCGGGTTGGCCTGAAGTTCCATTACCTCAGCCGTTAAGTTAATCATTTCCAAAAGATCGTCAATGCCCTGCCCTGTATGTGCAGACACCGGCACAACCACAATATCTCCGCCCCACTCTTCCGCAACAAGCTCATGCTCTGTTAACTGTTGCTTCACGCGGTCTGGATTTGCACCCTCTTTGTCCATCTTATTGATGGCAACGATGATAGACACCCCGGCTGCTTTTGCATGGTTGATTGATTCAATTGTCTGCGGCATAATGCCGTCATCTGCAGCCACCACCAAAACAGCGATGTCTGTCATCGTGGCACCACGCGCACGCATCGATGTAAACGCTTCGTGCCCCGGTGTATCTAAAAATGTGATTAGTTTATTGTCTTTTTGCACTTGGTAAGCACCAATATGCTGTGTGATACCACCGGCTTCGCCGCTTGTAACATTCGTAGCACGGATTGCGTCCAAAATAGATGTTTTACCATGGTCTACATGGCCCATTACCACTACAACAGGTGGGCGATCACACAAATCAACCTCTTGGTCTTCATCCACTTCAAACAGGCGCTCTTCAATCGTCACATGCACTTCGCGCTCTACTTTGGCGCCCATCTCTTCGGCCACCGTTGAGGCTGTATCAAAATCGATGATTTGTGAAATACTTGCCATCACACCAAAGCCCATCAACACCTTGATTACCTGTGGGGCTGCTGCTTTCAAACGCGTGGCAAGCTCACCCACTGTAATTTCGTCCGGAATAGACACTTTCAGCTGGGCTTTACGCGCTTTTTCCAATTGAATGCGCTGCAAACGCTCTGCCTCAGTTTCTTTCTTTTTGGCGTATGGGTTTTGACGATTTTTATTGCCACGCAGCTTTTGACGGCTTTGTGTTGGTTTTCTGCGGTTTTCCACCGCTTTTGTCGAGGCTAAATCTGTATATTTTTCGTTGAACTTATCTAAGTTCACATCCACCGTGCGTGTATCTACTGTGCGTGTAACCACCTCACGCTTCGGTGCTGCCGGTTTATCTGCATTGTCATTTTTTGTTTCACGAACACGGCCCAGTCCATCGCGTTTTTTCGCTGGCTGTTGCTTTTGTTTGTTGGGGTTTGCCGGTTGCTTTTGTTGCACCGGTGCTTGCGGAGCAACCGGCTTTTGCTGCGGTGTCTCCGTTTTCTTTTCTGCCACAACTTGCTGTGCCTGTTGTGGTTTCTTTGCCGGCATTTCCTCCGCTTTAGGTGCCGGTGCTTTAGGTGC
>CAYJIH010000002.1:96674-127836 GCA_964370195.1 uncultured Oscillospiraceae bacterium
GCTTTAGGTGCCGGTGCTTTAGGTGCTGGCACTTTTTGCGCCGGCTCCTTTTTAGCTTCTACCGCTTTCGCAGGTTCTGCCGGTTGTTTCACCGGCTTCTGCGGTGCTTTTTCCGCTTGCTTCGCCGGCTGCCCTTTGGGCGCACTTGCAAGGTATTCCTCGAAGTTCTTCTCCTCATTTTGACGCGTGAAAAAGTCGAAGAGAAAATCCAATTCCTCCTCACTTAGGGGTGTTGTGTGCTTTTTCACCTCATGAAATTTTTCATTGAGTAAATCCACAACCACTTTATTTTGCACACTCAAATCTTTTGCAACATCACTGAGCTTATACTTAATGACCAAATGCAGTTCCTCCCACATCTTCTTCACTTATAACAATTTTCGACTATCTGTTTTCTTCTATCTTCATCAGGCATAAATTTGCCAAATGTTCATCACTTATGCATAGCACGGCCACCGGTTTACGAAACACGTCTGCCATTGCCTCTTTTGAGCAACCAAGGCTCTTTACAGGCACATCATTCTTTGCCTTACGCAACAACCTGCGGCTTGTGCCTTCGGAAACATCGCATGAAAGCAGCACCAGTTTCGCTCTATCCGCCTCTAAACATTGGCTCACTGCATCAAAACCCGCAGCAACCGCGCCCGCTTTTCGGCAAAGAAACAAGGCATGTTTTAAAGCCGGTTTACAAGCATCATTCGCACTCATCGCTTAACTCCTGCTTTAGCTGTTCGTATATTTCTTTCGGCACGGTTGTACTAAACGCCCGCTCTAGGCTTCTTCTTTTTTGTGCTTTGGCAAGGCACTCTGCCTTTGGGCAAATGTAGGCTCCACGCCCTGGCGCTTTACCTGTACGATCCAGCGATGTTTCGCCTGCCTTATTGTGTACCACACGCACAAGTTCTTTTTTGCTCTTTCCTTGCCCACATCCCACACAATGCCGAACGGGAATTTTTTTAAGTTTCTGCGTCACCGCTCTTCTCTGCCTCTTCTATTTCCGTTTCCGCTTCCTCTTCCGCTTCTCCGTAATAACCACTTTCAGGGCGAATGTCTATGTTGTATCCCGTTAAACGTGCACACAAACGAGCATTTTGCCCTTTGTTCCCAATCGCTAGCGACAGCTGGTGGTCCGGCACTGTTACTTGACAACTTTTGTTTTCGCCTTCAATAAGCTCCACTTTCAGCACATTTGCCGGAGAAAGTGCCGCTGCAATAAACTCAGCAGGGTCTTCGCTGTACAGCACCACATCTATTTTTTCGCCACCAAGCTCTTCCACAATGTTGGCCACACGCGCACCGTGAGCACCAATACATGCACCGCGCGGATCTACATTTGGATCTTTGCTGAACACAGCCAATTTTGTACGTTGGCCCGCCTCGCGTGCAATGGCTTTAATCTCTACCGTACCGTCGAACACTTCCGGCACTTCCATTTCAAACATCCGTTTCACAAGCCCCGGGTGCGTGCGGCTAATCATCACACGCGGTCCACGCTCGCTCACGGTCACATCCACCACATACACTTTAACGCGCTCGCCCTCGCGCAACTCTTCGTTTGGCACTTGCTCGTTGCGCGGTAAAATGGCTTCGTTCTTTCCTATTTCTAATGCAATCAGCCCACGCGAAGCATCTACACGCGTCACAACACCTGTCACAATCTCATGGCTTTTGCTTTGCATCTCTGTATACAATTGGCTGCGCTCTGCCTCTCGGATCCCTTGATGAATGACATGCTTTGCCGTTTGCGCTGCAATGCGCCCAAAATCTTGTGTTTTTAGAGGCGTTTCCAACTGGTCGCCCACTTGCAAGCTTGCATCTGCTTTTTGTGCTTCTTGCAAAGATACCTGCGTATATTTATTTTCTACGGTTTCCACAACATCCTGCAGCAACCGCACATCAAAAGCACCACTGTTCGGATCTATTACAACCGAAACATTTTCCTCTTCCACATCATAATCTTTTCGCACTGCAATGGCCACAGCATTTTTCACTTTTTCCAGCAAATAATCTGCCGAGATACCCCGTTCTTTTTCCAGCAATTCCAGTGCTTTAAACAGCTCTTCATTCATATGAATTCTCCAACCTTTGCTTCCTCTTTACTCTTTCGTCATATAATTTGCACTTGAATTTATCCAAACAAATGCTCATCATCACACAGCTTCACATCGGCCACTTCTTTTACAGAGAAACTCTCTTCTCCCGCCTCTGTGCACAGCACCAGCGATGTTTCATCTTTTTTTACTAGGGCACCTGCCACCTCTTTGCGCCCGCTTTCATCTGCACGGTACAATTTAGCGCTCACCTTTTGCCCCATCATCGCAGCAAAATGCTCATCCTTGTGCAGTTTTCTGCCTAGCCCCGGGCTACCCACCTCTAAAATATAGCTGTGATCCACCGGGTCCTCTTCGTCTAACAATGGGTCGATGGCACGTGTTACGCGCTCGCACGTATCTGTATCCAGTGGTTCCTCACGGTCAATCAGTACCTTTAAAAACCACTCGGCACCTTCTTTTTCAAAGCGCACGTCCCATAAACGCAGCCCCATGTCTTCAATCACCGGCCGCACCAACCGCTCTACCCTAGCCGGAACATTGCCGCCTCGCTTGCCCATATTTCACCACTTTCACGTCTTGTTGCTGTTTTTTGCAATTTCCAGCAACACTCTGGATAAAAATACACCTATACAACGCAAGAGAGCGGGCACTGCCCACTCTCTTGCGTTTCGTTTCGTATACATAGATTATAGCACAATCTTTTATCGGATGCAAGGACAATTTGGCATTTTCTCGGTGCACACTTCAGCGCAAACCAACACTGCGCTCTATACACTTTTTCTCTTACGCTGTCTCTATTTTGCTCGCATCTTGTAAGCCCAGTTTTTCAATGGCCTCTTCTACCATTTTATACTTTAGAATTTTGCCAGCAGCATTCATGGGGAATCCCTCTACAAAAGCCACATATTTCGGTTTCTTTTGTTTCGCCATATGGTCGGCCACGTATTGGCAAATCTCTTCCTCTGTGGCTTGCACACCTTCTTTTAGCACAATGCACGCCATAATTTCTTCTCCATACTGCTTGTCCGGCACGCCAATCACTTGCACATCTTTCACTTTTTCGTATGTGTACAGGAAATCCTCAATTTCTTTTGGATAAATATTTTCACCGCCACGGATAATCATATCCTTAATACGGCCTGTAATTTTGTAGTTTCCATCCGGTAAACGTCGTGCCAAATCCCCTGTGTGAAGCCACCCCTCTTCGTCAATGGCATTTGCCGTGGCGGCAGGCATTTTATAATAGCCTTTCATAATGTTGTAGCCACGTGCCACAAATTCACCATCCACATTATCCGGCAAATCTTCTCCCGTTGCAGGGTCCACAATTTTGCACTCAATGCCCGGTAGAGCACGACCCACCGTTCCTACCTTTACGTCAATTTCATCATCTGCCCAGCTCATCGTGCACCCGGGTGACGATTCTGTTTGTCCAAACACAATTGTAATTTCGGGCATGTGCATTTTATCCAGCACATCTTGCATCACTTTCACAGGGCACGGGCTGCCAGCCATAATGCCGGTGCGCATATGCGAGAAATCTGTTTTTTCAAAGTCTTCATGCTCCAGCATGGCAATAAACATTGTGGGCACGCCGTTGCACGCTGTAATTTTCGCTTTGTTTACACAATCAAGAGACTGTCGTGGCGAAAAAGCCGGAACAGGGCACATTGTGCTGCCATGTGTAACAGAAGCTGTCATCGAAAGCACCATGCCAAAACAATGGAACATCGGCACATGGATAAGGAAGCGATCCGCTGTAGACAAATCCATCCGATCCCCAATATTTTTTCCATTATTTACCACATTGTAATGGGTAAGCATTACGCCTTTAGGAAATCCTGTGGTGCCGGATGTATACTGCATGTTACACACATCATGGCTATTTAACATCTCTGCACGGCGGTATACCGCTTCTAGTGGTGTTTTTTCTGCCAAGTCCATCGCATTTTCCCATGTGATGCAGCCGGCAGCTTCAAACCCAACCGAAATAACATTGCGTAAGAACGGCAACCGTTTTGCATGCAAGGGCTCGCCCGCCGTATGCGTGGCAAGCTCTGGGCATACTTCTTCGATAATTTGGCGATAATTTGAATCTTTATACCCATCAATCATCACAAGTGTATGTGTATCCGATTGACGCAGTAAATATTCTGCCTCATGAATTTTGTATGCAGTGTTCACCGTAACCAAAATGGCGCCAATTTTTGTAGTGGCCCAAAACGTAACAAACCACTGTGGCACATTTGTAGCCCAAATGGATACTTTATCGCCTTTTTTTACACCCATGCTAATAAGTGCACGCGCAAATGTATCCACTTCATCGCGAAACTCTTTATATGTGCGTGTATAATCCAGCGTGGTGTATTGAAACGCCAGTTGATCTGGAAATTCGTCTGTCACTCTATCCAAAAGAGCCGGGAATGTCATGTCTATCAGTGTTTCTTTTTCCCAAATAAACTTGCCGGTTTTTGTGTTGTTATCTAAAAGCGCGCCCTTAACAGCAGACTTTTTCCCATATTGACGCATAAAATTAACAAAATGAGGAATAACAATTCCCGGATCTTCCAGTTCCCTGCTCCAGCGTTTCACCCACTCTAACGAAACATAACCCTCGTAGTTGATAGAGCGCAATGCACGCATCATTTCGTCAATGGGCATATCCCCCTCACCCATCAAGCGATATAGAACGGCACCGTCTTTCAGCACAGAATCTTTTACGTGCACGTAACGAATGTAGGCGCCCAAATTCTGCACAGTTTGCTCGGGGCTTTCGTTTGCAAACCGGTATGGGTGATGCACATCCCATAATGCGGCCACCGAATCACTCAGCACCAGCTGCAACAACTGATACAAGCGCTTTGTGCTGGCATAAACGCCGTTTGTTTCCACCAAAAGCACCACACTTTTTTCTTCACATAGTGGCACAAGGCGGCGAAGCATGGATGCTACAAATTCATCATCCACATCCTCTTCGCCGGGCGCTGGGGCATTGTCGGCCAAAACACGCACAAACGGTGTGCCCATTTTGCTGGCCAGCTCGATGTAAGCCTGTAGCTCGGCCAAATTTTCCTCTTCACGCTCTTTGTATTTCAAACAGCAGTTCGAAGAAAAGCAAGGGATATTAAGCCCCATTGTATGCAAACATTTTAGCGTTTTGCTCAGCTGTTCCTCGGCAAACGGTTGTGCCTTCACTGCCAGGATATCATCACCCAGCCCACGCACTTCCACACCGTCAAAGCCAAAGTCTTTGGCTGTGGACACAATCTCCTGCCAGTCCCAATCGGGGCATGCCAATGTTGAAAATGATACTTTCATGTCAAAACCTTCCTTTAATTCGTCTCAATTTTTCTTTGTATACAAAAAACGCCTCTTGCAAAAACAAGAGGCGAAAATTTCCGCGGTACCACTCTTTTTGGGGCATAACACCCCCACTTTGTGCACATTTTGTGCGTCTCTGTAACGGGAGAACCCGTGTAGCCCTACTAAGAAGTTTCCTTCTGTTGCAGCCACCTGCTCTAGGGGGAGCACCATTTTCAAATCCCCACTGCCTTTCAGCCGCCGGCAGCTCTCTGTAGAAGAATAAGAAAAGGTTTATGCCCTGTCGTCGCAATTTGCAATATGTAATATAGTATACCGCATAAAAAGGCTGTTCGTCAAGCCCTTTTGTTCAGCTTATTGCACATAAAGTGTTTATTTCTTTTTATCCTCTTCTCGAATTTGCACACGGCGAATTTTACCACTGATTGTTTTGGGCAATTCTTGTACAAACTCAACGATTCTTGGATATTTGTAAGGAGCCGTCACTTTTTTCACATGCTCTTGCAGTTCTTTTTTCAGCTCTTCACTGGCGCTGTATCCTTTTGCCAACACCACCGTGGCTTTTACGTTGTAGCCACGATCCGGATCGGGTACGCCTGTTACAGCCGTTTCCATAACAGCCGGGTGCTCAATCAAAGCGCTTTCTACCTCAAATGGCCCAATGCGATAGCCGGAACTTTTGATGATGTCATCGTTTCGCCCACAAAACCACACATAGCCATCTTCGTCCTTCCACGCCATGTCTCCCGTATGGTAAACACCGTTGTACAGCACTTTGTTTGTCAATTCAGGATCTTTATAGTAGCCAACAAATAGGCCAAGCGGGCGGTTTTTAGCATCTGGAACCGGCATACAAATTTCGCCCACAATGCCCACTTCACACTCTTTGTCATCCTCATCATAAATGGTGCAGCATGTAAGCGGCATGGCAAGGCCCATGCTACCCGGTTTCGGCTCGCTCCATGGGTTTGTTGCAAACAACACTGTGCACTCCGTTTGGCCATACCCTTCGCGTAGTTTAAGCCCTGTTGCTTCCAGCCACTGGGCGTACACTTCCGGGTTCAGCGGCTCGCCCGCCACCGAAGATTTTTTCAGCGAACTTAGGTTGTACTTCGACAAATCCTCTTTGATGAAAAAACGATAAATGGTAGGCGGTGCACAAAAAGATGTGATGCCATATTTTTCTATCAGCGTTAAAAAGTCGCTTGGTTTAAAACGGCTGCCGTAATCGTACACAAACACAGCCGCTTCGCAAATCCACTGGCCATATAGCTTGCCCCAGCTTGTTTTTGCCCAACCGGTATCTGCCACAGTAAGGTGCAAATCATTTTCGTCAAGATCATGCCAAAACCGCGCCGTGGTGATATGACATAAGGGATAGAAGAAATCATGTGCCACAATTTTGGGCTGCCCCGTGGTGCCCGAAGTAAAGTATGCCAACATGATGTCGTGGCTATCCGGTGCTTCCTCACCCACCGGGCGCTCGAACCGCTCCGAAGCGCCTTCAACCACGGCATTGAAATCCAAATATCCTGCACGCTCGCCACTTAGAACGGCTTTCACCTTCACTTTATCGCCTGTTTTTCCAACAGCTTCATCAATGTATCCGCACAATTCTTCTTCGTTAACCGATAAAATCATATTGATGTCTGCTTTTTCGATGCGATAAACAAGGTCCTTTACACTTAGCATGTGTGTGGCCGGAATTAAAATGGCACCCAGTTTGTGCATGGCGATGGTAAAATACCAATACTCAATACGACGTTTGAGCATCACAAGGGCAGCGTCGCCTTTTTTGATTCCAAGAGAGCGCAACGTGTTGGCCATTTTGTCACTCATGCGTTTCACTTCAGCAAAAGAAACAATTTTTTCTTCACCGGTATCATTGCACCACACAAGAGCCGTTTTGTTCGGCTGCTCCTGCGCCAATTTGTCTACCACATCGTAGCCAAAGTTAAACTGCTGTGGCATGTCTACTTTAAAATTTTCAAAAAACTCCTCGTAAGAAGCAAAGTCTGTTTTACAATACTGATGTACCAAAGCCATAAATTAGTCCCTCCCCGTGATGGTTACAAGCAATTTTGCCGCTTGATCGCCCAAAGCTTTCATTCCATGCGGGTAGGTGGAATCATAATAAATCGAATCGCCCGCTTGCAGTGTTGTGCTGTATTTTGCCACGTTTACGCACACGGCCCCTTCCAGCACATACAAAAATTCGTGGCCACTGTGGCTTGTCATTTGCGCCGGCTCCCCCGCCTCTTTCGGCTCTACCGTAATGAGGTAAGGATCGAATTGGCGGTTTGCAAAGTTGTAGGCAAGAGATTGATAATCGTATGCTTCACGACGCTGAATGCCCACACCTTTATCTTTGCGCACCACAGAATACACCGATAACTTTTCGCTTTCTCCCGTCAGAAGTTCTGTCATGCTCACATCAAAAGAGGCGGAAATATCGTGTAAAATGCTGACTGGAATTTCCACACTACCCTCCTCATATTGCGCCAAAAGCGCCTGGGTAATGCCTAACTTTTCGGAAAACTCTTCTACACTTATGTTGTGAATATCACGTACACCTTGAATACGCTCCCCAATTTCTTGATTCAAACTTGACATATGTTCCTCCTCCTTTTCTTTCCGTGTTACGTATAAGCACACGGATGATTTTATTCTTTACCGAAACCCAATTCTAGCGCCTTAAAGTTTAATTCCAAAAGCTTTTGTTTGCTTTCGGGCACAATTTTGCGCATCATATCTTTACTTTCTTCTAAAGTTGCCATGCCTGTTTCACTCAAAAGCTTACCCAGCATAATTACATTTGCAAGGCTTTGCATCTCATTGGCAGATGCCAGCTGTGTGGCAGGAATGCTAAAACTCGAAACATCGTCTCGCACGCAAGCACGTGCGATGAGGGAGCTATCATAAAACAGCTGCCCACCGGCTTTCACAGCCGGCTCAAACTTATCAAGGCTTGGCAAATTCATGGCCATCAAAATATCCGGTGTGGACACGATGGGCGAGCCAACACTTTCATCTGTGATGATTACACTACAGTTGGCTGTGCCGCCACGCATCTCCGGCCCGTATGACGGAAGCCAAGATACCTGATACCCTTGCTCCATACCCAAAAGTGCCATATATTTTCCGGCGAACAAAATACCCTGCCCACCAAATCCGGCCAATAAAATATTTTTTGTCATGCTTACACACCTCCCTCGGCATATTTATCTTTAAACACGCCCAGTGGGTAATGTGGCAACATGTTATCACGCAACCAGTCCAGCGATTCCACCGGATCAAGCCCCCAGTTCGTTGGGCAAGTGGACACAACTTCAATCATGGAAAAGCCTTTTCCCTCTGTTTGATAACGAAACGCCTTTTCAATGGCTTTTTTTGCTTTCTTCACATTGGGAACCGAATCCACCGATACACGCTCGATATACGTTGCGCCTTCTAAGGTTGCCAGCATTTCGCTTACACGAATGGGAAACCCGTTGGCACTTTCGCTGCGGCCGTATGGTGTGGTTTGTGTTACCTGGCCAATCAAAGTGGTTGGCGCCATTTGGCCGCCGGTCATACCATAAATGGCATTGTTCACAAACACAACGGTGATGTTTTCGCCACGTGTTGCCGCATGCACAGTTTCAGCGGTGCCAATGGCAGCAAGGTCTCCATCGCCTTGATACGTAAACACAATATTCTCTGGGTTTGCACGCTTAATTCCGGTTGCCACTGCCGGTGCGCGGCCATGTGGTGCTTGCACCATATCGCAGTTAAAGTAGTTATAAGCGAACACAGCACAGCCCACCGGTGCTACACCAATGGCTTTTCCGGTAATATCCAGCCCGTCCATGGCCTCTGCCATCAAACGGTGAATGATGCCATGTGTGCAACCCGGACAGTAGTGCATGCTCACATCTGCCAGCGCTTTTGGTTTTTCAAATACAATTGCCATATCACTCTCTCCATCCTATATAAGGGCCGCTTATGCCTCAGCGGCCTCCTTGATTTTTGCAACAATTTCTTCCGGAACCGGCAACACGCCGCCTGTGTGTGCACACAAGTGCACGGGGCGAATGCATTCTGTGGCCAATTTTACGTCCTCAATCATTTGGCCCATGCTCAGTTCGCACACCACAAAGGCTTTCACCTTATCTGCCGCTTCTCGCAGCACTTTTTTCGGGAACGGCCACAATGTGATGGGGCGAATCAAGCCCACTTTAATGCCTTGGCTACGTGCTTCGTCAATGGCGTTTTGCGCAATACGAGAAGCTGCACCGTACGCCACCACAAGATATTCTGCATCATCTGCCTTGTACGTATCATAACGCACTTCATTTTCCTCCACTTCGGCATAGCGCTCAAAACGCTCTATAATCAGCGCTTCCAGTGCCTCCGGTGTTAGATACAAAGAGTTGACAATGTTTTTCTTTTCACGGCCTTCACAGCCGGTTAGTGCCCAATCTTTTTGCGGCAATTGCACCGGTGGTTTTGGCGAAATATCAATGGGTTCCATCATTTGGCCCAACACACCGTCGCCTAAAATCATCACGGTCATGCGATATTTATCAGCCAAGTCAAATGCATCGTAAGAGCAATCCAACATTTCCTGCACGCTGTTTGGCGCAAGCACCAGCATATAAAAATCGCCGTGTGCACCACCTTTTGTGGCGTGGAAATAGTCTGCCTGCGATGGCTGAATACCACCAAGGCCCGGGCCACCACGTTGAATGTTCACCACAACAGCCGGTAAATCGCAGCCGGCCAAATACGAAAGACCTTCACTTTTTAAAGCGATACCCGGGCTAGAGGAAGAGGTCATCGTGCGTTTGCCCGCAGAGGAAGCCCCTATCACCATATTAATCGATGCCACTTCGCTTTCTGCTTGCAAAAATACGCCATCCACTTTTGGCATTCTTTTTGACATATAGGCCGCAATTTCTGTTTGCGGCGTGATGGGGTAGCCAAAATAATGGCGACATCCCGCCATAATGGCCCCTTCGGCAATGGCTTCATTGCCTTTCATCAGCACTTTTTTACTCATGTTTTGTCCCTCCTCTATTTCTCCACCGTAATCACAACATCCGGGCACATCGTTGCACAAAAACCACAACCAATACATGCATCCATGTCTATAACGCCTGCCGGATGGAATCCTTTTGCATTGATTTCTTCATGATTGAGCGTTACAATTTTCTTGGGACATGCGTCTACGCACAGCCCACAGCCTTTACAGGCATCGTCTTTAAAACATACTTTTGCCATACCTTGCCTCTCCCTTTTGTCCTTTTCACATTCTATTTATCAAACCAACATCTTGGCTAAATTACCCAGTTTGGCTTGTGAAACAATTTGATAGGGAAAACATCTCCCCACTGTTCAATCTCCTGCCCCATTGCTTTGCCTGTGGCAAGCAGTTCTTGTGTCACCACTGTCATGCGTAGCGGCAGGCCCAGCTCTTTGGCTGCTTGTTGCGCAAATGGCACGCTGTCTGCCACATCGGAAAGTGTTGTGTGCGCCCCCAAATTCGCATTATTTACAATGCCGGTAAACGGCACACGTGCCGCTTCTTCAATTTCGCGTACCACTTCTTGCAATTCTTTTTGTGTTGCCGTTAGCGGCCGAAATGGGTTTATCACTAAAAACATTTCATAATCGTCTTCTTTTAGGCGCTTTGCATACCGCCCCAGTGCCAGCGCTCCGCGCTCGTCACCACCAAGATCCACCACCGCATGCTGTGTTTTATCGTCTAAAATAGACTGCGTTTCCGCAGGCAAAGACACAAACTCCACATTCGTGTTTGCAAATGGCGAAGTGATGAGCCGAATGCCCTCTTGCTCCAAATCTTTTTTAAAATCCGCCGTGCGAAAATACGGGTTTACAATATCTAAATCACACAGTGTAACCGTCTCTTGTTGCTTTTTAAGCTCAAAAGCATAATTGAGTGCAATGTTCGTTTTACCACTGCCGTAATGCCCTGCAAATACTGTTACTCGTTTTGTGTGCATCCCGCTTCTCCCATTCTTCTATTTCACCACATCAAATGTGCCTTAAATATAAATTATATCAAATTACCTCTTTAAACACAATCCCTTTTTCGTGTTTTTGCCAATTTTTGTTTTTCAACGGTAGATATGTGTGTTTCTGTCAAAAACACCATTCACCGTTTTCCATAATCATTGTCTCTTTTCCGTCTTTAGAAATCCCTATCACATTCATATCTTCCGTACCCACCATAACATCTTCGTGTATTAAGCTTTCGTTCAGCCCTCTTTTCCGAAGTTCTTCGCGGCTCACTGTTTCTGCCTCCTTCATAGTCGAAGGATACCCTGCACCAAACGCAATATGGCAAGCTGCATTTTCATCAAATAGTGTGTTGTAAAACAAAAGCCCTGTGCTTCGAACCGGGCTGGACGCCGGCACCAATGCCACTTCCCCAAGGCGTGCGGCCCCTTCATCGGCTTGCAGCAATTGCCCCAGCAGTTCCTCGCCTTTTTCCGCGCTATGCTCCACAACCCTTCCTTGCTCAAAACGCACACGGATGCCCTCGATTACGTTCCCATTGTATACATAGGGTAAGCTGCTGTACACCACACCCTCCACTTTCTCGCAATGGGGCGCTGTAAACACCTCTTCACTGGGCACATTGGCAAAAAATGGCACTCCATCCACACTTTCTTCACGGATGCCCGCAAAAATGTGCCCCTGCGCCAAACCCACGCGTAAGTCTGTTCCATTTTTGCTTTTCAAATGCAATGCATCCAGCCCCAGTGCGTGTAAACGCTCAATGCGTGCCGCTGCATTTTTTGCATGATTGTCCCAAGCCGCTTGCACCCCTTCCTCCAAGCCAATGCGGCACACGGAATAAATCGCTTTCCACAATTCCTGCTGCGCCTCTTGTACTGTTTTGTTCGGAAACACTTTAGCCGCCCAAGATGGTGTAGGAATAGAGGCGATACTCCACTGAATACGCCCTGCCATAATCAAATCTCGCCACGGTTTCAGTGCCTTTTCTAATGCAATCGTGGCTTTGTCAATTTTTTCAGTATCCAACCCTTTGTACAGTTCGGGGTCTCGCGCATAAATGCTTAGCACGCACACGCCCCCCTCACCTTCAGCATAATCAAGATAACTGCGCAATTTCCACGGCTTCACATCTTCCAAAACGTCCACAGCAGCCTCTTTCATACGCAAACGGCTTAATTGTTCGTCGTTGTAGTTTACGCAAACATCACGTGCGCCCGCTTCGTAAGCCGCCTGTGCACAAAGGCGCGCAAACTCTGCCGCCTCCAGTGGGCTGTTAATAATCAGCGTTTGTCCCGCTTGAATGTTTACCGCTGTTTTTACCATAAAATTTGCATATTCCTGCATTCTTGTATCTTGCATACTCATAACCCTTTCTATTTGCCTATTATTTAAATAATCATTATTTCGTATATTTCATTCAATCTTTTGTGTTATCGTCACCGCTCTACAATTTGGAACGGATCTGTAAACACTTTTCCTCCACTGCCGGGATGATGCAAGCAAAGTGCATGCAAATCCTCTGCAAGTGCTTCTTGCCGCACAACGCTTTCGGCCTGTTCCCCACACTTTGCCAATTTTGCAAGCGATGTGCTCAGTGGCAATGCCGTACTCTCTTTGCACATTCGCAAAACAGATAGTCCCTGTTTACTGGCTGCAAGCAGATGCAAGAAAGGTGGTAATTCGTCACACTGTTTTTCCTGCCCCACCGCCGCCGACAACGCCAGCCGGCGTACACGAGAATGAGCAAACCGCTTGCTTTTAGCACTGTCATACAACTGCTGTAAGCTCGTCGCCCCCACCGCCGCTTTGGCCACCCGCATTTCAAGCCCTTCTCCGGCTCCTATGCAATTTTTCATTTGCTGTGGTGTACTGCCTTTCAAGCGAGACAACAGCATCAGTTCAAAGCGGGAACGGTTCAAATAAGCACCTTCCCTCCATGCTTTTTCGTAAACCATCTGGCATTCGTTTGGCACATAGGGCGCTAGCACTTGCGCATCACTCTCCTGCGCCTTTTGCCTAAGCCAGCTGGCCGAAGCGATGCCGGACAGTGGGTCCCCATCATGCTGTGCCCCTTTTCGCGGCAATGCCAAAGGGCGCAAGTGTGCCACGTCCCCAGAAAACTGCAACTGAGGAAAGCCACGATGCAATGCCTTGCAATACTCTACACCCAAAATGTTATTCGGGCGGTTTAGCAATGCTTGCGCACCGGGAAAATGTATTTCGGCCGCTTTGGCACGTGCATGTGCAAAACTATTCCCTTCTGAAAGAGCTTCTTTCAACGACACTTGAAACGGCTCCCCTTGTAAGCACGAAGCAAGGCGATAGAGTGTTTCTGTATCTGCCGTTTCTGCCCCAAACGCCAGTTCCTCCACACAGCCCAATGCTTGTATCAGCCCCACCGCCCCATAGGCAAACTGCTCTGCCGAAGCGGTTGCCCAAGAAAATGGCAAACGGAATACCAAATCGGCGCCGCCAAGCACCGCCGCACGCGCACGCAAGGACGTAGGAAAAATAGCCCCCTCCGCCCGCTGCACAAACGGCCCACTCATCACACAAACAATGCAATCGGCCCCATTTTGTCTCAATGTTTCCACCATCCACGCATGCCCTAAGTGAAATGGATTATACTCGCAAACAATGCCCACTATTTTTTTATTCAAAATCTCGCTCACTTTTCGTCTCCTTCACTTGAAAAAGCCTTCATACTATTATATAATAAATTAGGTACGATTGCCAAAACTGTTTTTTTGGCAACTTCGGGATACGTCCCATCAATACATATAATGTCCCTGCGACAGAGGAGAGTTTTAAAGATGAAGATTTTGGTTATCAACGCCGGCAGTTCCTCCCTAAAATACCAGCTCATCAACATGGAAGACGAGAGTGTAATGTGCAAAGGCTTATGCGAGCGCATTGGTATTGAAGGTGGCACCGTGAACCACACTGCCAAAGGCGAGACTTGGAAAATTAAGCAAGATATGCCCACCCACGCAGAAGCTTTTTCCAAGATGCTTGAATTGATGAGCGAAGGTGAAGATGCCGTGATTGCTGATCGTTCTGAAATCAACGCAGTTGGTCACCGCACCGTGCACGGTGGCGAGCGCTTCACTGCCAGCGCCATCATCAACGACGAAACAATTGCCGGCATTGAGAGCTGCAATTCTCTTGCCCCACTTCACAACCCACCACAGGTGCTTGGCATTCGCAGTGCACAAGAGGTGTTTGGTCCAAACGTGCCGCAAGTAGCTGTTTTTGACACTGCTTTCCACCAAACCATGCCTCCCACAGCTTACATGTATCCTGTTCCATACGAATATTACGAGGACTACGGTGTGCGTCGTTACGGTTTCCACGGCACAAGCCACCGCTATGTAAGCGACCAAGCCGCGCATTACCTTGGTGTTCCCATCGAGAACTTGAAAATCGTTACATGCCACTTGGGCAACGGCTCCTCTATTGCTGCAGTAGACCGCGGAAAATGCATTGACACAAGCATGGGCCTCACCCCACTTGCCGGCATTTTGATGGGCACACGCTCGGGCGATATCGACCCCAGTGTTGTAACCTTTCTACAAGAAAAAACCGGCATGAACGCCGCCGAAATCAATGATGTTTTGAACAAAAAATCCGGCCTTCTTGGCGTTTCCGGCCTTTCTAGTGATAACCGCGACATCGAAACCGCCGCCTTAAACGGCCATGTGCGCGCCGCCCTTGTTCACTCCATGCTGTTCTATGAAATCAAAAAATACATCGGCGCCTATGCTGCCGCAATGAACGGACTCGACTGTGTTGTATTCACCGGTGGTATTGGCGAAAATAGCCGCCGCGTGCGCAAATATACTTGCCGCGGCCTCGAGTTCCTAGGCCTGCACTACGACGACGCCAAAAACGAAAGTGGTCAGTTGGATATTTCCACTGAATATTCTCGCGTGCGTGTTCTTGTTATCCCAACAAACGAAGAACTTATGATTGCACGTGATACTCTAAACTTAATCAAAGGCCACTAATACATCATCCATCATTATACGAATAAAAAGTGTCGGCACATTCTGATATGTGTCGACACTTTTTTATATTATAATAACCCTCAAGAAAAAACGAAATCAAGACGATACTAAAATGATGCAAGCACACATATAACCATACCGTTCTGCGGCAAACTTCCTTTTACATCCTTATATGTGGAAACGTTTTATAAATTCATTTTTTATACTTTTGTCGGCAAAACCCAAGGTGGCCACTAGGCCCGCAAGGCCCAAACCAACGCTAACAAGTACAAGCGGCAAGTTGTGTGAAATATTCAGGAAATAAAACAACAGAGGTGAAATTCCAAATAGGCAAATCAACACCTGATAAAATACATAATAACTCCAATGACGATAGTCCAGTATAATAATCAGTGCAGCGCACACAATACCGGCTATTAGTAAAGAAGGCACCACGTAATCCATGCTCCACCCTCTATACCCTGTCACAAAATCCACAAGCACAACAGCAATACTTGTTAAAACAACCTGAACGGCCAACACACGAACCACATTCGCATTGCGGCGCATCCATGCCGGCACCACAAGCCACCCATACATAGCCGCCCCCAAAACAAGCACGCTCCACCAAAGCATGGGGGTCAATAACAAGTTTACAAGCGCAGAAAAAAGGCATACAAACACAGTGGTTACCTTCAGCACACGACGCAACAAACCATACGTTGCCAACTGGCTTCGATGATCGGGATAATTATTTTTCGCACGAATAGAAAGCGGCCTGTTTATTCCCTCCAGCGCATTTCCGCACACAGGGCATCGTTCGTCTTTCGTTCTCACCTCAATGTGGCATTCATTACATACTGGCATAATCCACCCCATTCGTCTCCACCGTAACATTAAGCCCATCTTGAGCCAATTTCCGGATAATTGTTCGCTGAATATCCATGCTACGCAACGTACTGGACATAGAGAAAACAAAATCATTTTGATAAAGAACTGCCGCACATTTAAACGGTTCTTTTGGCGCACAGCTTAAAAGCAACGTTGCCCCTGTAATGTATGGCTCAAACTGCTTTGGCACTTTAACGTCCCCAAGACTTGTAAAACTTAAAGTTGTGCTCTTAGAACTTAACGTAAACACCGTGCGCAATGCCGCCATTTTTATTGGCAAAGGCATTGCACGAATAAAAGGGTTCCCCCTTGTTGCCGTGGTGTAACTGATATAGCTTAACATGCTTTCTCGGTTCACCTTTTCTGCAAATTGTTGCTTCACATCCTCTAGCACCGTTTCAAACTCCACGTCCTCACTGTAGGGAAAGCGAATAAACACGTTGGAAAAAAAATTTAATGCTGTTTTAGAGTTAAACATTTTACGTAAATCTACCGGCATAAAAAGATGTACCGGCAACCTTTTTTGTATACCGGGACGCTGTTTACACACAGCCCAACCAATCACAGCCGCCAGATACTGTGCACGACTTGCATTTTTTTCATTACACAACGTACGAAACTGCTCTAAGTCAATATGAACATGAAAAACACTGGTGCTTCCCAAAAGGCTGCGCTCGCCTTTAATTTTATACGCTTTTCCAATTCGATAGCTCTTTTTTTCTTCTATATCGTAATTTTTTAAATAACTATCCTCCACCTCACTTGCATGTTCCGCAAACCATCGTTTTTTCGTATCGTCTTCACAAAACGATTGTGGGTATGCCATCATCAAGTACTGGCACACCATTGCCAACAAGAAGTCTTTCGCCGCATTGCCATCTGTTAGCACATGAAATACTTCCAAGTTAATTCTGTACTCAAAATAGCTCACACGAAACAAAAAATGACGATTTTGCATAGGATCAATATAGTGGCAAGGGTATCCATCTTCGCGATACACCTGTGGCTCCTCATTGTTTTCCTCCAAAAAATGCCAAAACAAACCGCGTCGTAAGCGCACGCAAAAATTGGGAAACCATGGCAATACACGGCAAAGCGCTTGCTGTAAAATTTCCGGCCGCACCGGCTGTTTCAATGTCAATGCAACACGATACACATTGGAGTAGCGGTGTGAAGAAATAACGGGAAATAAATTGGCCGTATTATCTAGCTTATGCCAATGCCGTGCGTTCTCTCTCATGGGTTCTCCTTTGTAAAAAGCGATAAATCAACAGATTGTGCAAGGCGCAAGCCCCCCAGTGGCGAGGGATGCAATTGGTCTGGCAAAACATATTGCTTTTGAATGCCCAGCTCACCGCAAGGTTTGCGCAGTACGCTATCAAAATCTAAAACTGCTTCAAAGCAAGGTGCCACGCGAATCCAATCGTTCCATTGTTTACGCATTTCTTCTCGCTGCGCATCATAGCTGCCCAACAATGGGCGCGGGCACATTGTGGCCGCCAGTACATGTATGTTTTGTTCCCGCAGTGTGCCGGCCAACGCCATCAACGCACGGCTGTAACTCTCTTTATCTGGCAATTGCGAAAGCGCAACGCCCTCACTGCCGGGCAAGCCAATGTCGTTGCTTCCCAGCGCCAAAATCACATGTGTCACACCGGATAACGGCAACAAATCACGCTCTAAACGTTCCATCCCCGATAGCCCATAAAGACCACGGCTCTCCGGCGACGGCCCTTGTAACAGCCGTCCACCACCCACTCCAAGGTTGCACAAGCTCACCTGCCCCGGAAACTTTTTTATAAAGCGTTCACGCAAAGGCACCGTCCAGCTCCCTTGCTGGGTAATCGAATCTCCTAGGCATACCACCACGCGGTGTGGCGTTTCGCATTCTGCCAACACTTCACAAAGCGTGGTGCTTTGCAAAGCAGGGCCCCCTTTCCCACTTACTCGCGGCAGCCGTTTTTGCAGCCCTTTTTGCGGAAGTTGCACATCGCCATTGTAATCTCCTAGTTTGCTTCTCAACACGAGATGGTCTGCAAGATTTCCACTGCATACCCTTTCCTCGCTCGGGTAATAAAGGCTCACCGCCACATATTCCCCCGGCTTTACCGCCAAACAAACTGCATCACTTTGTACACGTTGCCTTGGCTGTAAACAAAAACAGCGTTGTTTTTCCACAAGCACGGTAAGGGCCTTTTGCAACAAATCTCCTTTTTTATTGCAAAGCGCCACCGAAGCACTCCCCACAACAAGTGGTGCTTCTCCATGGTCGTTTGCAAAACGCAAATAAAGCCTCTCTGTGTGTATATTTAAGCGAAGCACCATCCGTATGGTGCGCCCTCGATTGTTAAACGGCAATGTTTGCTCATTTGTATGTGAAGTGGCATAAACAGTAACCAATTGATTTTTTTGCACGCACATTCCTTTCCACTCAGGCACGAAGCCCGCGCAGTTCCCTTATAATATAATTTACATTATAGCACATAACACACATTCTGCGCATGAAATTTCTGTAAAAACAGATGAAGAAACAATTTATCCCAGTTCAATGCTTGCGTATTTTACATTTGTAAGGTACAATAAACTGTAAATACGTTTTGTGGGTTCTTCTTTTTAAAAACATACAACACAAATCCCGCGAACGGATAATATTGAAAGGTGGTACACTAGGATGAGCAACTTAACGAACAACAAACAAGTGCTAACTTGGGTGGACGAAGTAACAACTCTTTGCAAACCTGATAAAGTGGTTTGGATTGATGGAAGCGACGAGCAACTGAAAGCACTGCGCGACGAAGCCGTTGCCAGTGGCGAAGTAACAGAATTGAATCAAGAAAAATTACCCGGCTGCCTTTGGCATCACACAGCCAAAAACGACGTAGCCCGTGTAGAAAACCGCACCTTTATCTGCACAAAAAACGAAGAGGACTCTGGCCCTACCAACAACTGGATGGAGCCCGACGACATGAAAGCCAAATTGCGCCCCTTGTTTGACGGCGCCATGAAAGGCCGCACCATGTATGTCATCCCCTTCTTGATGGGCCCTGTTGGCTCGCCTTACAGCAAAGTGGGCGTGGAAACCACAGACTCTATTTATGTTGTTTTAAACATGGATATCATGGCACGCATCGGCCAATGTGCCCTAGACCAACTGGGCGACTCGAACGACTTCGTTCGTGGCATGCACGCTAAAGCAAACATTGATGAAGAGAACCGCTATATCGTGCAGTTCCCCGAAGACAATGCCATTTGGAGCGTAAACAGCGGCTACGGCGGCAATGTGCTTTTGGGCAAAAAATGCTTCGCACTTCGCATTGCTTCTTACCAAGGTTGGAAAGAAGGCTGGATGGCAGAGCATATGCTGATTTTGGGAATCGAAGATCCAAACGGCAATGTGCAGTACATCACAGGTGCTTTCCCCTCTGCTTGTGGCAAAACAAACCTTGCTATGCTTATTCCGCCTGATGTATACAAAAACAAAGGCTACAAAGTATGGACAGTGGGCGACGACATTGCCTGGATGCACATCGGCGATGATGGCCAGCTATATGCCATCAACCCGGAAAGCGGCTTCTTTGGTGTAGCCCCTGGCACGAACGACAAAAGCAACTACAATGCTTTGGCCTCCACCATGAGCAACACAATCTTCACCAACGTAGTGCTGAACAACGATGACAAAACCATTTGGTGGGAAGGCCTTGACAAAAACCCACCTGAAAACGGCACTGACTGGTTGGGACAAGAATGGAACGGCAAAACAAGCAGCGACAAGGGTGCTCACCCGAACAGCCGCTTCACTGCACCGGCCATCAACTGCCCCTCTATCTCGAAAGAGTTTGAAAACCCGAAAGGCGTGCCTGTATCTGCCATCGTCTTTGGCGGCCGTCGTGCAAAAACTGCACCGCTGGTATACCAAAGCTTCGATTGGGAGCATGGTGTGTTCGTTGGCTCCATCATGGCTAGCGAAACAACTGCTGCTGCCGCCGGCGCTGTTGGCGTTGTGCGTCGCGACCCAATGGCTATGCTTCCCTTCTGCGGTTACAACATGGGCAGCTATTGGCAACATTGGCTGGACATGGGCGCAAAACTGGGCGACAAAGCACCGAAAGTGTTTAATGTTAACTGGTTCCGCACCGATGACGAAGGCCGCTTCATTTGGCCCGGCTTTGGCGACAACATGCGTGTGTTGATGTGGATTTTAGACCGTTGCAACGGCAAAGCAGAAGCTGTAGAAACCGCTATTGGCTACTTGCCAAAAGCAGAGGACATCAACATTGAAGGCTTAAGCGACATCAGCTTAGAAACCGTGCAAGATTTGTTGAGTGTTGACAAAGACCTGTGGTTGGAAGACGCCAAAGGCGCAAGCGAGCTGTATGCTAAATTTGGCGGCCGTCTGCCTGCCAAAATGAGCGAGCTTCTAAACGCCCAAGTAGAACGCTTAAACAAAATCTAACAAATTTTTATTTACTTTTGCGCGAGTGTGTGGTAAAACTGTTTTGAAAATCATTTTTCATTTCCCTTTTGCCCCACCTCGCGCACTTTTTTATTTCATCCTATAGCAATACAGTACACATTGTTTAACAACGCTTACACGCGTTTTATCATTTTAAATTTGAAGGGAGAACATACCATGGATTTGAAAGGATCAAAAACAGAAGCCAATTTACAAGCTGCCTTTTCGGGCGAAAGCCAAGCACGCAACAAATACACCTTCTATGCTTCCAAAGCAAAAAAGGAAGGTTATGTGCAAATTGCCAACCTATTCTTAGAGACAGCTGGAAACGAAAAAGAGCATGCTGAACTATGGTTTAAAGCATTACACGGCGGCGAAGTGCCCGATACCATCACAAACTTGATCGATGCTGCAGCCGGCGAACATTACGAGTGGACCGACATGTACACCGAAATGGCCAAAACTGCCCGTGAAGAAGGTTTTACTGCAATCGCTTGCCAAATGGACGGTGTTGCTGCTATTGAAAAACGCCACGAAGAGCGTTACCTCACTTTGAAGAAAAATATAGAAGAAGGCCATGTGTTTAGCCGTGAAAGCGAACAATCTTGGATTTGCTCGAACTGCGGCCACGTACATGTTGGCACAGACGCCCCAAAACTATGTCCCGTGTGCAAACACCCAGAAGCCTACTTCGAAATTTTGATAATTGCTTACTAAAAACAAATCGATTGACAAAAAACCACCCTCTAAGGGTGGTTTTTTTGTCGTCAAACTATTTCTTTAGTCCTTTTTGATTTTACGAACAGAACGTGTTTGATGTGTAAATTTATCTTCTTGAACGTGAATAGTCACATTCCCTTTTGTAACATAGGCGTGTGCCGCATGCTGTTTTTTGGCTGTTTTATTCAGCGACTTCATGTAAAGGCAAATGGCAAGCGAAATAAAGAACGGAGCCACAAGCGTGAAAAGAAGCCCTGCAAAAAATCCACCGCCATCATCATCGTCTACATACTCATAGTCGCCATCCGAAGCAAGCAGTGTATTGTGCTCCTCGTCATCAGAAGGAAGAAAAATTCCCGCTGGCTGTTCTGCTTGTAAAACAACAACATGCGTATCTGCAAATGTGTGTGGCACTGGTGCTGTTTGTGCCAAAACAGGCGTGCTGATCGCAATCATTAAAAGAATGGGCGCCAAGATGCCCGCTAATTTCTTTTTCATCGTTCACACTCCTTTCTATTTTAAAAGATAATGGCGGCCAAAATCCCACAAACTACCGTTAGTGGAATGGTAAGCCCCACTAGATATGCAAAAAACTTGGGCCAAGACACCGGCAAATCACCAATCATCTTTCCCGTTTGCCCATTCATAGCAAACAAAAAGTTTTTACCGTTCCATTTTGTGGAAAGCAACCACACAGGCGCAAGACAATATTGAATGTTTTCTTTCGCCACACTTGCCTGTTTATGGCCCACTCTACACGTCTCATAGTTTTGCACCGTTTCGCGCATCGTATCAACCGCCGTGTTTTCAGCACGTTCGTCCACTCGCGCTGCGCACTCATCAGATGTTACATCAAACTTATCGGCCAAATAGCCCGGTAAGTATGCCACGGAAAACGGCTGTAGTTCCTGATAATTAAATGGCTCAATGGCCTCCATGTGTTCATCCGGCATTTTCCGAGAGCCATCCACCGGTATTTTCTGAAACGGCACCGTGCCGGCCCTGCGTACATCATAGTGATACGTTGTTGTTATTTCTTCATCCGAAGTACGCCTTACTTCACTGCGTGTTGTTTTAAATATTATATCAATATCCGTTTTCCCATCAAACAACCAAAATGGCACATAAACACCTTTTACCTCGTTGATATGATTGCCATTTTTGAACGCAGTTGGCAGCAGTGGTTTTCCTTGATAATGTTTTTTTAGTGCCGCTTTTGCGTCTTGTTCGCTAAATTTAAACGGAATAACATAATCCGGTTTTAAAGCCCCACCAAACTGGCCCGGAACCACCGTAGGATTGCCACAATACGGACAACTGGTAGCCGCCGTGGTTGCATCACAAATCAGTTCTGCCGCACAAGAAGGGCAGCTATACGCGCGCATGTTTTGTGCATCAGCCCCCCAATCACTTGAAGGCGTTTGTGACGCATCAGTCGGTGCTTGTGTTTGCTGTGGCTCTTGTTGTTCAAAAGCCTGTTCTGCCTTCTCATTTTTTTCTGCATAAAGTGCTTCAATTTCGGCCACCGGATAAGAAGCACCACAATACTCGCACCCCAGCTGGCCTGTTTGGCTTGAAAACGCAAGAGGCCCTGTGCACGCGGGGCATTGATAGTTCGTCACCTGTACTGCCAATATAAACCCTCCTTTTCATGGTCCTGTAAAAGCGCGCTCTTAAGCAAGCACTTCACAAAAGTAATCAAAATTGCAAAACGACTTAAAAACGCGCAAAATTTTAATTAAAATAATAAAGACAAATCACCTAGAACGGCTCACCTATATGCATCAACACATCCCCTTACTTTGCATCACTTTCATCGAATACATCGCCGCATTCTTGGCAAAATTTAGGTGGATTTTTGGGGTCTGGTGGGTTCCATCCGCATTTGTCACAACGGTAAAGAGGTGCTCCCGCCGGCTTTTGTTTGCCACATTCTTGGCAGAACTTGCCTTGGTTCATGCCACCGCAATCGCATTTCCAGCCCTCTTCTTGCTGCGGCACCGGCTTTCCACAATTCATGCAGAATTTCGAGGTATTTTGCGCACCACACGCGCAAGTCCAGCCATCTTGCGCCGGTGGAGGCGCAGGCTTTGGTGAGGCACAATTTGTACAAAATTTCCCTGTATTTGTGGAACCACAACTGCAAGCCCAGCCATCTTGTGCCGGCGCAGGCGCCGCTTGTTGTTGCATTTGCTGTTGTTGCATCTGTTGCTGCTGTTGTTGTGCACCCATGGCGAACAAATTCTGTGCGTTCATTCCACCTGCCTGTTGTGCCATGCCAAACCCCATAAACCCTGTCATCGCACCTGCCTCATTAGAAGCCGCCGCACGCATTGCATCCGACTGTGCCCCTACCAAAGTAGCCGCCGCCATCGACGGATCTCGCATCATGGCTGTTCTTTGTGCTTGTTTAATTAGTTCGGCATCCTCTTCCGGCAAAGCAATTGGATTCAGTGCAATCGACACAACCGCAAGGCCACGCAGCTCTCCCCATTTACTTGTAAGAGCCTTATTCATTTCGTCGGCCAATTCCATTGCATGCCCAGGCAACGCACTGGGGCGCACTTCCATTTCTGAAATGCGCGCAAACGCCGGCTGCAACGCACTGATAAACTCACTTTTCAGCTGTACATCAAGCTCTGTTCTGGGATAATCACTCTCCACATTGCCACACACGTTCGAATAAAATAGCAATGGATCGACGATTTTATAGGAATAAACACCACTGCACCGTACAGAAACATCGATATCAAGCCCAATGTTTTTATCCACCACGCGGAACGGTATGGGCGTGGGCGTACCAAACTTGTTTTCAATCAACTCTTTTGTGTTAAAATAATACACACGTTGGTCTTTTCCGGTGTCTCCACCATATGTAAAACGCTTCCCTATTGTTTTAAAGGTATTTAGAATGCTGCTTCCCAAATCACCCGCAAAAATGGTAGGCTCTGTAGATGCATCAAACACAAATTCGCCAGGCTCTGCACAAACCTCCACCACTTTTCCTTGTTCCACAATAATCATGCACTGGCCGTCTGCCACTGCGATGCCCGAACCATTTGTGATGACATTATCGCTTCCTTTTGTATTAGAGGAACGATTGCCCGTGCGCTTTTGGCCTTTCGTAACCATGATATCCTTATCCATGGCCTCACAGTAAAAAAATTCCTTCCATTGGTCGGCCAATGTGCCACCAATTGCACCAAGCCCTGCCTTAATCAATCCCATACATATACGCCCCTTCCCATTTCAGTTGCATTATGCACAAAGTTTTGTTGCCATTTTTTTGTCGATATTCATAGTAAAACGCATTCAACAAAAAAACAGAAAACCATATGTATTATCTATTAAAATACCATAAAAACCACGTAAAAGCAAGTTGCAAAAACCACTACCCACACTGTTTTAAGCACGCAATATTTGTTATTTTATTTTCAAAAAAACGAAAACTTTTTTCCTATTTTTTATTGTTGAATAAAAGAAATTTTTTCGTATCAAAACAGCTTGCTTTTTTATTAACAAATGGCTATTATAGATAATGCATGCTTTTATATTAAAGGTAATTTTAGGAGGGTCTTTGTTCAAATGAGTACACAAACAACGGTCGCAAATCCGGCGCCACTCGGTTTATTGGGGTTCGGAATGACAACAGTTCTATTGAATTTACACAACGCTGAAATCATTCCACTTTCTGTCGTAATTGTTGGCATGGGCATCGCGCTGGGGGGGCTGGCGCAAATCATTGCAGGTATCATGGAATTTAAAGCAGGAAACACCTTTGGGGCCACCGCCTTTACGGCATACGGCACATTTTGGTGGTCGCTCGTCATCATTTGGGTATTGCCTGTTCCGGCCGAAGCCGATTTAATTTCTATGGGTTTTTACTTAACACTTTGGGGCATCTTCACCGCCGGCATGTACATTGGCACTCTTAAACACAACAAAGCCACCCAAACCGTGTTCTTATCGCTCACAATTTTATTTTTCTTGCTCGCTATTGCCGATTTCACCGGCAACCACACAATCGGCATCATCGCCGGCATCGAAGGCATCTTCTGCGGGCTATCGGCCATTTACAATAGCCTTGGTCAAATTATCAACAATGAATTCAAAAAAGAAATTATAAAACTATAATGCAACTTTTTCCCTATAGTTTAAAGCCCCACAAGCCGTTTTGGCTTGTGGGGCTTTAAACTTCTAAAAAACTATGTCAGTGCATCAAACAGAATATATGCCATATACCCAAAATACAAAAGCAGGGCGATTGCCCCCTCTACGCGCCCGGTGCTCTTTCTTGTTAGCGCCGAAACATACATAAGCAGCATCGCTGCAATCATAACAAAGATAGGCACAAGACCATCGGTGCCAAACGAAATGGGCGACAACAGAGCGGAAGAACCTAAAATGAAAAGAATGTTTAAAATACAAGAACCAAGCGCATTGCCAAGTGCAATTTCGCTTTCTTTTTTGCGGGCAGCCACCACGCTGGTAACCAGCTCTGGCAAAGATGTTCCAATGGAGACAATCGTAAGGCCAATAATGGTTTGGCTAATTCCAAACATTTCTGCAATGGCTACTGCGTTATTCACCACCAAATCACCGCCGATTACAATCGCCGCAACGCCACCCACAATGTATAAAACATTTCTCCACGCCGGGCGTGTGGCCTGCACCTCTTCTGTGCTATCGGCACGGCTTTTAAGTGCCGTTTTTACAAGGATAAAAATGTATGTGATGCACCCAAGAAGGAAAATAAGACCCTCTATGCGGCCAATCATTCCATTTAATGCGAACAATAGTAGCAACAAGGACGCACCAATGGAAACAGGGAAATCGCGCTTCAGGCTCGCTTTGTCGGAGCGAAGAGGCCGGATAAGCACACACACACCCACCACCACCAAAATATTGAAAATATTCGATCCTGTTACATTGCTTAGCGATAAATCGTTGTTGCCGGAAAGCGAAGCCGTGATACTCACCGCCGCCTCCGGTAAAGACGTACCAAGCGATACAATCGTAAGACCAATAATCATCGGTGGAATTTTAAGCAGCCGCGCCACACTGCTGCTGCCCTCCACAAAAAAATCGGCGCCTTTCATTAAGGCCACCAAGCCAATAAGCAACAATAAATAAACCATCCCTACACCTCTGCACCTTCTGCTTTAACAGCGATTTTACATAAAAGAAGACTTTTATTGCGTCAAAACCAATAAAAGTCTTCTTTCTTGCCCTTTACACCGTATTTAATGCAAAATTTCATGCGCAAAAAGCAAGGCCACTTCTATCTATACGTTTAAAAGTATACACCTCACAAAGATAGTAAGTCAAGGCAAATCCATTCACAGCGATGTATCATACAAAACTCTGTCAAAAAAACACCCATTTATACAAAGCAACACAAAAGAAGATGATTTTTTTGTGTTTGCAGTGTAACAGCCATGTTCTGTGTAACAAAACACAGTGTTTTATATTGATTTTGCACCGTTTCACATTAAACAAACGCCACTTCTCACTTTGTAAAAAAAGAAACACAACCTTCTTAAATACGCCTTACACAGTGCGACAAATTTCGACACAACAAAAGCAGTACGCTATCCATATAAACACTCTTACACAGGAATTTTATTTCAGCCCCACCTTCTACCTTCTTCATATATTCACAATACAGAGGCCCCTTATGAGAGAGAAAACGTGCTGCTTTACAGGCCACCGGCAAATTCCTCCATCACAATACGAATTATTAACAATTCAACTACGCCGGGTGCTTTTGCATCTCATCGAAAATGGCTACTGCTTTTTCGGCACAGGCGGTGCACTTGGTTTCGACACCTTAGCTGCCCAAACCGTGTTGTCCCTAAAAGAAGAACACTCCCACATCCGGCTTATTTTGGTGTTGCCTCATCGTAGGCAAAGCCAATTTTGGCCAAAACACGACTGTGATGTGTACAACGAAATCAAGCAAAAAAGCGATAAAATCGTATATACATCAAGCAATTATACAAACAGTTGTATGTTTAAACGAAACCGCCACTTGGTGGATGCAAGCAGTGTTTGCGTGGCCTACCTTGTAAAAGACACAGGCGGCACCGCCTACACAGTAAACTATGCCAAGCAACAAAATGTTCCCTTACTTTATGTGGCAGGCAAACCATCTATTACACAAAACAACATTGAAACGTTATAAAATATAGCTCACGATTGACATTTTGACAGTTGTGTGTTATAATTTATTCGCTGAATTTAGCATAATAAAGAAGGAAAGCGGTACTGTATGGAATTATTAAAATCGGCAATAGAGCGCACTGCCGCAGAAGATACACAAGTGCAAACACTTGTTTCAAATATCATTGCAACGGTACGGAATGAAGGCGATAAGGCTTTACAGTCTTTTAATTTACAATTCGACAACAGCCAGCGACACACATTGCGTGTTTCAAGTGAGGAAGTAAAAGCAGCATACGAAAGCCTGCTGCCGCAAGAAGTGGCTGATATCAAGAAAGCCGCTGAAAACATTCGTGCCTTTGCCACAGCGCAGCGCAGCACTGTGCAAGAATTATCAGATGTAGAAATTACACCTGGGCTATTTCTTGGCCATAAAATTATACCAGTGGGCTCATGCTGCTGTTATGTGCCGGGCGGCAGTTATCCCTTATACTCCTCTGCCCTCATGTTGGGCATCCCGGCAAAAGTGGCCGGCGTAAAACGTGTGGCCGCATGCTCCCCTGTGATGAAAAACACAGAACAAATTCACCCAAAAACCCTTGTCGCTATGGACATTGCCGGTGTAGATGAAATTTATGCCGTTGGCGGCGCCGGCGCTATTGCGGCCTTTTCGTACGGAACAAACGAAATTAAAGCAGTGGACATGATTGTGGGCCCCGGCAACCGCTATGTAACAGAAGCCAAGCGCCAATGTTACGGAAAAGTTGGTATTGACTTTATTGCAGGCCCCAGCGAGGTCCTCATCATTGCAGACGAACACGCAGACGCAGACATTATTGCGGCCGACCTTTTGGCACAATCCGAACATGATGTGGTAGCAAAGGGCATTTTGGTTACCACGAGCAAAACACTGGGCGAGCGTGTCATTGCCGCGGTGCAAACACAGCTGGAAACATTGGAGACCGCCAACATCGCGCGCCAATCGTGGGAAAATTGTGGTGAGGTGCTGGTGGCCAGCACACTAGAAGAAGCCATAGCATACGCAAACGAATATGCCCCAGAGCATTTGGAAGTAAACCTTGCCACGGAAACATCCCTTGCCTTTGCCGTAAACAACTTACACAATTACGGTTCCCTTTTTATCGGCGAAAACACCGCAGAGGTGTTTGGCGACTATGCGTCGGGAACAAACCACACGCTACCCACAGTGGGTGCGGCACGATACACCGGCGGTGTTTGGGTAGGCACATTTTTAAAAACGTGCACTTACCAACGCATGAGCGAAAGCGCCATGACACAACTTGCCCCGTTGGTGTCGAACCTTGCACGAGGCGAAGGGCTCATTGGACATGGACGAGCAGCAGAAATACGCCTTGAAAAAGTGCAAAAACAAAAAACATAAATACATATTAAACGAAACAATATCCCTCGGCCGATGGCCGGGGGATATTGTTTCGTTTTGGCAAAACTTGCAAAATCTTTTAAAGCATCACTGCATAAGCACTACACCACCGCTGTGTCTTCTTGTGCTTTCCGCTCCTCTTCTGGCTCCTCACTTTGCAGCTCATTCACACTCACCTCGTAAGAAGCCTCCCCTTCTATGATCGATGCGAAAGTTTCTTCCGGCACTGTAGCCTCTTCTAAGTCAACATCTACGTGCTCATGTGGCTCGCTTTCTTGCAAAGCATCTTCCCCCACATCCTCCATACTGTCAAGCGTATTTTCGTGCCGTTCACTTTGGGACACCGGTAGCGAAAAAGGTGGCGCGGTATTTTCATTGCCGGGCTCTGCAACATCTGATTTTTCAGAAAAAATCGCTTCATCCAACTGGTTAATAAACTCGGGCTTCTTGCCACGCAGCATCGAAACACCCACAATAATCACCACAATGCCAATCAATACACCGGGTATAACCTGCACTACAATGGCCAAAATTGGAATGCGATACAAAATTGTTTCTACTGCCGCATTGTTCATCACCGCATTGTATAAAAAGAAACCGCCAAACACAATAAAGGCCCAGCCGATATACTTTCTGGATTTTGCCGATGTCATTTTTTCTGATGAAAGAGCCTGAAACCATACACCATCCGGCACAAATGCATCGTTTAAAGCAGCATACTGTTCCGCCGTTAACGCTCGTATATTGAATGTATCAAAAAATGAATAGGCCCAAATCAACGGCAGAAATAGAAAAAGGGGCGGAAAATTGAAAAATGTGGCAAGAGCAAACAACAAATAAAACCAAAATCCAATAGAAAGGCCCCTGCGCATACACCCATAGTACATTTGCCCAAACCCGGGAATACACGCCGTGACGAACGTTAAAAAGCCATTCTTCTTCATTATATCTCTCTCCTAAAATTTATTTCGTTTCGTTTGTATTTTCCTCATTTAAATCATCATTTGTACTTTCTTGTAAAAACAATTCACTGTCAATAAATTCGAACGTCAACGCCTTTTGTACCGATTCCGGTATGGCTTGCAGTGTATCTGTAATGTTGCTGCTCCACTGTAAAGATAAAGACTGCAGCGATTGTTTCTCCAAAATGCTTTGTGAAATACTGGATGAATACTGCGTGGTGAGCAAAGATGAAAAATACACAATCACTGCAAAACATGCCGCCGTTCCCACCGTTGCATAACGCCCCAAAACAACCGCCCATTTTTTCTTCGCAATGCGGCGTTGCACCTTGCTTGCCACGGCCACTTCATACAAAGGAGCTTGTTCTAATATAGCTAGGTACCGCTCGGTGCAGCTCATACAATTCGATAAATGCTCACTTATTTCTAGCCGCTGTTCTTCTGTGGCATGTTCCTCTGTCAAACATCGCAAGTCATCATCGGTTACATGGCCCTTTTGTTTGTATTCTAACACGCTCATTCCCTCCTTTGCAATTTTTCTTTTAGTATTTGTTTTGATCTGTACAACTGTGTGTATACTGTTTTTTCAGGGCGTTTCAACATATGTGCAATCTCGCCCACCTGCTTATCTTGTAAAAAAAACAATGTTGCCACCTGCCGATACGGTTCTTTTAATGCTAAAATTTCCCCTTGTATTTCCTGCACCGTTTCCTTCGAAAGCGCAAGAGCCTCTGGGCACTCTTCTCTTGCAAACAGCACCGTTGCATTTTGCTCAAAACTGCTATCATCCGTTGGTTCTGTTTTTCTGCTGTAAGCACTTTTCAAATAATCTTTTGCTTTATTTGTGGCAATGCGTGCCAGCCAAGGCTTCACATGATCCAATGGCAAAACATCACGATGTGCATAAGCCGAAATAAAAGTCTCTTGCGTTAAATCTTCTGCAACATGGTGGTTTTTTGTGAACTGAAAACAAATGGTGTACACAAGCCGTTCATACTGCTGCATCATTTGAACAAACTGCATGTCATTTATAACAGCCAGCCATCACCACCTCTTTCTTGATGTTGTGCAAACCATGCCAACCTCTATTCTTATCTATATAAAATAAAACGAAAAGCACGATAGATATTCTTCAAAAACATAAAATTTTCCAAATGACAAAAAAGTGTGGCATAAAACTGCAAAAT
>CAYJIH010000002.1:127936-155387 GCA_964370195.1 uncultured Oscillospiraceae bacterium
AGCGCCTTTTTCTCTATTCGTATCCGCTTTGCGGTATATTAAAAAAATCCCCATATTCGGGGATTTTTTAGTGTACTGCAAAGAATGTACATGCTAATCTGCAAAACGAACGAGCTCGCTGACTTCTTTTCGTGGCGTTTTCGGAATGTCTCCATCAGGGTAGCCATACACAATCAGCGCTGCCACGCTTTCGTCCTGAGGCAAGTTCACAATTTGTGGCACCTTGTCCTTATCAAACACACCAAAAATGCAAGTTCCTATGCCCTTCTCGTGTGCTGCAAGACAAAACGTTTGGCAGGCAATCCCCGCATCAAACACTTCCCATACGTTCTGGTTCGTTGTGGTCAGCTCCCCTTTGCCGGTGTCAAGTTTGCCACTTTTTCCATTTACATAGCTCAATATCAAAACACCTTTGGCATTTTCCAAAGTGCGCATATTGTAAGAAAAGTTAGACATTGCCTCTGAAGCCAATTGTTTGATTTTTTCTTCGCTATCCACAAAGGTGTATCGCGCCACTTGATAGTTAGCCCAAGACGGCGCATAACGCGCTATCTCAACCACTTCCTTTAATACGTCGTGGCTCACTTTTTCATCTTTGAACCGGCGAACACTTCTACGCTCTTTTAATAAATCTACTGCGTTCATGTTTTGCCTCCGTTTTATATTTTTTACTGTTTTGCGCTTATGCCTTTTCTATATGTACCGTATCACATTCTGTTTCGCATTTCAACTGTTTCTACAAAACCTTCTCTTTTCTGCCAAAACTTCTTTTCATTCTCCATCTTCGCACGCCACCGCATGTCTTGGCCTATCCTGATCACCATCCGCTTTGCAAAGCCGGAACTGTTCTTGCTCGCTTGTAAAATAATAATACTCTGTATTTTCAAACAGCGGTGGATCCAAATAGTTTGGAATGATATTTTCTGTATCATGTTCTTCCCGCTGCGTAAAACCCGCTTCTTTCAAGCGCTGCGGTTCAATGCCCACGCAATAAAAATCGATGTACTCGGCCTGATATTCTTGCAGCAGACCCTCTATCGCTGTGCCCAATTGTGGCAAATGCTGTGTATCGCCAATGTAATCCACAATGCGCAAAACACAACAATCCTCCACCTGTATCACACGCACCACAAGCAAGGCAAGTGGTGAAGCATCTCCCTTTGGCGCTTTGGCGGCATACACAAGATACTTTTGGTTTGGATACCGAAAATATCGGCGCTCTACATGCCATAAATCCTTATAAGGGTTTGCCTGTGGCATCGAGAAACCACAGTTTCGCAAGGCCATCACATCACTCAACACATGTAAAGACATAAAGCCAGACACAGGCAATCTTTCTGTCTTTTGTACCCGTGCCAACTGATATTGTTCTCGTTTCGCCAAACGATAAAAATGTTCCACACGCCCCGTTGAAAAACCAATAAACTCATAAAAAACACGTGTTTTCGGCCGAATATTATTGCAGCTCATATAGCGGCACCCTGTAAGCGTTTGCATTTGCGCCATAAGATCTAAACCGGCACCCCTACAGTTTTTATCCGCCAACCAAAAAGAAACCCAGATATCCGGCTTCTTGCAACAACTGGACGGCACATACCCTGCAAGCGCCACAAGCCTCCCGTCCTCTTCGGCCAAAGCAAAACGCAGGCAATCTTCTTCTCCCTCGAAATAATAGGAGAAGAAAACCGGCTCATCAAGAAAAGGATTTTGCACATCCCAATGGGTATGTACAAAATCCAAAATCATTTTTCGGTCTTTTTCACGCGCCAATCGAAATTGTAATTCACTCACGCTCCATCCTCCATGCAAACAAGTTCCCCTACAAAATGGCACTGCCCCCTGTAACAGGCAACACAACACCCGTAATAAATCCCGCGTCCTCTGACAACAAAAAGACCATTGCCGGTGTAACGTCTTCAACACGCGCATTGCGCCCCATCGGGTTTGCCTCTGCACTGGCCTGCACCACAAGATCCGGTGTCTCTGCCAAAAAATTTGTTTCCATCATCGAGGGCGCCACACAGTTCACCGTCACCCCACTGGACGCATATTCCACTGCCAAACTTTTGGCAAGCCCGTGCAGCGCTTCCTTTGTTGTTACATAAGCTGTCATGAATTTGGGCGGCACACCAATTACATAACTTGTTAACATCAATACCACACGGCCAAATTTTTTCTTTGCCATTTTGGGCAAGAAGTGCTTTGTAATCGCCAGCACGCTGTTCACCTGCACCTGCCAATCTAAAGCGAACCTCTCTGTATCAAAATTTTTAAATTTTGTGTTAATGGCACGCAATGCCGGCAAATGCACAATATGGGTAACATCCACTTTTAGCATGTCCAGCGTTTGCAAAAACTGCTGCACAGCCTCCGCCTGTGTCAAATCCACATCAAATGTGCGAACACGCCCTTTATACTCCACACAGAGTGGTGCCAATTTATCTAAATCCCCGCATCCTTGCGCTAAAAAAACACTATCTTGTTCTTTTTCCAAAAGGCGCTTGAGCAAATCTTGCCCCACATCACTGCTTGCGCCCGTAATGATATATGTATTCATCATTCCACTTCCTTTACAGGTATCTCTACACCTGCCTTGATAACACCTCTTGTCACACGTTGCCCATGTTGATTCGTTACGCTTGCTTTAATTGTGATGGCACGAAATGTTTCATTGATTTCTGAAATTTTCCCGCTGACAGTCAATGTGTCGCCAATGAACACCGGCTTTGCAAACTTTGCTTCCACACTGTGCAACAAGCAATTTTCGCCCGGCAAATACACCCCTGCCAATGTTGAAAACAAACTGGCAGACAGCATTCCATACACCACACGCCCCGGTTGCCCACGCTTTGCCGCATACGCATCATCCATGTGAATAGGCGACACATCACCTGTCAATTTGCAAAACATCTCCATGCTTTCTTCACTTACTTGCATCTCAAACGAGGCTTCCATGCCCACTTCCAGCTCTTCCAGCATATAGTGGTTCATATTTCCCTAACCCCGCAAGCGCGCAAGCAAATCCAGCAAATCACCTACATTTTGCAAATTTCTCACGTCGTTAAGCTGAAATTTTAAGCCATACTTTTTCTCAATCGCTGTTAATAAGTTAATTTGCTCTAAACTGTCCCAATCTTCAATATCCGCCGCATTGGTAGCATCGCAAAGCACAATGCTATCATCATCAAAATTGTCGCGAAAAATCTCTTGAATTTCTTCCATTGTTTTGGCTCTGTCCATATTATTTCTCCTTTATGTTGCGTTTTATATCCGTTCAATTACGGTATTTTTAGGTATATACTCTTGCGGCATATGGTAACAATATCGGCGTTCATCTTCGCTTTCTTCCAAAAGCTCAAATCCTATCGATTCATAAAATTCACGCACCAATATGTTCTTTTGCGTTTTCAACCAACGGGCGTATAATTTTTTTACACCACGTTCTCTTGCGTACTCCCGCAAAACATCAAACATTGCATACTCTAAATGCCTCTTAAACACACGGCAACTCATCACCCAAAGCTCAATGGTTGCACTGTCTCCCTCTTGCTCTGCCAAAATAACAGAGGTAATTCCATTGTCTCCAAAACGATCAATCAACCGGCCAAAAAGTAGCAAGCTGGTCTCGCTTCGCATACAGCTTTCCACTTCTGCCGTTGTATAGCGACGCGTTGTAAGATTAAACTGGTTTGTTTTATTGATAAGCTGGCTTACACGCTCCAGCTTTTCCTCCTCTACCAAGCCTATCTCCGCTTTCATTTCCAAACTTTTCAAGTACTCTTCGTAATTGCCAAAACTGCCCTCGTCTGCTTGCCGCTCTGCGTTTTGACGATACATTTCACCACGCTTTTTGTCGTCTTCCGACAAAGCCGTCACTTCAAAATAACCAGCCCTGTCCACCGTATGTATCGATTTCTCGGGCTCATTCATATCAGGCACAGCCACCGCCGGCAATTCTCGGCTAACCAATGCACGCTCTGCAGGGTTATCATCTAGGAATACAAAACTATCTACCGAGATGTTAATGTCTTTTGCCATTTTGGCAATGCTTTCGTTTTTCGGCCCCCAATTTGCCTCAAAGCAAAGGAAATCGCTTCGCTTCAAGGGGCTGTCTTCCCGCTCAAACCCGCTCAACGCCGCTGCTTCTTCGTTTTTGGACGCCACATTTAACAGCACACCACGCGCCGCAAGCATTTTTAAATATTGCTGAAACTCTGCAAACGCCATGCCTTGTGGTGTTTCATCTCCCAGCTCCACGCCTTGTGCGCCTTCTTCGCCAATCACACCACCCCAAAGCGTATTGTCTAAATCCACGGCCACCGCTTTTTTCGTAATGCCAAATAAACTTTTTAGCAAAGAAGCCAAGCTGTGGCAAAAATGTGGAATATGCGCCACTGCACAAGCATACTTATATGCATACCATGTAGCGTCATCACACCAGCTATCCAGCCCATAGCAAGCGGCCAAATAGTTTACATCATGTATAAAAAGCGACGGATGTTCGCTTGCATACTGCGCCATTTTTTCATTCAACCGGTTTGCAAAACGCACACGACCGCGGACATCCCATGCATCCATATTGCCAAAATTGCGAAAGCGAGGTGGTTCAAAATTATTTTGTACCACCGGACAGCCCAATTTCTCTGCCGCTTGCCACACCGCTTCAAAGCGACGATACTCTGCGTCTAGTTTATTTTGCACCTGTTCATCGCTATCTTGTGGCAAAGGCCACTGTTTTATATTGCGGCTGCTTGTGTGAATGAACAAAACGTCTGGCGCAAAAGACGCAAGACTACCACTATCAAACACCACGTTTTCGTAAAACAGCCCATAATCCCCCTCATAAAATGTGGGGCGAATGCCTGCTTGAAGCAAAAAGAGCTCTAAAATATTTTTAATCTCTCCAACTGTGCTACCACCTACAATGGCCACTTTTTTTTCAAGAAGCCCCTGGCGTGCCAAAAGTTCTTTTTTTATCGCACGTTTTTTTTGCAGCACCACCGCTGCATCAAACGGATATTGCAACACTTCCATTTCTTCCTCCCAGCTATTGATTCTCTCTTTGCTATTATAACAAATTTCATAAAAAAAACAACGATAGCGTCACAAGGCATTTTAAAAAAACCATTTTGGCATTTATGATTCCCTTTCATTCTCTTCCCCCGTTTTGTGCTTTATGGAAATTTTGTTCTTAAATTTTAACCTTTCTTTTCCTCTTTCATATGGTATAATATACTGTACTGTTATAAGAGGACATTTATTTGCATCACATAAATAGTTTAATCGTTTTTGCGATTCATCTTTCCACCCCTAAGGAGGCCACGGTTTTTGAGCAAGCGAAGAAATAGGAAAAAGAAACATCTTGCAAAGAATGGGAACAAGCAAACTGCTCCCAAAGCACAGCAAGCCCATGATAAGGACCCTCTCAACACGGAAGCCCTTGCGCATGAAGAGGCAGAAAAAGACATTGGTGCTATCCCTCAGCCCACTAAAGAGGGCGCTGCTTCCGAAGAGGACGCCGCTTCCGAAGAGAGCATTGCTTCTGAAGAGGACACTACTTCCGAAGGGAGCATTGCTTCTGAAGAGGACACTACTTCCGAAGAGGACACCGCTTCCGAAGAGGACACCGCTTCCGAAGAGGGCACTGCTTCCGAAGAGGGCACTGCTTCCGAAGAGGACGCTGCTTCCGAAGAGGGCGCTGCCACCGAAGAAGGCACTTTGCCTAACGAGCCAAAAGAAACAACGAAAAAAAACACGCAGCCTTCTGAAAAAGGCGCTGTGAAACAGGCCGGTAGCACGGCCAAGAAAAAAAGTAGAAAACAAAGCAAAAAGGCGAGCGCAAAAAAACACAAGCCCCGCATGCGCAGTGTGCTAGGCACCATGTTTTTAAATGTATGCAAAGCATTTTTGGTACTCTTTTGCATCCTCCTTATGGGCCTTAGCGTCATTACTGTGCAAGCGCTGCAATATGTGGTAACCGAAACACAAGACGACGATACTTTGCTTGACCTTGAAAATATTCGCCTGAACCAAACCAGCTATATCATGGCACTTAACCACGAAAACCCAAATGCCGCCGAAGAAGATGATTGGATAGAATATCAAGAGCTTATCGGGCCGGAAAACCGCATTTGGGTGTCTCTTAGCCAGGTGCCCGAAGATTTAATCAATGCCGTTGTTGCAACAGAGGACCGTGAATTTTACGAGCACCATGGTGTTTCTTTTGAGCGCACTCTGTATGCTTTGGCAAACGAATTCATCCAATTTGAAGATAACACGTTCGGCGGCTCCACCATCGACCAACAGCTTGTTAAGAACATCACCGGAGATGACGAAGTAATTGGCGAGGACGGCAGTATTTTAGCAGGTTACCAGCGAAAAATGCGCGAAATCTACCGTTCTTGGAGTTTGAACAACCGCTATTCAAAAGATATGATTATGGAGTCGTATCTCAACACAATGAGCTTATCCGAACGCATTGCAGGCGTACAAGCCGGCGCTTTAGAATACTTTAACAAAGATGTCTCTGAGCTTACTTTGGCAGAATGTGCCACCATTGCCGGCATCACACGCGCCCCCACCTACTACAGCCCTTTTCAAAATCCAGACAATGCCCTTGAACGTCGCAATGATGTTTTATACTTTATGCTAGAAGAAAACTACATCGACCGCGCTACGTACGATGACGCAGTTGAGGAACCTCTTGGCCTTGCACAAGAACCGGGCGGCTCTGAAAACGGCAGTTCCGGGACTGTGTTTAATTATTTTTCTGACACTGTGTTCGAAGAAGTAGTGGCAGACTTTATTACCCAAATGGACATGACGCGTGAAGAGGCCATTCAAGAATTGTATACGGGTGGCTATCGTATTTATGCCACAGTCGACCAAACCGTGCAACTGGCACTGGAAGATATCTACCTTGACGGCTATGAAGAAGACGGCTATTTTATGGACCCTGCCCGTTTCCCCAGTTACGCCTCTCGCCTTACCATTGTAGAGCAAGAAACCGATGAAGAGGGAAATGTTATTTCCGAAACAGAAATTTTGCCGCAAAGCGCTTGCGCTGTGCTTAACTACGACGGAGAACTTGTTGGTGTAATTGGTGGCATTGGTGAAAAAACGGAAAGCCTTTCCTTAAACCGTGCAGTAGGTACAATAGACGAAAACGGTGAAGTTGTGGGCACTGTGAGACAAGTGGGTTCCACCATGAAGCCCATTGCTTCTTATGCCCTTGGTATCGACACCGGCCTCATCACATACTCCACCGGTGTAGAGGATGCACCTGTTCTCTCGCGCGATCCCATCGCAAGCCCCAATGCCAAAGACTGGCCCTCGAATTTTAGCAACCGTTATCGAGACTATGAGCTGCCCGTTGCCAGCGCCATTGCCGAATCTACCAACACGGTGGCCGCGCAAGTGGGCCTTTGGGTTGGGCGTGAAACCATGTACGACTTTTTAACCGAAACATTGCAAATTTCCACATTGGTAAAGCCGGAAGATGTGGACATCGCCCCCCTTGTTTTAGGCAGCATGACCTATGGCATGAGCCTTTATGAGCTGGCGGGCGCTTACCAAATGTTTGGCGGAAACGAAACATACGGTGTGCATAACAACGTTCATTGCTACCACCGCGTAGAGGACTCGCGCGGAAATGTTGTAATGGAGCCGGAAATGACCACCGTGCAAGCTATCGATCCACAAAGCGGCTATGTGATGAACCGCTTGCTCTCCAATGTGCTGCGTGGCTCAGTGCCAAATGCCTCTGCCACCGCCGGTGGCATGGCACCAGAAGGCGAGATGGATTCAGTTGCGAAAACCGGCACAACAAGCGATGATAAAGACCGCTTGTTCGTAGGCTTAACACCGTATTACGTTACCGCTGTTTGGTGGGGCTACGATACAGAATATGACTTGAATGGACGTTGGTCGCCTTCTGCCTCTACCAACATCCCTCCCAATGTATGGAAAAGCCTTATGGAAACAGTGCAAGAAGATTTGCCCTATCGAGAATTCCCCGAACAACCCGAGGGCATTCAAGAACTTAGTTATTGTACACGTTCTGGCGATTTACCCATCAGTGGATGCCCAACAGCACGGGGCTATTACACCGATTTTGCCATTCCAGAACAGTGCAGTGGCCATCTTTCGGCCGAAGAAGAAGCAGCACTTGCCGCCGCCGAAGCCGCGGCAGCAGCGGCCGCAGCGGCATAAACATACGCGCTAAACGATCAAAATGGCAAAAAAGCACCCTATATTCATAAGAAAAAATGCCGCAATAGTAGCGTATTATCTATACGCTACTACTGCGGCATTTCGCACCTAACAGCGCAAACGATTCTTTCTTAACAGCCTAACGCCTTTTCTTCAAAACGGGCGTTTTGGGGGTTTATTTGTTCACAATTTCACGCTATACTATATTTTATTACTTATCTATTCTTTTCATTTGCATTGATTTTCCGAAAGAGGTACCCACATTCATGAAGTTAAGCCATCGCCATACTGTTAAAGACCTTTGGCAGCACCCTGTGGGGCACGAGTTGTTATCTCACATGCTTCAAAAAACAGGGCGCAATATCCGCTGGATAGAATCTCCTTTTGTAGCAAACCTTCCTGCTGTTGTACTGGATCGGTATGCGTTTGCGGGTTTCGCCCATTTTGTATCAGAACTGTGTGCTGCCAAACGGCCAACAGAATCGCCCTCGGAAACGCCTTATTGGTGGAAAGAGGCTATTCTTTATGAAGTTTTCATTCCAAGCTTCATGGATTCTGACCATGATGGCCTTGGAGACTTTCTTGGTGTAGAACAGCGCCTGCCCTACTTGTCTCGCCTTGGTGTAAACACTTTATGGTTATGCCCTGTTTTCGCACAAGGTACAGAAGGCGGCATTGCAAACCACTGTGATGTTCACAGCGACTTTGGCACACTTGCCCAATTTGATACTCTTGTTTCTTCGATTCACGCACAAGGTATGCGTGTTTTGCTTGATATCAATTTGTCTTCTGTCTCATCACAGCATCCTTGGTTCGAAGCTGTTTTGCAAGGACATGGCCACCCTGAATATTTCATTTGGAAATCGGGCTCTCCACCTTGGGAGGCTTCTTTAAGCGAAATGAATTGGCGCTACATCCCACAGCAAGAATCCTACTGTTATTTAAACAACGGGCGCATTGCACTCAACTGGGAAAGTGCCCGCTTGCGCCACGAATTTTCTGGCATTTTCCAATTTTGGCTTCAGCGTGGCATTGATGGCTTTTGCCTTGGCGGCCTTACAAAACTGTATCAACAAATGTCCCTTGGCGAAGTAGAGCCTAAAAAAACAATGATGGATCGCTTCGCATTTGAAGCATACCATACACGGCTTCGGCACTACATACAAGAACTGCGTCACTCATTGCCACAGCAAGATGTTCTTTTGCTCGGAAAAGTAGGCGGGCGACACGTGTGTACACAAACGCGTCTGTTAACCGACGACAGTAGTGGTGGCATTGACCTTCTATACAGCAGCGGCCATTTGAAAAGCCGCACAAAAGAAATTCCTCACCTTACATTGCAACATTTACGCCACTATACCATTTCTTTTTCTGAAACGTGTGCTGCAAACATTTGGATGGCCTTATTTTTTGAAAATCATAAATCGCCACGTACCCTCAGCCGCCTTGCAAGCCAACCTGTATACCACAGTTTGCTTGCAAAACTTTTGGGTACATGGCTGATCTGCTTACGTGGCACCCCGGTTCTCTATCAAGGGGAAGAACTTGGCCTTGGTGGCTTTTCAGATGATGACAACATTTTTGCATCTCACGCACCCTTCCCGTGGAGCGGTGAAGCAAGCGGCGGGTTTTCGGCCACCACTCCTTGGATGCCCCCTTCCCAAAACCAAGCACATCTTCACGCTCATGGGCAAATGGAAAACCCGCGCTCCATCTGGCATCATTACGAAAGGCTCATTTCTTTGCGCCGGCAATACCCTTGCCTTGTTTACGGTTCTTTCAACCCCGTGTTCACAAACAATCGCCATGTTCTTTGTTTTTTCCGCATTTATGGGAACGAAAAATGTTACGTTGAAATCAATTTAACGGAAAAGCAAATTTCGCGCCCCGGGCGCATCTCCAATAAACACCACCTATTGCTTTCCAATTATGAAATGGCTTCAAAATATTTACGGCCGTATGAAGCCAATGTCTATTTGTGCGAAAACAACTGAACAATTCCTATGCAGTGCCCTCACCGCATCAGGCCGGTTTTTCAAACGGAAGAGCCGGTTTTTTGTGTGGCACATACCACGATAACACAAGGAGAATACATTATGTCATTTTCAGAACGCACTGCCATGCTTATTGGGGAAGACGGTGTGCAAACACTTTCTAAAAGTCATGTCGCTGTGTTTGGCCAAGGTGGTGTTGGCGCTTTCACCACAGAAGCCCTTGCACGCGCCGGTGTTGGCACGCTTTCCCTTTTCGATGGAGACGTGGTGTGCGATAGCAACCGAAACCGGCAGTTGATTGCTTTATGCTCCACCCTTGGGCAAAACAAGCCCACTATAATGGCCCAGCGCATTGCCGATATCAACCCTGCCTGCCATGTGCATGCCCACTGTGTCTATTACACGCCAGCCAATGCTCACGATTTCCCTTTTGAACAGTATGACTATATTGTGGATGCCGTTGATATGGTGAGTGCTAAAATTGAAATCATCCAGCGTGCCAAAGCCGCCAATGTTCCTGTAATTTCCTCAATGGGCGCCGGCAACAAACTGCACCCAGAACTTTTTGAAGTGGCGGATATCGAACAAACTAGCATGTGTCCCTTGGCACGTGTGATGCGTAAAGAGCTAAAAAAAAGGAATATTACCGGTGTTAAAACCGTTTATTCTAAAGAGCCGGCTTTAACACCAAAACAGCGTGACAGCACAGAACGCACCCCCGGCAGCATCAGCTTCGTTCCCAGTACCGCAGGGCTTATCATCGCCGGTGTTGTTGTGCGCGATTTACTCTGCCTCAACTAGTTGCCAGTTGCTTTATATTTGGTGTATAATAAAACAAGATTTTCTTTATTTTGCCGTACAAAGGAAAGGAATTTTTTGTGAGCAACAATCCACAACCCGACTATACAAAACAAATTAGTGATGCCGTTCGCACCACAATAGACAGCGGTGATTTGTCGCATTTAAAAGATGTTGGCAGTGCGGTGCAAGGCGCCGTTGAATCTGCTTTCCCATCAGATAACACGCCAAAAAACAAAAAGCCGGCTCCTCAACCGGCATTTACTTCGCCGTCCGGCACAAAAAAGCAAGAAAACCTTACCAAAACAGAACATTTTTTGCAAATGAAATCATCAAAAGCGAAAGTAACACCAAAAACATTCATTTCTCGCAGCGGTTTTGGCATGGGCAGCCTTGTTTCCGGGCTTTTGGGGCTTTTTTGTTTTGGGATCGGATTTGTTGGTTTTACTGCTGTGGCACTGCTAGCGAGCATGCCCACCATCGCTTATCTTCCAGGTGCCATCCCGCTTTTGTTATTCACAGCCTCTAGCATTTGGCTCTTTTCAAGCGGCATTGCCGGGCGCGGCCTCATCAAGCGCTTGCGCCAATATGCCGGCTTCTTCGATAAAAAAACGGTGTGGAGCATCGAGGCCCTCAGCACGGCCACAAACATTTCACCCGCTCGCATTCGCAAAGACATTCGCAAAGCGCTTAAACAGAAACTGCTTTACGACATTCAGATGGATACCGGTGAAACGTGCATCATCCAAGGGACCGAGAGTTATCACCTGTATTTAGAAAGTGAGCGCGCGCGTGAAGAGCGTGAAGAGCAAGAAGCTGAGCATCAACGTCTTTTAGAAAACCCCAAAACGGCCCCCATTGAGCTGTTTCGAAGCGAAGGGCAAGCCACTTTACAAAAATTACGCACAGCCAACGCGGCCATTGCAGACGAAGCCTTCTCTGAAAAGTTGCAACGGCTAGAAATAACGGTGGGGCGCATCTTCTCTTATGTAGAGGCACATCCGCAAAAACTGCCCGACACACGGAAGTTTATGGAGTATTATTTGCCCACCACCTTGAAATTGGTAGAGAAATACCACCAGTACGAATTAGAAAATTTACGCATGGATGCTGTTTTGAAAGCAAAAGCTGATATCACATCCACCTTAGACACCATCGATATTGCTTTTAACAATTTACTTGAAAGTTTATATCACGAAGACACTTTAGACATCTCAACCGATATTGATGCCCTGCATGCCATGCTTGAACAAGAGGGGCTTACCCAGCAAGCATTTGATATAGAATTGAATGTAAAATAACGTATTCAACATAAACCGGGAGGGTTACAACATGAGCGAAGAACAAAAAGATGGCATTGTTTTAGAAATAGACACACCTGCTGCGTCACCTCAACTTGTTTTGGATGGTGCACCCGAAACGCAACTTGCTGTTGCGCCACAAGAGACAAGCCAAAGCACACAAGAACTAGAAGAGCGCTCACGACTTTCTCCCGCAGAACAAAAACAAGTGGATGAATTTGCCAATAAAATCAACCTGCACGATACCACCATTGTATTGCAATACGGAACGGGCGCACAAAAGAAAATGACTTCTTTTTCCGAAAGTGCACTTAGCAACGTGCGCAGCAAGGACCTTGGCGAAATGGGTGGTTTGCTTAGCAACCTTGTAACAGAAGTTAAAAATTTTGATACGGGAGAAGAAGACAAAAAAGGCTTTTTTGGTTTCTTTAAACAATCCTCCAATAAAATCAGTGCTATGAAAGCCCGTTATTCCACCGTTGAGCAAAACATCAACCACATTTCCAAAACACTGGAAGGCCATCAAATTACTTTGCTTAAAGACATTTCCATGCTTGACAAACTTTATGAGCAAAATGTACTTTACTTCAAAGAACTTACGATGTATATCCTAGCCGGAAAGAAAAAACTGGCCGAGGTGGAAAGCACCGAATTGCCACAACTAAAGGAAAAAGCCACTGCAAGTGGCTTGCCAGAGGATGCGCAAGCAGTTAATGACCTTGTTAATTTATGCGATCGCTTTGATAAAAAAATTCACGACTTAGAACTTACACGCACAGTGTCCATCCAAATGGCACCGCAAATTCGTATGATTCAAAATAGCGACACTCTCATGAGTGAAAAAATCCAATCGACACTTGTGAACACCATTCCGCTATGGAAAAGCCAAATGGTGTTGGCTCTTGGCCTTGAGCACGCACAACAAGCAGCACAAGCACAGCGTGAAGTAACCGATATGACAAACGAATTGCTTCGCAAAAATTCTGAAATGTTAAAAAGCGCTACCATCGAAACAGCAAAAGAATCAGAGCGAGGTGTTGTAGACATTGAGACGCTCCAACTCACAAACCAAAACCTCATTCAAACGCTAGACGAGGTGGTGCAAATTCAAACAGATGGACGGCAAAAACGCCAAGCGGCAGAAGCAGAACTTGCCCGTATTGAAGGTGAGTTGAAACAAAAGCTACTTACTTTGCACGAATAATATCCCCAAAGGAGTTCTCTCTTGAAAATATCCGTACTTGGCAGTGGGCGCTGGGGCAGTTTTTTAGCATGGTATTTAAACCGCTGTGGCCATGAGGTTGTTTTATATGGTCGCCCTGGCAGTGCACGCTTTTCTGAACTACAAAAAAACCGTACAAATGCATACCTCACCTTGCCTGCATCCGTTCGCCTTTGTGATGACCTTGCTGTTGCTATGCGCTGTGATGTGGTGCTTGTTTCTGTTCCTTCACAGTCTTTGCGGCAGCTGTTCCAAACACAGTTGGCCTGTTATGAAAACAAGTTATATGTGCTTTGTATGAAAGGGCTTGAAATTGGCAGTGGCAAACGGCTAACAGAAATTGTGGCCGAAGAAGCCGGCCCAAACTGCCGTGCTGCTGTTTGGTTGGGCCCCGGCCATGCGCAGGATTTCACACGAGGTGTTCCAAACTGCATGGTCATTGATGCCGAAAGCGATGCCGATAAAAAGCATTTGATTTCGCAGTTTTCCGGCGATTTAATCCGTTTTTACTATGGGGATGATTTGCTTGGCAATGAAATTGGCGCTGCCGCCAAAAATGTGGTGGGCATTGCCGCCGGCATTTTAGATGGTTTCTCTCTTTCAAGCCTCAAAGGCCCCCTGATGAGCCGTGGCACACGCGAGGTAGCTCGGCTTATTCAAGCCATGGGCGGCAACGAGCTTTCGGCCTATGGGCTCTGCCATCTTGGCGATTACGAGGCCACTGTTTTTAGCGAGCATAGCCACAACCACCATTTTGGTGTTTGCCTAGCCCAAGGCCAAAACTTTCCCGAATTAGCCGAGGGGTATTACACTGTGCGCGCACTCATCCTTCTTGCTAAACAATACAACATCGAATTGCCCATTTGCTCTGCTATCCACGCTGTACTTTACGAAAACGCCCCACCCAAAGAAGCCTTAAATGACCTTTTTTCGCGAAGTTTAAAGCAAGAGTTTTACTAAAACACACCCTGGTTTGATGCGCGTTTGCATTGTATATTCTTAACGGAAAAGAAAGCAACATCATTTTTAACAGTATTTATACCATTGGAGGTTTAGATGCTTCGCATTCAGCAGTTAACAAAAACATATACCGGCACGCAAAAAGCCGTAGATAATTTATCCCTAGAGGTTGCCGCCGGCGACCTCTACGGTTTTATTGGGCACAATGGTGCCGGCAAAACCACCACCCTACGCGCTGTTGCGGGCATTTTATCCTTCGACAGTGGCACAATTCTCGTCAACGGGCACGACATAGAAAAAAATCCAATTGCAGCAAAAAAATCACTGGCCTTCTTGCCCGATAACCCCGATTTATACGAATTTCTTACCGGCATACACTATCTTAATTTTATTGCCGATATTTATGAAATCTCAAAATCAAGCCGTTTAATGCTTACAGAAAAATATGCTACTGCCTTTGAAATGGAAGGTGTTTTGGGCAACACAATTTCAAGCTACTCTCATGGAATGCGCCAAAAGCTGGCTCTCATTTCCGCCTTCATCCGCGAGCCAAAACTGCTCATTTTAGACGAACCTTTTGTAGGCCTAGACCCAAAGGCAACCTTCTTAACAAAACAATTTCTAAAAGAATTATGTGAAAATGGTGGTGCCGTCTTTTTTTCCACCCATGTTTTGGAAGTAGCCGAAAAACTGTGCAATAAAATCGCCATTATTCAAAAAGGCCAGCTTCTAGAATGTGGCACCACAGCCGATATTGTTGGAAAAAGTAGTTTAGAGGCTGTTTTTTTAGAATTGGCGGAACAGCCCCCTGCCCCGGTGTCGGAGGCGCAACAATGACAAAGTTTTTTGTTTTGGTACGCCTTAATTTGCTAAACGCACTGCTTTCTACGTTTGGCAATAGCAACAGTGGAAAAACGACGAAACGCAAATCATCCGGCTGGGTAGTATTGCTCTCATTGTCTGCACTGATGCTCTATGTGTCTGGCTTATATTCTTCGCTATTGGCACAAACTCTTGCACCACATGGCCAATTAGATGCCCTTTTTAGTTTAATGATCTTTTTTGGTATATTTTTTTGTACCACGCTTACCATCTATCTTGCGCAAAGCCTGCTTTTTTCTGCAAGCGATAACGGACAGCTTTTTAGCTTTCCTGTTTCTGCTTTCACAATTTTACTAGCGCGGCTTTCTGCACTCTATTTGGAAGTTCTATTTATATTAGAGCTATTTTTTCTTCCTGTAGGGATTGTTTTTCTCATAAACTCAGATGAGAAAAGCCCATTGCCTTTATTCACATTGCTGATTCTTGGTATCTTTTTATCCTTCATTCCTACACTTCTATCTCTTGTGTTTGGTCTGTTTTATAGTTTTATTCTTGCCAAAACACCTTTTAAAAATGTTTTTTCTATCCTCATCGGTTTTCTAATGCCTCTATGTATCATGGTGCTCAATATCACATTTTCTTCTGCCTCCACTACGTCCATCCTCTCTTTGCACGAACAGCTCACGCATGCTTTTCCTCCTTTGTCTTGGGCGATGTTGGCGTGTACGCAGGGTGATATTCTATCTTTCTTCCTTATTGTTCTTCTATGCACACTTCCATTTTTCGCCGCTTCTTTTGGTATTAGCTGCTTTTATAAGCAGCTGCTTACAGGGCTTCTTTCCCGTCGAAGCCACACCAAATTCAAGTTGACGCATATGCAAACCAAAAGCCCTTTTTGGGCACTTTTTTCAAAAGAAGCAAAGCGATTTTTTGGTACCCCCGGCTATTTCCTCAACGCCGGATTCGGCTATATTCTTCTTATCCTTGCAGCAGTAGCTTCCCTTCTGTTTCAAAACGATGTTAAGGCAATTCTTGCGCCCTATATGCAAATGTTTTACGACCTTGGCCTTCACCCCACCTCCATTCGCAGTATCCTTGTTCTTTCCATTGTTTGTTTTGCCAACCTCACATTTCAGCCTTCGGCCGTTTGCCTTAGCTTAGAAAATAAAACATCTTGGCTTTTAAAAAGTTTGCCACTTTCTGCACAAAGAATATTTATTGCAAAAATCAGCTTCCCCTTTGTATGCTCTTTTGTGTGTATTCTATTTTCTACTCCTATATTCGGCTTTGTTCTATCTTTGCCGGTTTTAAATATCGTGGAAATTTCACTCCTCACTCTCGCCAATGCTGCTCTTACTGCAACAATAGGGCTTATATGCAACCTATTACACCCAAAACTGGATTCATCGAGTGAAATTGTGGTGATTAAACAAAGTATGAGCTCTTTCCTTGGGTTGCTAATGAACCTTATCCAAGTGATGATTCTTATTACTCTTTACAGCATTTTCACAGTGTTGCCGCTAGGCCCTTTGCGCTTTTTTCTTCCTTTTCTGCTTCTGATTTCTGCTTGCTACCTTGCATTTTTATGGTTAAAAACGCGTGGAAGTAACTTGTTTTTTATAAATTTTTAATGTACCTTCAATCTCGATTGCTCTTATACTAAAAATGATGGAGCATAAGCGCCACGCTGTAAGCATTGATGCAAAAAGTAAAAAAATAACCCTTGCCAAAAGGCAAAGGTTATTTTTTTATCTAATTTTTTTACACAAGCTCAATTACTGCCATTTGTGCAGCATCGCCACGGCGTGGGCCGGTGCGAATGATGCGTGTGTAACCACCGGTGCGATCCATATATTTTGGACCCATTTCATCAATCACTTTTTTTGCAACCGTTTCCTTAGTGATATAGGAGAAAACCTGGCGTTTTGCATGCAAATCTCTGCGCTTGCTTAGTGTGATCATTTTATCAGCCATGGAACGTACCTCTTTGGCACGTGTAACCGTGGTTTCAATTCTGCCGTTTTCAAACAGATAGGTGACCATACCACGCAGCATCGCTTTGCGATGGTCGCTGGTTCTTCCCAGTTTACGAGTTCCGGGCATCCTAGCTTACCTCCTTTTCTGGGGGGTTCTTCATTTCCCTATTCCTCTTCGTCAATTAAGCGAAGGCTAAGGGAATGTAATTTTTCAATAACCTCTTCAAGACTCTTGCGGCCCAAATTGCGAACCTTCATCATCTCTTCTTCGGTTTTGCTGGTTAAATCTTCCACTGTATTGATGCCAGCACGTTTGAGGCAGTTGAAACTGCGCACAGACAAATCCAGCTCTTCAATGGTCATTTCCAGCACTTTTTCTTTGCCCTTGTCATCTTTTTCCACCATAATTTCGGTGTCCATTGCATCTTCGCTTAGGTTGACAAACAAGTTCAAATGTTCAATCATAATTCTGGCAGATAGGCTCATCGCCTCTTTGGCACTCAAGGTACCATCTGTCCATACCTCAATCGATAGCTTATCATAGTCGGTAATTTGGCCAACACGAGTGTTTTCCACCGAATAGTTCACCTTCAATACCGGCGTGTAAATGCTATCAATCGAAATGGCCCCAAGGCCGGCTTCCTCTGCTGCTGCTTTGTTACGCTCGGCCGGCATATAGCCACGCCCTTTATCAAATGTTAAATCCATAATAATCTTGCCATTTTCTGCCATCGTAGCAATATGGTGATCTGGATTTAAAATTTCAAGATCAGCGTCTTGGGGAATGTCGCCTGCGGTGATTTCGCCTTCACCGCTAAGCTCAAGCCGAACCGTTTTGGCTGTATCGCTGTATAACTTTGCATTGATGCCTTTGATGTTGAGTACCATCTCGGTAACATCTTCTTTGATGCCTTCCACAGTGGAAAACTCATGCACAACACCATCAATTTTTATACAGGTAACTGCAACACCGGGCAACGAAGACAACAAGATGCGACGCAAGCTGTTGCCCAATGTCGTACCAAACCCACGTTCCAGGGGCTCCACAATGAAAACACCATGGCGCCCATCGGAAGAAATTTCGGCTGTTTCAATTCTCGGACGTTCTATCTCCATCATCAACTAACCCTCCGTCATATCATTTGAGTACTAGCCACAAGATTTTGTGGCAACTAGCGGGTTACTTAGAATAGAGCTCAACGATCAGATGCTCTTCAACGTCAAAGTCAATATCTTCACGCTTTGGCATTTCTGTAACAGTTGCTTGCAGGCTGTTTTGAGAACGCTCTAGCCACTGGGGCAGCGTAACAACCGGTGCATCTTCACTGAGTAGCTTTTTAAATTTAACGCTATCACGGCTTTTTTCTTTAACCGCAATCACGTCGCCTTTTTTAACAAGAAACGATGGGATATCTACACGTTGGCCGTTTACTGTAAAGTGGCCATGCCCAACAAGTTGGCGGGCATCACGGCGTGTAGAGGCAAAACCCAGGCGAAATACAACATTGTCCAAGCGGCGCTCAATGGTTGTTAGCAGGTTTTCACCAGTTTTACCGGACATACGGGTAGCTTTTTCGTAATACATACGGAATTGCTTTTCCATAACACCGTAAATAAACTTAACTTTTTGTTTCTCTGTTAGCTGAATTGCATACTCACTTTGTTTTTTGCGCATTTGCCCTTTGGGGTTGCGAGTTGTGGTTTTTTTAGCATAACCCATCACCGCAGGGGAAATGTTCAGTGTTTTGCAACGTTTGGCAATCGGTTGCATATTTTTGGCCATATTCTTGAACTCCTCCTTCTAATTAAATGCGGCGGCGCTTTGGAGGGCGGCAACCGTTGTGAGGCACTGGAGTAACGTCCTTGATCATGTTCACTTCAAGGCCCGTTGCTTGCAATGCACGAATGGCAGCTTCGCGGCCCGAACCAGGCCCTTTAACATATACTTCCACTGTTTTCATGCCATGCTCAATTGCCGCTTTCGCCGCAGTTTCTGCTGCTGTTTGTGCAGCAAAGGGCGTGCTTTTGCGGCTGCCACGGAAACCCAGGCCGCCACTGGAGGCCCAGCTCACTGCATTTCCCTTCACATCTGTGATGGTAACAATGGTGTTGTTGAAGGTAGACTGAATGTGGGCAGCGCCACGCTCAATATTTTTGCGCTCGCGGCGTTTTGTACGGCCCTTTTTAGCCGATGCTTTTGTAGCCATGTACTCCTCCTAAATTATTTCTTCTTGTTCGCAACCGTGCGCTTCGGACCCTTGCGCGTGCGGGCGTTTGTTTTTGTGCGTTGACCGCGAACGGGCAGGCCTTTGCGATGGCGAACACCACGGTAGCATTGAATTTCCACAAGACGTTTGATGTCTAGTGCTGTGTTACGGCGAAGGTCACCTTCCACAGTTAAATGTTGTTCAATGTACTCACGGATTTTACCCTCGTCATCATAGCTTAAGTCTTTCACACGGGTATCAGGGCTGATCCCGGTGGCGGCCAAAATTTGGCTCGCAGTGGTACGGCCAATGCCATAGATGTACGTTAAGCCAATTTCCACGCGCTTTTCACGTGGCAAGTCAATTCCGGCAATACGTGCCATGCGTTTTTACACCTCCTGTAGGCTTTCTTACGGGCTATTAACCCTGACGTTGTTTGTGTTTCGGGTTTTGGCAAATCACCATTACACGACCATTGCGTTTGATGATTTTGCATTTTTCACACATCGGTTTCACCGAAGGTTTTACTTTCATGGCTTACGCCTCCTTTTTAAACACTTCTTTGGCGCTTCGCGTTTACTTAGAGCGCCAGGTGATGCGCCCTTTTGTTAAATCGTAAGGCGACATTTCCACGGTTACTTTATCACCAGGCAGAATTCGAATGAAGTTCATTCGCAACTTGCCGGAGATGTGAGCCAATAGTTGGTGCCCATTTTCGAGCTCCACTTTGAACATGGCATTTGGCATTGCTTCCACCACAACGCCCTCTACTTCAATGACATCATCTTTCGCCAATCTCCTATCCTCCCTGCTCATGCGCCTCATGCTCTTTGTTGTAAAGAGCCAAAGCCACTTTGATGTTTTGATCAGTGCCCATTTCACCTGGCTCTAAACAGATATTTGTGGGGCAAAGGTGCCGTATATTCTTTTGCTTCGGCCTGTCGCAAGTTCGCCGTTGGCCATCTGCTAAAAATATTCGGTTTTCCTTTATCCCAACCACCACATAAAGCGTTTCTACATCCCGCCCTTTGCGGCTTTTAACAATTTGTCCTATTTGCATTTCCATGGCTTGCCCCCGCTAGACTCTTGTTAGAATCTCCGGCTCATCTTTTGTGATTAGCACGGCATGTTCGTAGTGAGCGGAAAGCCCTCCGTCTTTTGTTTTCACTGTCCATCCATCCGCTAGGATGTGCACGTCAAACCCTTTTTCGTTGATCATCGGTTCAATGGCCAGTGTCATCCCCGGCACCAACCTTACGCCATGCCCAGGTTTTCCAAAATTAGGAATTTCAGGCGGTTCGTGCAGCTTTCGCCCCACGCCATGCCCCACAAAAGCACGCACAACCGAAAAACCTCTGGCTTCCACATGGCTTTGTACGGCAAAGCCAATGTCTCCCACTCGGTTGCCCGCACGTGCAGCACGGATGCCTTCATACAGGGATTCTTCCGTGGCGCGCATCAGCCTATCGGCCTCTTCACTCACTTCTCCACAACGAAAACTCGATGCGTTATCCCCATGAAATCCATTGTAGATGGCCCCTGTATCAATTGAAACGATGTCACCATCTTGCAAAATTTCCTCTTTGGAAGGAATGCCGTGGATTACGGTATCCCCCACCGAAATGCAAGCTGCCGCCGGAAAACCGCCATACCCTTTGAAGTTAGGAACACCGCCCATAGAGCGTATGGTCTCTTCAATGGCTGCATCAATTTCCCACGTAGACACACCAGGCTTCACCAGTGCGCCCCCTGCTGCAAGGGCCGCTGCAGAAATGCGACAAGCCACTCGCATGGCTTCAATCTCTTTCGGTGTTTTTACAGGAATCAAAACCGTTCCTCCAGCACTTTTAGTACTGCTTCTGTTGTTTCATTCACCGACAAATTGCCGTCCACGCTTGCCAGTTTTTTACGTTCATCGTAAAAACCAATCAAGGGCTCGGTTAATTCATGGTATGTTTTTAGGCGAGCCAAAATGGTTTCAGGTTCATCATCCTTACGAATGATCAACTTCCCACCGTCACGGTCGCACACACACGGCTGTTTGCTTGGCTTGCTAATTGTGTGGTAGCTTGCACCACACGATTCGCAAACGCGCCTGCCACTAAGGCGACGCACAATGGCATCATCATCCACATCGATGTTCAGCACCAAATCGATGTCAACACCCATGTCTTCCAATGCCTCTGCCTGCGCACACGTGCGCGGCATACCGTCTAAAATAAATCCCTTCGTAGCATCCGGTTGCAAAAGGCGCTCTTTAATAATCCCAATGATTACCTCATCCGGCACCAACGCGCCCGACTCCATGTACCCTTTTGCCTCTTTTCCCACGTCTGTACCTTTATCCACGGCTTCACGTAACATGTTGCCAGTGGAAAGAGACGGGATACCGAAGCGATCGGCAATGAACTCTGCCTGTGTGCCTTTGCCTGCACCCGGTGCACCCAAAAGAATCAATCTCATCGTCTGCCTCCAAACTTTTTACTCTAGAAAACCTTTGTGGTGTCTCATCAACATAAAGCTTTCTAAACTACGCGACGTTTCCAGTGCCACACCCACCACAATGAGAAGCGATGTGCCGCCCAATGCAATTTGGATGCCTGTTATATTGCTTAACGCAATGGGGCCAACAGCCACCACTACTAAGAACAATGCACCAATAAATGTAACGCGTCCAATGATGCGCGAAATGAAATCGCTTGTTGGACGTCCCGGGCGGATGCCAGGGATAGCACCATTGTTTTTCTTCAAATCGTTTGCCATTTGAATTGGGTTGTACGTAATGGCTACATAAAAATAATTGAATGCTATTATAAGAATACCATAAATCACAGCATAGAGCCAGCCCTCGTAACTAAAAGCGCCTAAAACAACGCTGAGTACGGGATGCTCTGTTGCATCTGTAGCATTCGGAATTAAGCGAATCAACGTAGCCGGAATGGACGTAAGTGCCGAAGCAAAGATGATAGGCATAACACCACTCATGTTTACTTTAATCGGAATGTGAGAAGATTGACCTCCATACATTTTACGCCCCACCACTTTTTTTGCATACTGAATGGGGATGCGTCGTTCTGCCCCGTTCAGCACCACCACCATCACAACCGCCACAATAGCCAGTATGGCAATGATGGGCAAGTACACATAAATCAGTGGGTTTTCTTGTGCCAGCTCTAAATATCCACGAGTTTCGGTAAAAATACTACTCCAACCCGAGATGATGCCAGCTGCAATGATAAAGGAAATACCGTTACCAACACCCTTTTGGTCAATTTGCTCGCCCATCCACATCAGCAAAACACTGCCGGCTACAAAGCACATTACAATGACAACACCGCTGAAAATTTGCATTCCAAGCGGGTCTCCCGGGCCATATTTTAACCCAAGTCCACTGCGCACCAAAGAATAATAGCCAAAGCCCAAAACACCACCCAGCACAGCACCAAAGATGCGTGTGATACGCTGGAATTTCTTTTGGCCTTCTCCACCCTCTTTGCGAAGCCGCTCAAGGTATGGAATGGCCACCGCCAACAATTGCATGATGATGGAAGCGTTGATATAAGGTTGCACACCCAGTGCAAAAAGTGAAGCACTGGAGAATGCACCGCCGGTCATAAAATCGATAAAGTTGAGCATGTCGCCTGAGTTCGCACTCACAAGAGACGCCATAGCACCGGGGTCAATAAAGGGAACCGGCACTGCAATGCCCAAACGAAAGATGACGATAATCAGCAGTGTATACAGTATACGCTTACGCAGATCATCAATTTTCCATGCGTTGCGAAACGTTTGGAACAATTAGATCACCTCAGCCTTCCCGCCTGCCTTTTCAATTTTTTCTTTTGCACTGGCCGAATAGGCGGCCAATTGCACTGTCAAGGCTTTGTTTACCTCACCATCACCCAAAAGCTTAATGCCGTCTAAAGGTTTTTTAACAAGACCTTTTTCAATCAGCGCTTTTGCGTCTACCACACTACCTGCCTCAAAAATGTCTAAATCGCCCACTTTTACAATGGCATAGTGTGTGCCAAAAATGTTGTTAAATCCACGTTTTGGCAAACGGCGTTGTAGGGGCATTTGGCCGCCCTCAAAGCCTGCTTTTTTGCTGCCACTACGCGCTTTTTGGCCTTTATGGCCATAACCGGCTGTTTTACCATTGCCGCTGGCATGGCCACGGCCTTTACGCTTGGCAGATTTGTTGCTCCCCGCTGCTGGGGAGAGTTCATGCAGTTTCACTGTTTGTACACCTCCTCTTGGGGGTTTTAAGCTCGGCTCACATCGAGCAAGAAGCCGATTTTTGCGATTTTGCCCGCTGTGGGGGCATTGTCTGGTTGCACGCTCACATCACCAAGACGTTTCAGGCCAAGGCTGGCCGCAACGGCTCTTTGACGTACACTACAACCCATCAAGCCTTTTTTAAGCGTGATTTTCACGCTTCCAGCTGCAAGAGCTGCCTCTTCTGTTTTTGCTTTGCTGGAAACCACCACTGTATTTTTGGCACTTTTAGCCTTTGCGGTAGTTTTTTTAGAAGCAGCCGCTTTTTTCTCGGCTTTCGCCTCGGCCGGCTGGGAGGCCTCATTCTCAAGACCTTGTGTTACTTTTTCCTCTGCCATGAGGTTCTGCCTCCTTTATACAAAAATCTCTTTCACGGATTTTCCGCGTTTGGCTGCCATTTCTTCTGCGCTAACCAACCCTTTTAGGCCGTTCATTGTGGCTGTAACCACATTCACGGGGTTGTTAGAGCGCACGCACTTTGTGCGGATGTCTTTAATGCCAGCTGCTTCCACAACAGCACGCACTGCGCCACCGGCGATAACACCAGTACCAGGGCCTGCCGGACGAAGAAGCACGTGGCCTGCACCAAAGCGGCCAATTGTCTCATGCGGGATTGTGGTGCCACGTAAATTAATACGCACCAAATTTTTCTTAGCATCTTCAATGCCCTTGCGAATGGCCTCTGGCACCTCGCCGGCTTTGCCAAGGCCGAAGCCCACAATGCCAGCACCGTCGCCTACAACCACCAAAGCGGAGAACTTGAAGATACGGCCGCCTTTCACGGTTTTGGAAACGCGGTTGATGTGTACCACTTTCTCCTGCAAGTCCAGTGTTGAACCATCAATATATTCCATATTCTCCTCCTCCTAGAACTCGAGGCCGCCCTTGCGGGCACCCTCTGCAAGGGCTTTCACCCTGCCGTGGTAGACAAAACCGCCACGGTCAAATACCACGGATTTGATGCCTTTGTCTAATGCTTTTTTCGCAATCATTTCGCCCACTTTGCCGGCAGCATCAGCGTTGCCACCAACACCGTCAAAGTCTTTATCCATTGTGGACGCAGCGCACAAGGTGCATCCGGTAACATCGTCGATTACTTGTGCATAGATGTGCTTTGCGGAACGAAATACGTCCAAACGTGGACGCTCGGCTGTGCCGGAAATCTTGCCGCGCACACGGCGATGACGCCGTAACCTTGCCAGATTTCTGTCAGGTTTTTTAACCATATTACTTCACTCTGCCTCCCTTGACTAGCCCTTGCCGGTTTTGCCCTCTTTACGGGCAACAAACTCACCGGCATAGCGGATTCCCTTGCCTTTGTACGGTTCGGGCGGGCGTTTTTCGCGAATTTCGGCGGCGAACTGGCCAACCGCCTGTTTGTCGATGCCCGATACCACAATTTTGGTGGGTTCCGGCACTTCGATGGAAATTCCATTGCCTTCGCTCATAATTACTTGGTGCGAATAACCTAAGTTCATTTCCAAATTGTTGCCTTTTTTGGCAGCACGATAACCAATGCCAACAATTTCTAGTTCTTTTTTAAATCCTTCGTTCACGCCCTGCACCATGTTGGCCACCAGTGTTCTGGAAAGGCCATGCAGGCTACGTGCCTCTTTACCATCGTTTGGCCGGGTCACGAGTAGCTCTCCGTCCTTCATCTCAACAGAGATAAGCGGGTGGATGTTGGAATCCAACGTGCCCTTGGGGCCTTTCACACTGATGTGTCCGCCGTCAATTTTGACTTCGACGCCAGCGGGAACGACGATGGGTTTTCTTCCGATTCTCGACATTGTCTTTGCCCCTTTCTTACCACACGAAGGCCAGCACTTCACCACCCACATTTTCATTGCGGGCTGCTTTGTCTGTCATAACGCCTTTGCTGGTAGACACGATTGCGGTGCCAAGGCCTCTCATCACCTTTGGCATATCTTCGCAAGAAGAATAAATGCGAAGACCTGGTTTCGATACACGGCGCAACCCGGCAATAACCGGTGTGCCGTTGCTTTGATATTTTAGCGTAACGCGGATGACACCCTGTTTTTGATCTTCGATGTACTGCACGCTTTTGACATAGCCCTCTTCTTGCAAAATTTTGCAAATGGACTTTTTCATGTTGGAAGCGGGTATATCGACATTGGGGTGTCTGGCACTGCTTGCGTTGCGGATACGGGTAAGCAGATCAGCGATAGGATCCGTGATGTGCATGCCATTGACCTCCTTTTACTTTCAATTACCAGCTTGCCTTGCGCACGCCGGGGATTTCGCCTTTATAGGCGAGGTTACGGAAGCAAACACGGCAAACGCCATATTTGCGAAGATACGCGTGCGGACGGCCGCAAATTTTGCAGCGGTTATATGCCCTGGTAGAGAACTTTGCCGCGCGCTGTTGTTTCATTTTCATACTAGTCTTTGCCACGTATAAAGTCCCTCCTTAGCTTGCAAAGGGCGCGCCGAGCAATTTAAGCAGCTCTTTGGCCTCTTCGTCAGTTTTCGCACTCGTTACAAAGCTGATGTCCATGCCACGCACAGCATCAATTTTGTCATAATCGATCTCAGGGAACATCAACTGCTCGCGCACACCTACAGAGTAGTTGCCGCGTCCATCGAAGCTGTTTCCCGAAATGCCACGAAAATCGCGCACACGGGGCAAAGCAATGCTGAACAAACGATCTACAAACTCATACATTCTGTCGCCACGCAAGGTAATTTTAGCGCCAATGGGCATTCCCTCACGCAGTTTGAAGTTTGCAACGCTCTTTTTCGCTTTGCACACAACGGCCTTTTGGCCAGTGATGATTGCTAAATCACTTAAAATAGCATCCATTACTTTCGGGTTATCGCGTGCTTCGCCACAACCTACGTTGATAACTACTTTTTCTAATTTCGGAATCTGCATCACGCTCTTGTAGCTGAATTTCTTCATCAGAGCAGGAGCGATCTCCGCTTTATACTGGTCTTTCAGTCTCGGCATATTCTTCGCTCCTTCCTTTACAGTTTTGCACCGCATTTTTTGCAAGTGCGAGCTTTTTTTCCATCTTCAATTGTGTGGCCCACACGCGTTGCTTTGTCGCATTTTGGGCACACAGGCATAACTTTGGAAGCGTACATTGCGCTTTCTGCTTGCACAATGCCACCTGCCTGACCGGCTCTGCGCGGTTTAACGTGTTTGGAAACCATGGCGCGACCTTCTACAATAACCTTGCCCTCTTTTGGGCTAACGGCCAACACTTTTCCTTCCAAACCTTTGTCTTTACCGCTGATAATACGCACTTTATCGCCGGTTTTCACATGAACTTTATTTTGCATTTTCATGCTCCTCCTTACAGCGATTCCGGGGCAAGCGATAAAATCTTTAGGTAGCCACGGTCGCGCAATTCGCGCGCCACAGGCCCAAAGATACGGGTGCCTCTCGGGTTTTTGTCGTCTTTGATAAGCACGGCGGCATTTTCATCAAAACGGATGTAGCTACCATCGTCTCGGCGCAGGCCATGCTTCGAGCGCACTACTACGCAGCGCACCACATCGCCTTTTTTAACGCCAGAGTTCGGGGCGGCCTTTTTTACGCTGGCCACAATCACATCACCGATACCGGCATACCGTTTCCGGCTGCCGCCCAAAACACGAATGCACTGAATCTCTTTCGCGCCGGTGTTGTCGGCCACCTTCAGGCGGGACTGCATTTGAA
>CAYJIH010000003.1:0-99870 GCA_964370195.1 uncultured Oscillospiraceae bacterium
ACAAACTATGTCTATTTTTTTCGCTTTTCGAAAGTGCGCAATTTATTGTACCTTATCTCTCGAAAAGCAGGCGGAGTTTGGGGCGGCGCCCCAAGGTCTAACGCGCGCAGGCGGCGGATGAATTCGACCCAAAATCCGAAGGGCGGTGTTTTTGGCAGTCTAAAAAACCCTAAAAACAACTTGTTTTTAGGGTTTTTATTTATCCAGTATAAAAGCCTTTTATACTTCGTCTATATGGTAGTCCTCATCGTGCAAATCAAGCGCCAAAGCAAAACTTTTTATTTTATCCGAATGAATTTCACTATGCCGTTCCTGAATGTGCCGGTATGTCTCTTTTCCTAAAAGAAGACGATCGGCATGTGTCAATTGTTCCCAGTTCACTTCCCCACCAAATGTAGCCTTTGCCAAAGCTATGTTTAACAAATCTTCATCAAAATTGTCAGCAAACACCTCTTGCACTGTAGAGGGAACGGACGTTTGGCAAATAAAAAAAGCAACTTGTTTTTCCAGTAATACCGATTTGTATTTTTTACAAAACCGGTGCACCTTGCTACTGATGTGATCTTCATAAATGGGGCCACCCACCACAATCATATCATACGCAAGAAGGTTTGGCCGCTCATGTTCTGCCAAATTCACAAGATCGGCACCTTCACGCAGGGCTTCGGCCAAAAGCGTGGCACATTTTTTTGTGGCACCATACCTTGTGGCATAAATAATTAAAGTTTTCAAAGCAGCTCCCCCATTTACAGGCACCCCTTACATTTCAGTGTGCTAAGTGTAAGCGGCATCATTTCTTACGTATCCAGCTTAAAGCTATCTTTCAGCTTCACAATGCGGTTGAATGTATTTTCTGTTTTGCTGTCTTTACAAAAGTAACCCATTCGCACAAACTGGAACCGCTCTCCCGCTTTGGCATCAGCAAGGCAATTTTCTAATTTACAGGAAGCAAATGTTTCCAAAGAATTCTCGTTCAGGAAATCAAGATATGTTTTATCCTCAGGCAAATCGTTCAAATCCTCTTGTGTAAACAAGTTATCATACAAACAGGCGCTTGCCTCCACCGCGTGAGCACAGCTTACCCAGTGAATAGTTCCCTTTACCTTGCGGCCATCCTGTGGTTTATTGTTTCCTGTTTCAAGGTCGGCCGTGCACAAAAGCTCACAAACCGTGCCGTTTTCATCTTTCACCACTTCATTGCAGCGAACGATATAAGCGCCCATCAAACGCACTTCTCCATCCAAACGCAGCCGCTGCCACTTAGGCGGTGGCACCTCAGCAAAATCCTCGCGTTCAATGTAAAGGCTTCCCGAAAATGCCACGTCACGGCGGCCACTTTCGGCATCGGTGGGGTTATTGGAAATGGGGAACGTTTCCTCTTTTCCCTTTGGGTAATTTGTGATGGTGACACGAATGGGATCCAGCACAGCCATGCGTCGAAGCGCTTTTTGGTTTAACTCTTCACGAATACAATATTCCAAAAGACGGATGTCCACCGTGCTGTACGCTTTGGCCACACCGGCACGTCGCACAAACTCCACAATGGAAGAGGGTGTGTACCCACGGCGACGCAAAGCGCATAAAGTGGGCATACGTGGGTCGTCCCAGCCGTCTACGGTGCCCGTTTCCACAAGTTCGCGCAAATAACGCTTGCTCATCACCGTATTTGTAATGTTCAAACGTGCAAACTCAAACTGACGCGGCTTTTGTTCAAAATCAATCATATTCACCACCCAATTGTATAAAGGACGGTGGTTTTCGAACTCAATAGAGCACAGAGAATGTGTAATCCCCTCAATGGCATCCTGAATGGGATGTGCAAAATCATACATCGGATACAGGCACCATTTGTCGCCACTTCGATGGTGTTTTGCATGTAAAATGCGATAAATCACAGGGTCTCGCATGTTCATGTTCGGTGACGATAGGTTGATTTTCGCACGCAATGTGCGGCTGCCATCGGCAAATTCTCCTGCACGCATACGGCGAAATAAAGAAAGATTTTCCTCTACGCTTCTGCCTCGATAAGGGCTTTCGCGCCCGGGTTCTGTTAATGTGCCACGATATTCGCGCATTTCCTCTTGATTCAAATCGTCCACATAAGCGCGCCCTTTTTGAATCAGTTGCTCTGCATACTCGTAACATTTTTCAAAATAATCCGAGCCATAAAAAATACCACCGTCCGGCAAAGCACCAAGCCAGCGCAAATCTTCTTCAATGCTTTTTACATACTCATCGTCTTCACGCAGCGGGTTTGTATCATCATAGCGCAAATTGAATGTACCACCATATTTTTTCGCTGCTGAATAGTTTATCCAAATCGCTTTGGCACTGCCAATATGCAAATACCCGTTCGGCTCTGGCGGAAAGCGTGTGTGAATGCTGCGCCCAAACCCATTTTTTAAATCGTCCTCGATGATATCGTAAATAAAATTAGAGTCAAGCTCCATTTTTTCTGTCCATTCGCTCATAGCGTCCTCCGAATATAATTATCTTCAAATTGTGTCCATTAAATATTTTGTGCCATGTCACGCAGACGTTGTGCCACACAGTCTTCCCCTAAAATTTGCATCACATCATGCAAATCCGGGCTTTGTTCGCGCCCCGTAATGGCCAAACGCAACAACATCGACACATCCCCCACATGGCCGGAAAACGCTTCTGGATTTTTTTTGTACTCTTTCATATTTGCAGCAAAACCAACAGATTCCGCCAATTCTTTAAGCTGGTTAAACCATACGTCGGCTTCTGCTTTTGGGTCGTATTGATAATTCTGTAATATCTCGCGTGCTTTTTCGGCATTCAAATTTTGTGGCAACGTATAGCACGGCACAAATAATTCTTTAAAGTAAAAAGAGAGATATTCTTTGGCCTCACGCCACATTGTAATGTCTTTACGGCGTTTTGGCCCCGTGCGCCCTACAGAGAGAATGCGTGTTGCATACTCAGTATCTCGCGCCAGTAGTTTCGCAAAATCAGCATCATATTGCTCGCACCAACGAAGCAAAAGCGCCAACACTTCATCCGCTTCCATGCGGCTAATCACCGTTTTAGACACATCATCCAATTTTTGAATATCAAAAAGTGCGCCGGATACCGACATTTTTTTCGCCGAGAATGCAAAACGATTCATGTCCTCATTTGGGTTCGCCATGCGCCAATCTTCAAAATTAGAATTAAGCAATGTCATCAAATATTCTTTTACTGCACCAGTGGGATACCCCATCTCGCTGTAAAAACCAAGTGCAAGCTCTGGATCTTTACGCTTCGATAGCTTGCGTTTTCCGGCACCATCTTGTTTCATCAAATGAGCCGTATGCAAATATTTCGGTGCTTTCCAGCCCATGGCTGCAAACAGCTGAATGTGAATGGGCAGTGTAGCAAGCCACTCTTCGCCACGCACCACAAGGTTTGTGCGCATCAGATGGTCGTCTACCACATGGGCAAAATGATACGTGGGAATGCCATCACGCTTCAAAAGAACCACATCCTGGATGTTTTCCGGCAGTTCTAAAACACCGCGAATTACATCGCCCACCTTAATACGATTTTCTGCTTCCCCTTCACTTCGATAGCGAACAACATAGCTTTCGCCACTTTGGATACGACGTTCCACCTCTTCATATTCACAATCACGGTAGCGAGCAAAGCGGCCATAACAGCCAAAATCAAGTTTTTGCTCCACTTGCTCGTTTCGCATATCGGCCAACTCTTCTTCGCTTAAAAAGCAAGGATATGCCTTGCCCTGCTTCACAAGTTCTTTCACAAATACGTGGTAAATATCTTTTCGTATGCGCTGATAATAAGGCCCATATTCGCCGCGTTCTCCGCCCTTGCAGGCACCTTCATCAAACGGCAATTCATACTCCTCAAACACAGACACGATGGTGTCAACACCACCCTCCACCTCACGCTTTTGGTCGGTGTCCTCAATGCGCAAATAAAAAACACCCTCGCTTTGATGCGCAAGGCGCTCATCGGCAATGGCCCCATAAAGGTTGCCTAAATGCATAAAGCCGGTGGGGCTTGGTGCCATACGTGTTACGCGTGCACCTTCTTTTAATGTTCGCGGTGGATAACGCAGTTCCACCTCTTCGCAAGTTTCAAGGCCACACGGAAATAGCAACTGTGCCAGTTTTTCGGTATTCACAAATTAACTCCTCAATGCTATAATTTCATTTAGGAAGCGATACGCCCCCACTTTTCTCTGCTCTTTATTGTATCAAATAATCATCAATAAAGTCAATTATGGCAAAACGCCACACTCTGCAGTGTATCACTAAACAAAAAAACACGCTTTTTACTTAATAAAATAAATGTAAATTACATAAAACCTTTATAAAAACAAGTTATTTCCGCCACAGTAACGCAATTGAATTGTTTTACGTTTTTATAGCAAATCTAGGGCTTGAAATTGCCACTTTGTTTGTGGTATAGTATTCTTGTTGGGTACAATTGTGTTTGAGAGGTGTACAATTCATGGAGGAAATGCACTATCTTCTAGTGGAGTCATCGGTGGTGCCACAAGTTTTTTTGCGCGTACTTCAAGCAAAAGAATTTTTAGCAAGCGGTGAAGCAAAAAATGTATCAAAAGCGGTTCAAATGGCAGACATTAGCCGCAGTGCTTTCTATAAATACAAAGATTCGGTGTTTCATGCTTCGTTTGGTAGCGAAGTGATTACGTTACGTGCAAAGCTACTCGATGAAACAGGCGCCTTACAAGAACTTCTCTCTTCAGTGTCAGACGTTGGTGCAGGTATTGTAACCATCAACCAAAGTTTGCCTGAAAACGGTGCGGCTGATGTGGCGGTAAGTGTGCGTACCAGTGGCATGAACTGTACTGTAGTACAACTTTTAGAAAACCTAAAGCAACAACGTACCGTGGTGGATATTTGGCAAAAAAAATAAGGGCAACTTTGCCTGCAAGCAATATTTAGGAGGAAAGAATGGCAAAACTAGCAATTTTAGGTTGTGGCATTGTGGGCAGCGGTGTGCGCGAAATTTTATTACGCAACGCAGCCGGCATTGAGCGCCGCCTTGGAGAAAAATTGGAGCTTGGCTATATTTGTGACATTCGCGAGCCAGAAGCCGAAGCAGATAATGCACAATACGTGCAAGATATCGCCCCCATTTTAGAAGATGACGAAGTGCGCGTTGTAGTGGAGACCATTGGCGGGCTAAAACCTGCCTACGACTATGTATGCCGCGCACTAGACAGTGGCCGCCATGTGGTAACAAGCAACAAAGAAATGGTGGCACAGTATGGCGCACAGCTTTTGCAACGCGCCAAAGACCATAACGTTTGTTTTTTGTTTGAGGCAAGCGTGGGTGGCGGCACCCCCATCATCACCCCCATTCATCAATGCCTTGCAGCAAACCGCATCCACTCGGTAGCCGGCATTATCAACGGCACAACAAACTTTATGTTAAGCCGTATGGAAACAGCCGGCATGGATTTTAGCGCTGCATTAAAAGAGGCGCAAGACCTTGGGTATGCCGAAACAAAAGACCCTTCGGACGATGTGGATGGCATCGATGCTTGCCGTAAAATATCCATTTTGGCCTCACTTGCCTTTGGCAAACATATTTTTCCTGAAAATGTGCGTGCACGTGGCATCCGCAATATCACACCGGATGACATGGCCATGGCTAAAAAACTAAATTGCAGCATCAAATTGATTGGCTGGTGTGAACAAAATGACAATGGCGAGCTTTCGATGGCAGTAGAGCCCATGATGGTGCGTAGCAGTGACCAACTTTCCGGCGTAAATGATGTGTTCAACGCTGTGAAAGTGGAAGGTGACATGCTGGGCGAAGTACTGTTTTACGGAAAAGGCGCCGGCAAACTGCCAACCGGCAGTGCCGTGGTGGCCGATATCATAGATGCAATGAAAGAAGGTGCACGCATCCACAACAGCCTTTTCTGGAAACCAACCGAGCCACAAACAAGCCACCACAATGCAGGCGGTGCATGCGAGTGGTACTTGCGCGCCGAAAGCATTCGAGACATTGAAATGTTGCCGGGTGCCGTGCAACTTTCAGAGAATGCCTACGCAGTGCCAAACCTCACTGAGGAAGAGGCCAGAGGCTTCTTAGTAAGCCATGAAGACGAAGCGTGTGAAGCGATGAAAATTTGGCCCGCCAACCTAGGGTAAAATTTCAATAATATAAATAGATACACCAATTCAAAAGTGAGAGGAATGAATAGAATGCCTTTGATTGTACAAAAATTCGGTGGCACCTCTGTGCGAGACACAGAGCGGTTGTTCAACGTAGCCCGTATCGTGGCAGACACTTACAACGCCGGCAATGATGTGGCTGTTGTTGTTTCAGCACAAGGGGACTTCACCGACGTGCTTGTAGACAAAGCAGACCAAATTTCCAAAAGACCCAACACGCGTGAAATGGACGTGCTCTTATCCTCAGGCGAGCAAATTAGCATTTCGCTTCTTGCCATGGCTTTACAAGAGCTGGGTTGCCCAGCCGTCAGCCTCACCGGTTGGCAAGCCGGCTTTGAAACAAACAGAGCTTATAGCAAAGCCCGCATCAAAAACTTAAACACAGAGCGTTTGGAAAGCGAATTTGCCAAAAAACGCATCGTCATTGTGGCCGGTTTCCAAGGCATCAATGTAAATGATGACATCACCACACTGGGGCGTGGTGGCTCGGACACAAGTGCTGTGGCCATTGCCGCGGCCATGAGAGCGGACAAATGCCAAATTTTCACCGATGTAGACGGTGTTTACACCGCCGACCCACGCCTTGTGCCAAATGCAAAAAAACTAGATATTATCTCATTTGACGAAATGCTGGAATTGGCTAGCCTTGGCGCAAAAGTACTTAACAACCGCAGCGTAGAGCTGGCAAAAAAATACGGAGTAACCCTGGAAGTTCTAAGTAGCTTAGATCCAAAACCAGGAACGATTGTGAAGGAGGTTTTAGACATGAATGAAGGAATGCTGATTAAAGGAACTGCAAAAGATACTGAGGTGACTGCTGTTACCTTAACCGATGTGCCGGACGTGCCGGGCATCAACTTTAAAATCTTCTCTCTCGTCAGCCAACACAAAATCAATGTAGACATCATTTTGCAAGCCTCTGGACGCGGCGGCAACATGGACGTTATCTTCACTGTGCCACAAGGCGATGCCGACGTTGTGAAAGAATTGCTGGAAGAAAACTTGGCATTATTCCAAGCAGGTGGCGTTTCTATTGACAACACCCTTGCCAAAGTAAGTATTGTTGGCGCCGGCATGCAAAGCCACTTTGGTGTTGCCGCACGCATGTTTGAAGCATTGGCCGATTCAAACATCAACATCCGCATGGTTTCTACCAGCGAAATTAAAATTTCTGTTTTAATTCAAAAAGAAGATGCCGACCGCGCTGTGCAAGCAATTCACGCTGCTTTTGACGAATTGCAATAAACACACCGCTTCCTGCAAACATCTTGCCATTCCCATGCCCACATGTTATAATAAAGCGATATATGAAACATTGTAATTTATAATTGCATGGGAGAAACAAATGCCGGTGGACAAACAACCCTACCAAAGCCCAGAAGAAATGGAATATCGCAGACGCCAAGCTCTACGTAGTCAACGTAGAAAAAAGCAGCGCAGACGGCAACTTTTAGTGCTGGGTGCCTGCTTACTTGGCGTTATTCTTGTAGTCACCATGGTGGTAATGATTTTCCGCGCCATCTTGTCGCCCACAGAACGCACAACGCCACAAGATGAAATGGTAAGTTCGATGCTGTCACCCTCGCAAGCGGTGGCAGCGGTGGCACCTACAGCGGCCGACCCCAGCGCATGGAATTTACTGCTTATTAACCAAAACAACCCCATGCCCGAAGGGTTTGCACCAGAACTTGGCACCTATGACCAAGATGGTGTAACACATTATTTCGACGTACGCGCTTTGCCTGAACTACAACAGATGATTGCCGATTGCAACGCCATCGAAGGCAACACGCTGCGCATATTGTGGACAGCCCCCGGCGAAGACAAGCAAAACGCCCGTTACCAAAACCTTGTAGACACTTACATAGCCCAAGGTAGCGATGCAACCGAAGCCGATATCTTGGCCCGAAGAGCCGAACCACCATACGGATACTCAGACCGCCAAACGTGCTTATCGGTAGATTTTGGCACTGCTACAGTAACAGAAGGTGTGCAAGCTTTTGCACAAACCCCTGAATATGCCTGGCTTCTTGCCAATGCAGCCGATTATGGATTTATTTTGCGTTTTCCTGAAAACAAGGCCGAAATTACCGGCATTGATTTTCAACCTTACCATTTCCGCTATGTGGGTGCAACGGACGCACATGCCATCACAAACAGTGGTATTTGTTTAGAAGAATACGTGGCGGCACAGCCTTCTTCCCCACCGGTTGTTGCCTCCAGCCAAAGTGCTACCTCTGTTGCTTTGGCCTAAACCTTAATTTAAACACACAACAAAGCCGCCGAAAGGCGGCTTTGTTGGCAAAAGTGGAATAATGCACGGCCCCCTCACTGTGAGGTTTGGATGGTAAAACCGCTGCCCCACTTTCACACTATGCAACCATTTTGTTTTCAGAAAAGGAGCCTCTATGATTCGACAAGAGATTGGAAAGGGTACTTTTATCACGGTGATACCGGGCGAAAAATTTAAACGCAATTTGCTTGTGTTTCATATGGTAATCCCGGGCAACCGTCAAAACGCAAACGAGCTTGCACTGTTGCCCCATGTGCTTGAGCGAAGGTGCGCCACCATTGCAGACCCCATGTTGCTTTCGCGCAAACTATTCGACTTATATGGTGCAGAACTAAGCGCCGAAAGCTATATGGCTGGGTCCAACCGCATTCTTACCATGGCAATATCCGGCCTAAAAAACGGGTTTGCCCTGGATTCAGAAGACTTAGAGCATGAATACATTGATTTATGCTGCAACATGTTGTTTAACCCTGCTTTAGAAAACGGAATCTTTGCAAACCTTGATGTGGAAATTGAACGGGCAAAACAAACAGACTATTTGAAAAGTGAACTGAACGAAAAGCGCAGCTATTGCTTACGCCAAGCCAGGCGCAAGCTGTATGGAAACACTTCGCTTGGTATAGAATCGGCCGGGTATTTAAATGAGATGGAGCATGTTACCCAAAACAGCTTATTTACAGCCTACCAAGAACTTCTTAAAACCGCCCAGCTAGAGGTAACATGCTGTGGCATAGAGGCTGAAAAAGTGAAAAATGCACTGCAAAAACGCCTCGATAAAATAGAGCGTGCACCTGTTTCGCCCTCACCTCGAAGTGTTGTAAAAACGCCTGATGATTTCAAGGAAATAAGTGAAGCAATGGATACTGCCCAAGGCAAACTTTGCATCATTTTAACAAGTGGGCAAAAAGCAGATGCACGCAGAGATGCCGTTATGCGCCTTGCCAGTGCCTTATTGGGCGGCCTTCCTACCAGCCGTTTATTTATGAATGTTCGCGAAAAGCAAAGCCTTTGTTACTACTGCACTTCTTCTTACGCGCCGCTGTGTGGAACGTTAACCATGGATAGCGGCATTGCCCACGAAGATGCCCCGCGTGCTGCCGAGGCCATGCTACACGAATTTACCGAGCTGCAACACACCCCGGTGTTGCCCCAAGAATTAACAGCTGCCAAATCCGCTTTAAAAAATGCCTTTCTTGCTGCAAAAGATAGCCCCGATGCACTTGCAAGCTGGGTATTTAACGAGCATCTACGTGAAAGCGACCTTAGCTTAGATGAAGAAACGGCCCTTATAGAGTCGGTGCGTGCCGACGAAGTTCAGGAGGTACTTTCCTCCTTCACACCGGCACTGCAGTATGTGCTTACCTGCAAGGAGGATGTATAATGCCTGATTTTTTACCAAAAGCAGCTACACAAGCCCTGCATTTTGAAGAAACCATTTTACCAAACGGGTTTGCCATCCGCCTGCTTCCTATGCCGGAATACGGTGCTGTGCACGCCATTTATACCACACATTTCGGTTCGGTAGATAGAGCCTATGACTACGGCGCCGGCCGCACGAACTTGCCGGCAGGCACTGCTCATTTTTTAGAACACAAAATGTTTGAAAACGAAGATGGTGTGGATGCCTTTGAATTGTTTGCAAAAACAGGTGCATCGGCCAATGCCTACACCAGCTTTGAACAAACGAGCTATATTTTCACGGCCACAAGCTGTATTGAAGAAAATTTAGACATTTTGCTTTCGTTTGTAAGCAGCCCACACTTTACAAAACAAACTGTAGAAAAAGAACAAGGCATTATTGGGCAAGAAATCAAAATGTACGACGACAACGCAGAGCTTCGTTGTATCTTTGCTTTGCTGGAATGCCTCTATCAAAACCATCCTGTGCGCGACGACATTGTGGGCACCATAGACACCATTGCCGATATCACACCAGAACTTTTGTACGACTGTGTGAAAGCATTTTACCAGCCCGGCAACATGGCTTTATGTGTGGCAGGAAATGTAAGCATGGAGCAACTGATGGCCGCTGTAAAAAGAGCCGGCATCGACACCATCGAAAGCAGGCCCGTGCAACGGTTTTTCCCCGATGAGCCCACAAGCGTGCCAGAAAAACACCGTGAATTTTCAATGCCGGTTTCCATGCCGCTATTTGCCCTTGGTTTTAAGGAAATTCCCACGCAAAAGAACAACACCCGCCTAGAGGTGATTTGTGATTTGCTTACAGAGCTTCTTTGTGGCGAAAGCAGCACGCTTTACCGGCGCTTATATGACCAAGGGCTGGTGCAACCCGGTTTCGGTGGTGAATTTGGTTGTTTCGAAAACTGCCTGCACTTTATGTTCACAGGCGAAAGCGAGCAGCCGGAAGAAGTTCGCCGGCAAGTGTTGCTTGAAATTGAAAACATGCGAAAGAACGGTGTGGATGAAAAACAATTTGAAACATGCCGCCGCATGATGTATGGCGAAGCCATTGGTGATTTAGAAAGCGTAGAGCGTGTGGCCGTCATGCTGGCCTCAAGCTATTTCCACAAACGCACCCCGGCAGATGCTTTAGCACAAATGGCCTCCATTACTGCCGAAGACATCAACGCTGCGCTAAATGAATTACTAAAAGAAGAAAACAGTGCCTTTGTTGTGGTGCGCCCGGTAGAATAAAAATATCTGCGCATCCACAATAAAACATAAATTAGACCCTGTTCAAAAGGAGCCTTCATGACAAATCTTGTGCAATTCCCCGCTCTTGGCTTAGAGTTTGAAATATCTCGCATTGCATTTAACCTATTCGGCCTGCCCATCTATTGGTACGGGCTGATTATCGGCATTGGTGTGCTATTGGCCATTGCTTTTGTTGTAAAACAAGCACCTCTATTTGGCATTGACGCCGATAGAATGATTGATGTTATTTTAATCGGCCTTGTGCTTGGCATTATTGGTGCACGGCTGTATTATGTTTTATTTGTAAGCAACATTGAATACGAAACTCTTTGGGACGTTATCAACCTACGCGACGGCGGCCTTGGTATCTACGGTGGCATCATTTTTGGATTTCTTGGTGCACTGCTGGGGTGCAAGTGGCGCAAAGTCCCCGTTCTTCCCATGTTCGATGTCGTCGCAATGGGCTTTTTAATCGGCCAATCCATTGGGCGCTGGGGCAATTTTTTCAACCAAGAAGCCTTTGGGGGCAACACAACCAATCCCCTTGGCATGATTAGCCCCGCCACCACCGCTTATTTATCAAGCCAACAAAGTTTTCTATTGGAACAAGGCATCACAGCAGACCCTCTACTGCCTGTGCACCCCACATTTTTGTACGAAAGCCTTTGGTGTGCCCTTGGCTTTTTATTGCTGTTTTTATATCGAAAACACCGCCGTTTCAATGGAGAAATTGCACTATTTTACGCAATTTGGTATGGCACAGGGCGCTTTTTCATCGAGGGCTTACGCACAGATTCCCTTCTATTCATGGGGCTGCGTATTAGCCAAATCGTAGCCGTTGTTTCGGTTCTTTGTGCCCTTGGCATTTGGCTTTATGTGCGCATGCGCGTGGGCAAAAAGCCTTTGCAAGTTCCCGATATCCCACCACGCACCACAACTGTTCGTGTGCCAACAGACGATGGAATACAACGTGTTGAAATTTCGTGGCCGGCAAACGAGCCCATGCCAAGCAAAGAAAAACGCCTTGAAATGGCCGAGGCGCTTTTGCAAACCCAAGTGGCTTTACAAGAGAAAGAGCCCGACATAGAATCCAAACATGAACAAAAAGACAGTTCAAAAACACAGGACACGCAAGAAGCAACGAAAAGCGATGTTCAAAGCGAGAAGGAAGTGTAAACACATGGAGGGAATGGGGCTAATTTTAGAGCGTTCTCTGGAAGAGCCAGTACAAACGGGTATCGCATCCGATGACACGTTTAATCTCGTGTTCATCATTGCATTTGCTCTATTTATCTCTTATCTTTCCATGCGCATTGCACGCCGCGGCGGTAAACGAAAATAAAGCGGATTACACACTTGACAACAAACTGCCTAAACCGCTATACTGTATACGGACATAAAAACAGGGGTGCTATTTTTGCTGAGATTCACTTTTAATATAAGAGTGAGAACCCTAAAACCTGATCTGGGTAATGCCGGCGTAGGGAGTTTTGGATAGAATGCCATGCTCAAATTTTGCCTGCAGTTTTTATGCTGCAGGCTTTGTTTTTGTGTCACAATATTAAAGGAGTGTCCGTTTATGAAATCACCTTCCAACATGTCCAAAACCGCCATCATGGTAGAGGCCGCATTAATGATAGCGCTGGCCTTTGTTCTCTCCATGATTCCCCTGTTCCAAATGCCCTTTGGTGGCACTGTTACGTGTTTTTCCACCTTACCGCTTTTAATGATTAGCTTTCGCCATGGTGGGAAATGGGGCGTTGTCACCGCACTGGGCTATAGCTTTTTACAAGCAATGCAAGGCCTTAATGCCATCATGATTGTGCCCACCGCATGGGGCATGGCATTGTGTGTTTTGCTAGACTACGTCTTCCCGTATGCATTTTTAGGCCTTGCTGGCCCCATTGCACAACGTTTTAAAAACTTTTCAGCCGGCATGATCGTGGCTGTTTTAAGCACCGGGCTTGTACGTTTGCTTTCTAGTTTTTTATCCGGCATTATTTTATGGGGAGCATACGCCCCGGAAGACATGCCTGTTTGGCTGTACTCTCTTGTTTATAACGCTTCTTGGAGCGTGCCGGACATCGCCTTTGTGCTTGTTGCCCTGCTACTGCTCAGCCGGGTTAAAGCACTGCACATGATGCCGGAAAAACAAGCACTATAAACCAAAACCCTTTTTACGGCTATATTGCTTTCCTCTATACAGCCATAAGCAGTGTGCTGTATAGAGGAATAACCAGCTCCAGAATTTCTTCAACAGGTTTTAAATTGCATCTTGAAACAAGGCGCTGCTTCTGCTATACTATTAAGGTACCTTTGCGCAGTAGCAGGCTTGTTCCTCACCAAGAGCACAACACCTCTACCGGGCAAATGGCGAATTTAATTTAGAGGAGACCAGACAACAATGAACAAACAAGACATCATGAAAGAGTATGCTGTACACGAAGGCGACACAGGCTCGCCGGAAGTGCAAGTAGCACTGCTCACAGCCCGCATCAACCACCTAACACAACACAGCAAACAAAACCCAAAAGATCACCACTCGAACCGTGGCCTTTTGAAAATGGTTGGCCAACGCCGCAACTTGCTGAAATATTTACAGAAAAAAGATGTAGCTCGCTATCGTAGCTTGATTGCACGTCTCGGCTTGCGTAAATAGTACAGGAAAACTCCTGAAAGTGGCGTGTTTGTAAAACATGCACTTTCAGGTTTTTTATACACCAAGAATACGAAGAAAGTTAGCAATGAACGGAACCTTTTGCTTTTATAAGCTTGAAAGGTTGCCTTGATTGCTAAACTTCTTCGCACACCCATTGCCTGGCACAACGTGTGGCCGGCGAGAAAACGGAGGAGAGTAATTTGAACGAAATGCAAAGCCCTATGAGCAAAAAAGCCACATTCCCCAATTTTCGTGTATTTAAAACAGAGGTAGCCGGACGCCCACTAGAAGTAGAAGTAGGCAAAATGGGCGGCCTTTCTAACGGTAGCTGTTTTGTACGCTATGGCGAAACATGCTTGTTTTGCAACGCCACAATGAGCACACGCCCGCGCGAAGGGATTGACTTTTTCCCGCTTAGTGTGGATTTTGAAGAAAAATTATACGCTGTTGGCCGCATCCCCGGCTCATTCATGCGCAGAGAAGGCCGCCCCGGCGAAAAAGCCATCTTAACCAGCCGTGTGATTGACCGCCAAATTCGCCCGCTGTTCCCAAAAGATATGCGCAACGATGTGGCCGTGGTGATGACTGTGATGAGCGTAGAACAAGATTGCAGCCCAGAAGTGGTTGGCATGATTGGCACATCCATTGCACTGTCCATTTCAGATATTCCTTGGAACGGCCCCTTGGCCGGTGTATCCATGGGCCTTGTAGACGGCGAGCTTATTGTAAACCCGAACGAGGAACAACGTGAAACGGGCGATTTGGCCCTCACCGTTTCGGCCTCTGAAGAAAAAATCGTAATGATTGAAGCCGGCGCAAACGAAGTGGATGAAGTGACGATGCTCAACGCCATCAAAATGGCTCATGCTGAAATCAAAAACATCATCACCTTTATTAAAGAAATTGTGGCTGAAATCGGCAAAGAGAAAGTGGCTTTCCCTTCCATGGAACTGGATGCCGCACTTCTTTCGGAAGTAAAAGAAACGTATTTAGCACGCTTTGAGCAAGCAATGGACACCGATGACAAAAATGTTCGCGACGAGCGCCTTGCTCCCATTCAAAACGAACTGATTGACCGCTATTCTGCCGACTTTGGCAATGCTGTTGTAGATGAACTGATGTACAAACTTCAAAAATATGTGGTGCGCAACTGGCTTTTGGCCGATGGCAAACGCGTAGATGGGCGTGGCATTGATGAAATTCGCCCCTTAGGCGCCGAGGTTGGCCTGTTACCACGTGCTCATGGCAGTGGCTTGTTTACACGCGGGCAAACACAGGCATTAACGGTGGCCACCTTGTCCACGATGCGTGACGCACAAATCATTGATGACATTTCCACCGAAGAACATAAGCGCTACATGCATCATTACAACTTCCCTCCTTTCTCTGTGGGTGAAGCACGGGCCCCTCGCAGCCCCGGCCGCCGCGAGATTGGCCATGGTGCTTTGGCAGAACGCGCTTTGATGCCCGTATTGCCCAGTGTGGAGGAATTCCCATATGCAATGCGCCTTGTATCGGAAGTAGTTTCTTCCAACGGCTCCACCAGCCAGGCCGCCATTTGTGGCTCCACTTTGGCTTTAATGGATGCCGGTGTACCTATTAAAGAGCCTGTTGCCGGCATTTCCTGCGGTTTAATCACCGAAGGTGAACGCTGGATGACCATGCTTGATATCCAAGGCGTGGAAGATTTCCACGGCGACATGGACTTTAAAGTAGGTGGCACACGCAATGGCATCACCGCCATTCAAATGGACATCAAGGTGGATGGCTTAAGCTATGAAATTGTAGAAGAAGCCTTTGAAAAATGCCGCAAAGCACGTTTGTATATCCTCGAAGATATCATGAAGCCGGCCATTGCAACACCAAGAGAAGAACTATCGGATTATGCACCAAAAATGCTTAGCCTTACCATTGATGTGGATAAAATCCGCGACGTTATTGGCAAAGGTGGCAAAGTAATTCAAGAAATTTCTGCCACAAACAATGCCAAAATTGATATCGATGATGATGGACATGTGTATATTTCCGCCATCAATATCGACGACGCAAAACGTGCTTTACACACCATCAAAACAATTGTAGAAGACCCCGAAGTGGGCTCCATCTATAAAGGAAAAGTAACACGCCTGATGAACTTTGGCGCATTTGTTGAAATTGCCCCAGGCAAAGAAGGTCTTGTGCACATCTCCAAGTTAGACAACAAACGCGTAGAACGTGTTGAAGACATTGTAGCTGTTGGTGATGAATTGCTTGTAAAAGTAACGGAAATTGACCAACAAGGCCGTTTGAACTTATCGCGCAAAGACGCTTTGGCGGATTTGGCTGCAAAACACGGCGAGCAATAATTTCAACGATAGCAAAAAGCATAAAAACGACGAAGGGCGCTGTATACGCCCTTCGTTTTTTGTGTATTTTGGAAAATTACAACTTTTATCATCTTTTTTTCCACATAGCGTGTTACAATAAATTTATAAGATACGGAAGGAGTGTAACAACCGTTGGAACTTAGCATTTTCGAGGTATTGGGCCCTGTAATGATTGGCCCTTCTTCCAGCCACACTGCCGGGGCGGCCCGCCTGGGGCGAGTGGCTGCCATCATCGCAAAAAAAGAATTTGATGTTGTTTCCTTCGGGCTTTCTGGCTCATTTGCCAAAACGGGCAAGCCCCATGGCACGCACAAAGCACTGCTTGCAGGGGCACTGGGCTTTCAAACAGATGACGTTCGTTTGCGGCACGCCTTCCAAGAAGCCGAACAGCGAGGGATTCGCGCTGAATTTCATGAAGAAGATCTTGAGGACATTCATGAAAACGCCGTGCATATCTGCTTTTTCCATCTAGATGGTAGCCACAGTGATATTTACGGTGCCTCTGTGGGCGGTGGGCGAATCAGCATTCGCCGAATCGGAGATTTAGATACTGAAATAACGGCTACAAACCCCACATTGGTTGTATACTATCAAGACAAACCCGGCTGTGTAAGCAAAATCAGTCGTGTGCTGGCAAAGCAAGACATCAACATTGCTGTGATGCGTGTTTCCCGCACGTCACGCGGTGGGTTCGCCACTGCAGTAATTGAAGCGGATGAATCTTTCCCCTTAGAGGTTGTGTCTGCCGTGCGGGAAATCAACCATGTTATGGAGGTGATGGTGATCGATGTATCGGAATTTTAACGAACTGTTTTCACAAGCACAAGAGCGTGAATTGCCCCTGTGGAAACTTATTTTAGAAAATGAAATGACTGTTTCGAATAAAACAGAAGATGAAATTTTAAGCGAGCTACTTGTACGTTGGGACGTAATGAGCGAGGCTGCCTTGCAAGGCTTAAAAGAGCGGCTTGAACAAGAGCATTCCATCGGTAAAGACGGCCTTTCCAACAGACAAGAAAAATACAGTTTGCTTGGCACCGTTACAGGCCAAAAAATCAACCACATGATGGCCATGGCTTTTTCTGCAAGCGAAGTAAATGCCTCGATGGGGCGCATCTGTGCCGCCCCCACCGCTGGCTCCTCGGGCATTTTGCCCGCTGTTCTTCTCAGCGCAATCGAAGGCACGCATGTAAGCGAGCAGCAATTGCTGGAAGCCCTGCTTGTGGCCGGCGGCGTGGGCGCCATTGTGACGCGCAATGCTACCGTTTCCGGCGCAGAAGGCGGATGTCAAGCCGAATGTGGCGCCGCCGCGGCGATGGCTGCTGCCGCTGTAGTATGTCTTGCCGGTGGCACGCCAAGCATGGTCGAAGAGGCCGTTTCCATTTCGTTCATGAATTGCATGGGCCTTGTGTGCGACCCTGTGGCCGGACAAGTACAAGTGCCTTGCTTTTATCGCAATGCCTCCCAAGCTGTCAATGCACTTATCAGCGCCGATATGGCTTTGGCCGGCCAGCAAGTGGGTATCCCCGCAGATGAAGTGGTGGAGGCCATGTACAAAACAGGCAAACGCCTTGCCCCGGAATTAAAAGAAACCGCTGCCGGTGGTATTGCCATTGCACCTGCCGCCCTTCAATATGCCAAAAAGCTGCAAAATGAAGACACAAGCGAGGAAGATTGAACATAACCCGCGCTTGTATGTATCTATTTCCATTTTTTAGAAAAAAACAAACACCGAAAGCCATATTTCATTCAAGCTTTCGGTGTTTGTTTTATTTTATTAGCATTTGGTTTCTACAAAAGTGCTTGGATGCTTTCTTGGATGCGCTCGTGTTTTTCTTTAGCCTTTTGTTGCTTTTGGCGTAATTCGTCCACCACATTGGCTGGTGCTTTTTTCAAAAATCCTTCGTTCGATAATCGCCCTTCAAAAATATCGATTTCCTTTTGAGCATTTGCCAATTCTTTTTGTAAGCGTGCCAGTTCTTTTTCACGGTCTACCAGCTCCATCATGGGGATAAAGCCACGTGCTGCTGCTGTGGCCACTTGCACCATGCCGGCACTTACACCGTCATACACATCAAAAAGTTCCACACTATCGGCCCAGGCCAGTTTTTGCAATACACTTTCCGATTGGCTAAATGCTTCCGGCGTATTTGTTTCAATGATAAGACGTGTGCGTTTGGCTGGATGTACATTCATGTCAGCACGCACTGCACGAATGGCACGCACCATTTCAATTACATACGCAAACTCTTTTTGCTCTTTTGTGAAATCCAAATCACGGCGACGCATTGGCCAAGCTTGCGTCATGATGCTACCTTTGCTGCCGGGAAGCGTTTGGTAAATTTCTTCTGTAATAAACGGCATAAAGGGATGCAGCAATTTTAATGCCCCACTTAACAACCACACAAGCACTCTGCGCGCTGTATCGGCTTCTTTTGTGTTTTCAGATTGAAAGCGTGATTTCGCAATTTCAATCGTCCAATCGCATAAAATTTCCCAAATAAAATCGTAAATTTTTTGCGCGGCCAAACCAAATTCAAAACGTTCTAAATTGTCTGTAACCAATTGTACAAGCTCGTTAAACAGGGAAACGGCCCATTTGTCACTCAATTCAAAATCTTCAATTTCAGGAAGCCCCGGCTCAAAATCATCCGGTAAGTTCATTTGAACAAAACGCGCAGCATTCCATAATTTATTTGCGAAATTGCGCGAAGAACGTACTTTCTCGGTTGAAAAACGCATGTCGTTGCCTGGTGTAGAGCCAATAATCAACGTAAAACGCAACGCATCGGCACCGTATTCGGCAATTACATCAAGAGGATCGATACCATTGCCAAGGCTTTTACTCATTTTTCTTCCGTCTGCATCACGCACAAGCCCATGAATCAAAACGGTATCAAACGGCACTTTCTCTGTGTAGTGAAGGCCGGAGAAAATCATGCGAGATACCCAAAAACCAATGATATCATACCCTGTTACCAATGTATTGGTAGGGTAAAAATAACGAAGATCTTCACTGTCTTCATTTGGCCACCCAAGCACAGAAAATGGCCAAAGCGCACTGGAGAACCACGTATCCAAAGTATCTTCATCTTGGCGCAGTGTGTTGCAACCGCATTTTGAACAGCTCTTTGGAGCCTCGGCCGACACAGCCACTTCCCCGCAAGAATCACAGTAATACGCCGGAATGCGGTGGCCCCACCAAAGCTGACGAGAAATACACCAGTCGCGTGTGTTTTCCATCCAGTGCAAGTATGTTTTTGCAAAGCGATCAGGCACAAAACGGATGCTATCATCCTTTACAGCCTCAATGGCCGGCGCAGCAAGCGATTCCATTTTTACAAACCATTGAAGGGAAATCATCGGTTCAATGGTGGTGCTGCAGCGATAACACGTTCCCACGTTATGTGTGTGCGGCTCTACTTTCACAAGATAATCGCCCGCTTGTAAATCTTCCACCACGCGCTTGCGTGCTTCAAAACGGTCTAGCCCTTCGTAGGCGCCACCCTCTTTGTTGATAACCCCATTTTCGTGCATAACACACAGGGTAGGCAAACCATGTCGGCGGCCCACTTCAAAATCATTCGGGTCGTGCGCAGGTGTAATTTTAACAACGCCTGTCCCAAATTCTGCATCCACATAAGAATCCACAACAACCGGAATTTCGCGGTTCACCAAAGGTAAAACCACACTTTTCCCGTGTAAATGCGTGTAGCGTCTGTCGTCTGGGTGCACAGCAATGGCTGTATCCCCAAGCATGGTTTCTGGGCGTGTGGTGGCAATTTCCACCCACTCATCCGTGCCGGCAACACGATAACGAATATGCCAAAAATGGCCATCTTGTTCCTCATGCTCTACTTCAGCATCTGAAATCGTAGTTAAGCAATGTGGGCACCAGTTTACAATGCGCTCTCCACGATAGATAAGGCCTTCGTCATACAAGCGTTCAAATACAGTGCGCACCGCATGGCTACAACCCTCATCCATGGTAAAGCGTTCGCGCTCCCAATCGCAGCTAGAGCCGAGTTTCTTCAGTTGTTCTACAATGCGCCCGCCATATTGCTTCTTCCAGGCCCACGCGCGTTCTAGATATTTGTCACGCCCTAAATCCTCTTTTGTCACACCATCTTTTTTCATATCAGCCACAATACGCGCCTCTGTAGCGATAGAGGCATGGTCTGTGCCCGGCACCCAAAGGGCAGAAAAACCTTGCATTCGCTTTAAACGAATGAGTATATCTTGCCACGTTTCATCCATGGCATGGCCCATATGTAACTGGCCGGTGATGTTCGGTGGCGGCATAACAATGGTGTAAGGGATCTTATCGGGGTTGCGCTCTGCATGAAAGAGGTTCTCTTCTATCCAGTATGCATACGTTTTGTCTTCTACCTGTACAGGTTCATACACTTTTTCCAGTTGTCTCATCGTGCTCCTCCAAAAGAATCGTAAAAATAAAAAAACGCCCCATATCACATGGGACGGAATCAACCGCGGTACCACCCAAGTTGCCCCCTATAAAGGTGGCCTCTCTTGCCTCTCTGTAACGTGAGAGAAACGGGCAAAACTAAAAGGTGCACAAAAATATGTTAAACCTAGAAATGGCTCATCATGTGCTAAATCAACTTAAAGCGTTTTGTGTTTAAATTGATTCGAAACCGGTTCATCTTACCTGCTCAAAAGCGACTTGTTCTTGACGTGTTCACGTTACCTTTTCAGCCTAGGGGCAACTCTCTTTCGAAAACAAATGCCAAAAACCCTCTTTATCAAAGCATTTTTCTAAATAAATATGTATATTGTGTTGCTATGGTATTATACCAAATCTATGGATGTTTTGTCAAACAATACTGCTGTTTTATTCTATCGAAAGGGAATCAATCGATTCCGGTTTTGCATAATAGTACCCTTGCGAATACATTATATCGTGCTCTAAAATCACCTGCTGAATGGCAGCATTTTCCACGAACTCAGCGGTTGTTTCAGCACCAAGTAGTTTCGCCATATAGCAAATAGAGTCTAGTATCAGTCTACTTTCTTCTGTTTTTGTTAAATTTTTAATGATATCACCGTCTATTTTAATGATATCCGGTTTTAATGAAACAATGGATGTATACGTTGCAAAACCAACGCCAAAATCATCAACGGCAATCTTGCAGCCAATATCACGCACTTTATTCAAAAAATCAATCATTTGGTCGTTGTTGTTGTAATTTTCGGTTTCCACAAACTCTACAACAATTTTAGAAGGATCCGGTTGGCGCTTCACCCTGTTTAAAAACCATTCGGTAAATTCTTCCGATTGAATGTCATATAAAGAAACATTAACATTCAGCTCACTTTGCTTATTCTCAAATTGAGAGAGCGCTTTATCAAGCACCATTTTACTTAACGGAAGATATAACTTTAATTTTTTAGCTACATCCAGCAGCATGCCCGGTGGATAAATGTTACCGTCTTTGTCAAAAACGCGCATCAAAGCTTCGTATTTCGTTATTTTATTGGCTTTGTTATTATAGATTCCTTGGTAAAAAGGCACAGCCGTGCTATTTTCTAGCGCATATTTAAGCAACTCAAATATTTGTAGTTCTTTTTCTGTTTCAACAGCCAATCGTTCCTTTTCGTCTGTTGCAACAATAAAATTATTTTGGAGATCGCGATTCATATAGTACGCGCTTTTCACACGATTCACCAAATCATCGCCAAAAGCAAGGCAAAAACGTGAAATGCCACCAAGGCCGGTTTGCTGTGCTGTGGCCAGCTCATATTGTTCGTGAAACCCCTTCATGAGATTAAAAAAATCATCATCGCTAATATCATCATTGGCAACCGCCATAAAATTTCGGTAAGACTGCGCATAAACATGAATAAGATGGTCTATCCCCAGTTGTTTATAGCCGGCATTCCCCATCGCCAATATTTCACTGCTAGACTTGTAGTAGGCTTCTTCACCAAATGTAGCAATCATCATATCTGCATTGATAATGTCTGTCATGCACATTTTATTGAATTTTTTCGTCTCTAAATCGGCCAAATATTGTTCATAGCTAGGAATATTAAATCGGTGGTCTATATGTGGGGCACCTGTGCTATCGCCTGAAAGCATATATTTTTCATCCTTTACATTTGTTAAGGAATGTGCCGTGTATCACGTAACACGCCATCTGTTTTTACGATAATTTGTTTTTTATAGCAATGATTTTAACATACCAATCGGCAGAGTCTCAGCTCTGCCAATTGGTGTATTTTCATCCTCAATTAGAGATATTTTTTTGCATTTTCAGGTAAATCGCTTTGCTCTGCCGATACTGTAACAGTGAAGCGAATGTGTGGGGCAAGACCTTCGATATCTGTTAAAAATTGGCCAAGGCCTTCCATGTCTTGGTTTCCAACTTTTAAAATACCATCTAAATAGATCTCGTTGATATCATAGTTTCCGGCAAGAATTCCCGCTATAAACCCAAATAGCATTGGATATCCTTCCACCTTGTATTCATCTATCCCAATCAAACGGCACTTGTGGTCCAAGTCATACGTAAGTTGCATCCCTTTTTCGATACAAACAACACTACCTTCATTTGTTTTGACCGATTCATTGATGAGATCCACGAGTTGTTTTGTTTTTCCTGCGCCTCTGCTGCCGACAATCAGTTTAATCATGCCGCTGCCTCCTTTGTTTTTGCTTCTTCTTGCATTTATGTTTGAAGCCCTAAAAGCTGGGCTTCTAAAACCTTACGTTGTTCTTCAAAACCGGGTTTGCCCAAAAGTGCAAACATGTTCTTTTTATAGCTTTCCACACCGGGTTGATCGAATGGATTTACACCAAGCAAGTAACCGGAAATGGCGCATGCCTTTTCGTAAAAGTAAATAAGATATCCAACACTGTGTGCCGACAAATCCTCTATTTCCAATAGCAACACCGGCACACCACCGTCGGAATGTGCTAGCGCCGTGCCTTGCAACGCTTTGCTGTTTACAAAGCTCAACGCTTTATCCTCTAAAAATCCAAGGCCATCCGCATCACTGCCAAGTGCCGGAATATTTAAGTCGCGACGAGGATTTTTAACATCTACAACGGTTTCGAATAAAAACCGGCCGCCGTCTTGCATATATTGCCCCATAGAGTGCAAATCTGTTGAAAAAATAACGCTGGCTGGGAAAATCCCCTTTTGTTCTTTGCCTTCGCTTTCGCCATACAATTGCTTGTACCACTCATTCATCAGGGCGAAGTCTGGCTCATAACAGGCCATCACCTCTACTGTTTTGCCTTTTCTATATAAAATATTGCGTATCGCTGCATAGCGGTAGCAATCGTTCCGTTCATCACACGTCGAAAAATCTTGCATGGCATCGGCCGCACCTTGCATCAAGGCGTCAATATCCACGCCCGATACCGCCACCGGAAGCAAACCCACAGCGGTTAATACAGAAAAACGCCCACCCACATCATCTGGCACCACAAAACTTTCATAGCCTTCTTGGTCTGCCAATGTTTTTAAAGTGCCCTTTGCGCAATCGGTTGTGGCATAAATACGTTCCTTTGCGCCTTCTTTTCCATATTTGTCTTCTAGCATTTTACGGAAGATACGAAATGCCACGGCCGGCTCTGTTGTTGTACCTGATTTAGAAATAACGTTTACAGAAAAATCTCGTCCTTCACAGGCACTGATAACGTCAGCAAGCGCAGAAGGGCTTACAGAATTGCCGGCAAACAACACTTGCGGTGTGTTTTTAGCCAACAAATTGTATTGTGCCCCTTGTACGGCTTCTATCACAGCACGTGCCCCAAGATAGGAGCCACCAATGCCAATCACCACCAAAACTTCGCTGTTTTTCTTGATTTTTTCGGCAGCAAGTTTGATTCTAGCAAATTCATCACGGTCATACTCTCGCGGTAAGTGAAGCCAGCCGGTAAATTCTTTTCCAGCACCACGATGTTCATGCAACACCGTATGCGCAAGTTCTACCTGTGGAAACAATTGCTCCACCTCATATGGTTTTATGTAAGAAGCTGCAACCCCTGTGTTTAAGCAAACACCCACGCTCATTTCCCCTTCCATTGTATGCAATTGCTATTTTATTCTTATAGTTTATCGTATTCTTGGGCACTTTGTCAACAGCGATTTTACCCAAAACCAACTATATTATGTGATAGAACGCCTATTCATTTGAAGAAAATAAAAAACAAAGCCATGTATGGTTTTATTGTTATGCCTACAATGGCTCAGCAATCAAGCGCTCGCCCTCCAACGCACAGAGTTGAACGGAAAGCAAATTGCCTTGTTTTGCATTTCTCGAAACACATTGCACAGGCACATAATGCTGTGTATAGCCAGAGAAAACGCCCTCTTGCAAAGGTGTTTCTAAAAGTACTTGGGCCGTTGTTCCCACAAACGCCCTTAACAACCGCAGGCGAATTTCATCTGCCACTTTCTGCATTTCTTTTGCCCTGCGTTCTTTTTCTATTTTTGGCACCTGGCCATCTAACGTGGCGGCCACGGTTCCGGGCCTTTGAGAAAAGGGGAATACATGCACTTTTAAAAATTGCATTTCTTTTACAAACGCCAAACTTTCCAAAAACTCTGCTTCGCTTTCCCCCGGAAAGCCCACAATCACATCGGTGGTTAACACAGCGCCTGGTATCATCTTGCGCAGCGACAAAGACACCTCGCGATATTTTTGTGGCGTATACGGCCTGTGCATGCGACGTAATGTAGCCTCACAGCCGCTTTGTAAACTTAGGTGAAAATGCGGACATAGCTTTGGCAAGAGGGAAAATTGTGCCAAATGCTCTTCATGAAGCAAGTCTGGGTCTAAACTGGATAAACGAAGTCTTTGCAGCGGCTCTATTTCACAAAGACGCTGTGCCAAGGCGGCCAAATGGGTGCCGCTGTCTTTTCCGTAGCTTGGCAAATTAATGCCGGTAAGCACCACTTCTTTTACGCCGGTGCGTGCAAGCATTTCCACTTCGGCCACAATATCCTCTTCACTGCGGCTACGCGAAGGCCCACGTGCGGCGGGAATCAAACAATACGCACAGCGTCGGTTGCAACCATCTTGAACCTTAACAAAAGCGCGTGTTTTGCCTAAAGCACGTGCAACCGGCAAGGTTTCGTAAACATGGCTTTGTGGCGTAATTTCCAAAACATTTTTTCGTGTTTTTAAAAATTGCGCAATTTGCTGTGGCAAGCGTGTGCGCGCAGCCGTGCCTGTGATGATGTCTGCTTCAAAACGCAAAGCTTCTTCAGGCGAAGCTTGCGGAAAACAGCCTGTCATTACTGTAACTGCAGCAGGATTTCGTCTTTTTGCGCCACGCAACCAACGCCGGCTTTTTGCAGCGCCTTCCGCCGTCACCGTGCAACTGTTTACGATATAAATGTCGGCATCTTCGTTGGCACGCACAACTTCATAACCCGCTTGGCGTAATAGCTCTTCCATAGCGGCACTTTCGTTTTGGTTCACCTTGCATCCAAGGGTATAAATGGCTACTTTCAAAAACGTTGTTCTCCTTCGTTATTATGCCAACACAACATACACAACAATACAAACATAATGCAAGATACTGCCCACCAGCACAAACAAATGCCAAATGGAATGCATGTAGCGTATTTTTTTCATTATGTAAAAGGCCACGCCAACGGTGTAAAAAATACCGCCCAACATCAGCAGCACTAGGCCACCGGTGGCCATATTTTGCACCACATCCGGCAAAGCGAATACAACGCTCCACCCCATGACTAGGTATAAAACCAACGATATTTTCGAAAACTTTTTCAAATTGATCGAACTGAGCACAATACCCAAAATGGCAGCCGCACAGTTCACAATAAAAATAACCAGCCCTTTTGTATTGCCGTCAAGCGTAATAAGCATAAACGGTGTATACGTGCCTGCGATAAGCAAAAACACAGACGAATGGTCAAAAATACGAAATAGAGCCTTTACCTTGGGAAACGGAAAAGCATGGTAAAGCGTACTCATTGTATATAAAAGGCACAAAGAAACGGCATAAATGGTGCAAGCCGTAACCATAAGGGCGCTGCCGTAGATGGCAGCCAATGTCACCACAATGCTGCCACCAATTAAGGAAAAAACAGCCCCCACGCCGTGTGTTACCGAATTAAAAATCTCTTCTCCCACAGTGTATCGAAACAGCGGTTTTTCCGGTTTAAGCGGTTTTGGAGAAGGGGCACCTTTTCGTGGAATGTCCATACGTTTGCGTTTTTGCACTTGTGTCATTTGGGTTCTCCTTGTGGGCAATGGGGTTCTTGTGCGGATATTTCACGTTGCTCTTCCCCGTGCTTTAACATGTGCCGCAACACTTCGGCCATGGTTTTGCGGCGTTGTGCTGTGCGCTGCGGGTCAAGAGAAAAGGTATTATTCTGATAAAAAAGCATGTCACCGTCTTTTGCTTCTTCTGGCAAAACCCGGCAGGGCACTTGCAAAGGGGTTCCGTGCTCATCGATAAGCACAGCATGTGTTTGCTCTATACGGTCAACGGAAAAAAACATGATAGCCCCTTTCGCTTCTATTTTAGGCCATACAGTACTCATTTCAATTGTAACACACCACCTCAATGGAAAAAAGTGATATTTATGAACAATATACATCACGCGGCAAAAGGCAAGTGGGTTTGCTCCGCCTCCACCACCCATTCGCCATTTTCGTTGGCATGCACACGAATCAGGCCATTTTCAGCCGTGCTTAACACGGTGGTGTTCACCTCATCAAAAGCGGCCAAAGCTTCTCGGTGTGGATGCCCATAGCGGTTATCCTCGCCGTAGCAAATCACGGTAAGGGATGGGTTTACCTCATGCATAAAGGCCGATGTGTTGCTGGTGCTACTGCCGTGGTGCGAAGCTTTATACAAATCGGCCGTGAGTGGCACCCCTTGAGAAAGCGCCCATTGCTCGTTTTCCTTTTCGGCATCCCCCGCCGAGAGATATTGAAAATCGCCTACCTCAAACAACAATATCGGGCTAAGCAAATTGTAATTATCGTCGTTTTCCAAGCTGCCACATAACACATGTAAAAGGCCATTTCCCAGCGGATATTGCATACCTGCTTGCATCACTTCGCTGGGCAGCTCCTCTTCCAAAAAGCGTTGTATCAGTGTTTCGAATGTAACCGTGGTGGGCAGTTCCGCTTTTGTAAGGTCCGGCAAAAGAATCGTTTGCACCGGAATCATGTTTAACACCGCTTGCATGCCGCCAATATGATCTTCATGTGGGTGCGTCATAATAAGATAGCGAAGAGAAGGCACACCAAGTGTTTGCAAATCAGCAATCAAACTTTCCTCCGCATCGGCAGATCCTGCATCGATCAATGCATATTCACCATTGCACTCCAAAAGCACGGCGTCCCCTTGCCCTACGTCCAAAAAAGAAACGGTGGCCGCATCAAAGGTGCCGCTTTCTGCATCAGTTTCGCCAATTTCCACAACCTCTAACGAAGCTGTGTTTGCCGTGATACCGAAAAGGCCGAACAAATCGCTCCGCAAAGCAGGCTGTGCCAAAACAGCAGAAAACACAAGGAACACCGCAACACTTAAAACGGCAACTAAAGGCTTGTTCTTAGGCAAGGGTGGCCGTTTTTTCTTTCGTTTTCCAGTATTTTTACGCCGCGATTTCATCTTCTTTTTTCCTTGTGCTTTGTAGATTTAGACGGTTTCTTGTGCTGAACACGTGTTGATGTGCGCCTGTTTTTTTCAAAAGACACTTCCTTTTTAACCGGAGCACATTTTGCCCCCGGTATCAATTGCACCAGCAAATCGCCCCGTTTCGCCTGTAAAAGAGCTTCTTTTGCCAAAGCACGTTGTTGTGGCAAATGCGTTTGCAACAGAGCACGTTGCATGGCTTTTTCTTTCGCAGACTTTGCCACAAAAACCGGTTTCAATGTATAAGGGTTTAGCCCTGTATAATACATGGCGGTAGACACCGTTCCCGGCGTTGGGTAAAAATCTTGCACTTGCTCTGGGCGGATGTTTTGTTTTTTTAACCAAAGAGCCAACGTAACGGCATCTTGCAAAGTGCACCCGGGATGGCTGGACATTAAGTAGGGAACAAGATATTGTTCTTTTCCCACTTTTTTCGATAATTCATAGAATTTTTTAGAAAATTGTTCGTACACACCAATGGGTGGTTTCCCCATAGCACGCAGCGTACCCGGGGCACAATGTTCCGGCGCCACCTTAAGCTGGCCAGAAACGTGATGCGCCACAAGTTCTTCAAAAAAGCGGCCATCGCCGTCTTTCAATAGGTAATCATATCGCAGGCCACTGCGTACAAACACACGTTTTACGCCCGGCAATGTGCGAAGTTTTTGCAACATAGAGAGGTATTCACTATGGTCCACCTGTAAATTGGTACATGGAGAAGGAGCCAGACAATGCTTGTCTCCTTTGCACACACCCTGTTTTATTTGTTTTTGACACGAAGGGGCACGGAAGTTTGCTGTAGGGCCACCCACATCATGGATGTACCCTTTAAATTCCGGCATCGTAATAAAGCGTTTCGCCTCCTCCACCACACTGTGTACGCTACGGCTTGTAACGCGGCGGCCTTGATGCAACGTAATGGCACAAAAATGACAACCACCAAAACACCCACGGTTGTGCGCCAACGAAAACAACACCTCTTCCAAAGCGGGAATGCCTTGCTCTTCATATTGTGGGTGCACACGACGCGTAAAAGGCAAACGATACACATCGTCTAATTCATCACGCTCTAACGGCAAAGCCGGGATGTTTTGTACAAGGTATTGTGTTGTTTGTTTTTGAACCAGTGGCATGGCTGAAACAGGATCTTGCCCATCATGCTGCAGGCGTGTTGCCTTTGCATAAGCTGTTTTGTCTGCTTTAACCTTTTGAAAACCGGCACATTCTTGGTATTTAAGTGGCAGTTCAAAAAAATCACAAAGATAGGCTGTTCCAGCAACATCGCGCATGGTATGAATGGCTTCGCCCTGCACCAACCGCGCAGCAATTTCCCGCAGTGAGTGCTCTCCCATACCAAACGAAAGCAAATCTGCACCACTACTTTCCAAAATAGAGGGCAGCACCGCATCACACCAGTAATCGTAATGGGCAAAACGGCGCAGTGACGCTTCAATGCCACCGATGACAACCGGTGTTTCGGGGAACAGCTTCTTTAACTTTTGCGTATACGCATCCACCACGCGGTCTGGGCGCAGGCCAATTTTCCCACCGGGGCTATATTCATCAAATTTTCGCCGTTTTTTTGAAACTGTGTAGTGTGCCACCATGGAATCCACCACACCGCCCGAAACAAAAAATGCATATTTAGGCGTTCCAAGTGCTTGAAAATCACGATTTTGTGCCATATTCGGCTGAGGCAAAATGCCCACACGGTATCCTTCTGCCTGCAAAACACGCGCTAATAAAGCCGCACCAAAACTGGGATGATCCACATAGGCATCCCCCGTAACAAACACAAAATCCAAGGCCTCCCAGCCTCGCGCTTGTGCTTCTTGCAAACGAACGGGCAGGCACGCTTCAGTCATGATTCATTCCTTACTCACTATGGTTTAAGCTCATCTCCAGCCACTGTTGGCGGTCGATAAGCACTTGTCTCGGTTTCGAGCCTTCGGGCGGCGTGACAATGTGCAACCGCTCCATTTCATCCATCATGCGTCCGGCACGCGCATAGCCTAGACGTAAGCGCCTTTGTAAAAAGCTCGTGGATATTTGCCCGCTTTCCAGCGCCACTTCCACCGCATTGATAAAAACCGGATCGTGCATCATATCGTCACTGTCTTCGCTGTCTGTTTCCGTTGCCTCCGGTGCCGCTCTGCGCTCCATTTCCTGCATCATGTTTTCATCATAACTGGCTTCACTTGTGTCTTTAATATGCTGCAGAACGGCAGAAATCTCTTTATCTTTCACATAGGTGCCCTGCACGCGCACCGGCTTGGATGCCCCCACCGGCAAAAACAACATATCGCCCATGCCCAGCAATTTGTCGGCCCCGGCACTGTCTAAAATGGTGCGGCTATCCACTTGGCTCGACACCGAAAATGCCACTCGGCTGGGGATGTTTGCTTTAATAAGCCCCGTGATAACATCCACACTAGGGCGCTGTGTGGCCACAATTAAATGCATGCCGGCCGCACGCGCTTTTTGGGCGATACGGCAGATATAATCCTCTACCTGTTTGCCGGCTGTCATCATAAGGTCTGCCAATTCGTCAATAACAATCGCAATATATGGAAGTTTTTCAAGCTCACCTGTTTTTTGAACCATCTTGTTAAATGTGCGAATGTCCCGCACGTTGTTTTCCGCAAACAAATGATATCGCCGCTCCATTTCGGCCACGGCACTGCCCAGTGCCCCGGCCGCTTTGCGCGGTTCTGTTACCACAGGCATCAAAAGGTGAGGAATACCGTTATACTCGGCCAATTCTACCACTTTGGGGTCAATAAGAAGCAACCTCAAATCCTCGGGCGAGCTGCGGTATAGAAAGCTCATGATCGTGGCGTTTACACAAACCGATTTACCACTGCCTGTAGAGCCGGCAACCAAAAGATGTGGCATTTTTGTAAGGTCGGCCACCACACTTTCGCCGGCAATATCCATACCAAGCGCAATGGGAAGCGCCGTATCTGCACTGCGAAACGCTTCACTTTCTAAAATACTGCGCACAGACACAGTGGATTTGATTTTATTTGGCACCTCGATACCCACGGCCGGTTTTCCGGGAATAGGCGCTTCAATGCGCACACCGGCCGCCGCTAAGTTAAGCGCAATATCATCCGAAAGGCCTGTGATTTTACTAATTTTCACGCCAGCTTGTGGCTGAATTTCATACCGTGTAACACTGGGCCCACGAGACACATCCAAAATACGTGTTTGCACACCAAAAGATGTGAGCGTATTGACTAGCAAATCCGCCGTTTTGGTCATTTCCTCGCGCACATCTCCGCCCACTTCCATGGGCGTTATGTCAAACAACTCCATCGGCGGGTATTGATAATGGCCAGAACTTTGCTGGTGCACAAACGGTGTTTCTGCACGTTTGGCACTGGCTTTTTCCTCCGCAGCTCTATCAATCATGGCCTCTACCGAAGGGTCTTGCAATATGTGGGGTGTTTCCTCCGGCTCGACCAACGTTGACAATGGCGCCGCAACCTGTTCGGGCTCCTCTTTTGAGATTTCGTCTACCATTTCCCGCTTAGCTGGAACCTCTTCTGTTTCGGGGCTTGCACTGAACAAGTCAAATTCGGGTGCATCGGCCGGGCCAACGTATTCAATATCCGGCAAATTTTCCGGCGACAATTTAGTATCAATCCCACCCAGTTTGTGGTAAGGGTCGTCCTTGCCAAACAACAAGCGATCTTCCGGTTGTTCTTCCTGTGTATGGTTTGGCGGCTGTGAAAACAAATCGAACGGTAGCGCATTTTCCTCTGTAGGAGGATTTGTTTGTAGCGGATTCAATCCAAATGTACCACCGGGCCCCACGGCCACTTCGTCATGAGCACAAAGGCCCTCCTCGCTCGTTTGTAAGTCCGGCCCAAGGTCGATATCCACCGCTCGGCTCACACGCCGTGCTGGGGGCATTAACGCCGGCATTGTTTTTGGCGCTTTGCCTTTGCGTCTGGTGCCAGACGTCGCCAATACGGTATTTTCATCATACGCATTGTCCATTTCGTCATCATAACCCTCATCGGGTATCGATGGCGCAGAAGGCTTTGTTCTTTTTTTTACGCGTGGTGCACGCATGAAAATCCCCATAATAAAATGCACAATATGCCCTGGTGTGATTTTGAAAAACAGCATAATAGCAAGAATGAAAAGCAAAATCATAACAGCACGTGCAGCCACTTCCCCCAGCAAGCTAAGCAAGCTCCACCCGAAAAACAGGCTAAGCAAACCACCACCGTACCAATAGCGGGCACCACTTTCATGTAAGGCTACCAAGGATTCCCCAAAACTCAACCCATCGAAACTTTGGCCGCCAAACACAAGTGCCGTGCCGCATAAGACAAGAACAAATACAACGCCGCGCACAATCCAGCCTCGAATTGGCTTTTCTAAGCCAACCATCGCCGCCAAAAAAACAAGAAAAACACCAATAAACCAGCCTGAAATGCCAAACACCCCAAACCAGATATTTTCGCGCACAAAAGCCCAGCCACTTTCCCCTTGTATAAAGGCAAGCAAGATACAAAGCACGCCAACCCCAAATAATAAAATGCTCCATTTTGGGTCTAAATACGGTTTTGCTGCCGTTGATTTCGTTTTATTTTGTTTATTTCTTGAAGCCGCCATGTTTATTTCTCTTTCAATTTTTTTGAATTTTAACCAGTATAAAATGTATGAAAAGTTGATGTTTTTTTGGCCTTATAAGGCGCTGCCGTATGCTGTTTTTAGCTACACAATGCCACTTTCCACCGCCAGGCTTTGTGCCGCCGAAGCAGCCGCCTGCGCTGTATCAGCCACCAAATCAATGGGCCCCGCCATATGCTCTATAATGCCAATAATAAGCACAAACACGCCTAAAATCAATGTATACCAAGCAAACACAATTAAACGGTTGCTTGTAACAAGCCACTTCACCAAATAAATGCAAAGGTAACCCACCACCGCGGCTGAAAGCATGCCCAAAACAATGGGAAGCGCCTCCACTTGTAAACTTTCTTGCCCAAGATCGAACAATTCTGCTACAGCGCCGCCCAAAATGGCCGGAATCGACATCAAAAATGCAAAACGCACCATCAATTCTCGCTGAAACCCAAGCACAAGGCCCGTTGACAAAGTGGAACCGGAGCGCGAAATGCCCGGCATCACCGCAACCCCTTGCATCAGGCCGATGATCACTGCGTGGCGTGGTTTCATGCGCCGAATGCCAGCTTTTCCCGGTTTTGCTTTTACCGCACCGAACAAGAGCAAACTCGTGATTAAAAAGCAAATGCCCTCCACCACAATATCGGCATCTCCCGTTACGCTAGACACAACGCCACGCAAAGGCAACACCAAAACAAGAGGCACCGTGGCCAAGATAAGCATGTAAAGTAGCTGGCGCGTGTCGTTTGTTGTTTTAAGCTGAAATTGTTTATGTGCAATTTCTTTGGCTATAATGCCCACCTCTTTTAAAAGCGCCCAGATGTCTTTATAATAGGCCACAACCACGGCTGCCAATGTCCCAAGGTGCAACATCAAGCCAAAAAACAAACTCGCCTCGCCCGATTGCCCTGTAAAATGTTGAAACAATACAAGATGCCCGCTGCTGGAAATAGGCAAAAACTCTGTTACGCCTTGCACAACGCCTTGTAGTACTGCATATAAAATACTCATGGGATATCCTCTCTTGTGCACATGTTCTTCAATACATAGTGGCAAAACGGCACTATGGCCACATTATGGGCAAAAATGCAAGCAATGTGCGGCAGCTGTGTCCTGTAAAAAAGGCGGTTCTACCGGCACATGATTCATAACAGTATACCATATTTTACGCACAGCGAAAAGCCTTTTCTCTGGCCTATTTACGGCGTAGCCGCCTTTGTACATTGTTGGAAAATTGACAAATGCTATAAGATACAGTAAAGTATATATTTGGATACAAGATATTGGTTTTATCTTAATTTTAGTATTTAAAGTTTACAATAGACAGGAGTGTATCATCTTTGGGAAAAACAATGGCGCAAAAAATCATAGCAGCACATATTGTAGATGGCCAAATGACGCTTGGAAGCGAAGTAGGCCTGCGCATTGACCAAACACTAACACAGGACGCCACGGGCACCATGGCTTATTTGGAATATGAGGCGATGGGCATCCCGCGCGTTAAAACAGAGCTCAGCGTTTCGTATGTAGACCATAACACGCTACAAAGTGGTTTTATGAATGCAGACGACCATGCATTTTTGCGAACAATTGCTAAAAAAATCGGGGCTCGTTTCGCACATCCCGGTTGCGGCATTTGTCATCAAGTGCATTTAGAGCGTTTCGCTGTTCCGGGCAAAACGCTCATAGGATCCGACAGCCACACACCAACGGCCGGTGGTATTGGTATGATGGCCATTGGTTCTGGCGGGCTAGACGTGGCCGTGGCCATGGGTGGTGGCGCTTACTATATCCCCTACCCCAAAGCCGTTCGCATTGAATTGGTGGGGGCTTTATCCCCTTATGTAAGCGCAAAAGATGTAATTTTGGAAGTACTTCGCCTTCTGAGTGTAAAAGGCGGTGTAGGGCGCATCATAGAATACGTGGGCGAAGGTGTAAAAAGCTTGTCGGTGCCACAACGCGCCACCATCACCAACATGGGTGCAGAGCTTGGTGCTACCACCTCACTATTTCCTGCCGATGAAGAAACACGCCGCTTTTTGAAAGCACAAGGACGTGAAGAAGATTTTTCGCCGCTTGCACCGGACGCAGACGCTGTATACGACGAAAGCTACACCATTGATTTGTCGAGCCTTGTGCCGCTAGCTGCTTGTCCGCACAGCCCGGATGCCGTTAAAGATATTTCAACCTTATCGGACATTGAAGTAAACCAAGTGTGCATTGGCAGCTGCACAAATTCTAGCCTGGCCGACCTAATGAACGTTGCCGCTATTTTAAAAGGCCACACCGTAGCGCCAAGCGTTAGCCTTACCATTTCGCCCGGCAGCCGCCAAGTGCTGGAAATGTTAAGTGAAAATGGTGCTTTGGCTGATATTTTAGCCGCCGGCGCACGCCTTTTAGAATGTTCCTGCGGGCCATGTATCGGCATGGGCCAAAGCCCACAATCGGCCGGCGTTTCTTTGCGCACATTCAATCGCAACTTTGAAGGCCGCAGTGGCACTGCCGATGGCCAAGTGTATCTTGTTAGCCCTGAAACAGCGGCTGCCAGCGCGTTGAGTGGGTTCATCACAGACCCTCGCACTTTGCCCCCCATCCCCGTGTTTGAGATGCCTTCGCAATTTAGTATCAACGATAATTTAATTGATTTACCGGCAAGCGAAGCAGACTACCAAGAGGTAGAAATTGTGCGCGGGCCAAACATTAAGCCGCTACCTGTGGCAAAACCCTTGCCCGATAGCCTCACCTTGCCTGTACTTTTAAAAGTGGGCGACAACATCACCACCGACCATATCATGCCGGCCGGCGCAAAAGTGTTGCCCTATCGCAGCAATATCCCGCACCTTTCGCAATATTGCTTTGAAGGGGTAGACCCGGCCTTTCCACAGCGCGCCATCGATAGTGAAAACGGCGGTTACATTGTGGGCGGTGCAAACTATGGGCAAGGCTCTAGCCGTGAGCATGCCGCCTTGGTGCCTTTATACCTTGGTATTCGTGCCGTTTTGGTTCAAAGCTTTGCACGCATTCATAAAGCAAACTTAGTAAATGCCGGTCTTTTGCCGTTGGAATTTGAAACACCAGAGGATTTCTCCGGCATTGAAAATGGCGATACATTAACGCTTTCCGGCATCCACAAGGGCCTCACAAGCGGGAAAATGATTCTTAAAAGCGAACGCAGTGGCAAAGAATTTACTATGCTGTGTGACATTTCAGAGCGTCAGGTAGACATCATTAAGGCCGGTGGCCTATTAAACTACACCAGAGAAAAAGCACAATAACATAGAGGAGATGCAATATGTTGAATCGTGAAGAGGCCCGAAAAAAATTAGACGCCATTTTGGATTTACAAGAAGCCCGTGTAGCCCGCATGGCACAGCAAAACGAATTTGTTAATTATGAGGCACTGGATAAGCTCATCATTGGCATTTGCGGTGGTGATGGAATTGGCCCCGTAATTACAAAAGCCAGCGAAGATGTGCTGCGTTTTTTACTGAAAGACGAAGTGGAAAGCGGCCGTGTAGAGTTTCGCACCATTGATGGCTTAACCATTGAAAACCGCATTGAGGTGGGCAAAGCCATTCCGGAAGATGTATTGGCCGAATTAAAAGAGTGCCACGTTATTTTAAAAGGCCCCACCACCACACCAGACGCTTCTTACAAAGGCCCCAACATTGAAAGCGCCAATGTTGCCATGCGCCGTGAACTTGATTTGTTTGCCAATGTTCGCCCGGTAAAAGTGCCCGCACAAGGTATTGATTGGACCTTCTTCCGCGAAAACACAGAGGGCGCCTATGCTGTGGGCAGCCTTGGTTTTGAAGCCGAAGACGGCATCAGTGTTGATTTTACCATCACCACTACGGAAGGCTCGCGCCGTATTGCACAGCTGGCATTTGATTTTGCAAAGAAAAACGGTAAAAACAAAGTAGCCTGTGTTACAAAGGCCAATGTGGTAAAAGAAACAGATGGAAAATTTTTACGTGTGTGCCAAGAAGTGGCTAGCGACTTTCCCGGCATCGATTGCGAAAGCTGGTATGCCGATATCATGACAGCAAAATTGGTGGATGAAAAACGCCGCCGTGACTTCCAAGTGATGGTGCTGCCTAACTTGTATGGAGATATCATCACAGATGAAGCCGCTGAATTCCAAGGCGGTGTGGGCACAGCCGGCAGCATGAATTTAGGCAAGCGCTATGCTATGTTCGAAGCCATTCACGGTTCGGCCCCGCGTATGATAACAGAAGGCCGTGGCCAATATGCTGACCCCGGCAGTATGCTACGCGCTACTGTGCTTCTTTTGGGTCACATTGGCAAACAAGCCGAAGCCGAAAAACTGGAGCGTGCTTTGGATATTTGCATGTTTGAAGAGAAAAAACATATCATCACCGGCCGTGATAACGGTGCAACAACAGCCGAATTCAGTGCCTATGTAATGGAAACGACATCGGCACTATAAAGGGAGGAATGAATGAACAATAAAATACCACTTCCTGTCATTAAGCGTTTGCCACGCTATCACCGATACCTCAATGATTTGCATGGGCGCGGTGTTGCCACGGTTTCTTCTAGCGAGCTAGCAAAAATGCTGGGAACCACGGCAAGCCAAGTACGGCAAGACTTTAATTGTTTTGGTGGGTTTGGCCAGCAGGGCATTGGCTATAATGTTGAAATATTAAGCCAGAAATTAAGCGAATTGCTCGTTGGGGAAAATGAGCTGGCTGTTATTGTCATTGGCACAGGGCGCCTTGGACGTACAATGAGCCATTTTTTAGCCACAGAGGCATCCGGCTTTAAGTTGATCGCCTTTTTCGACAAAAACCAAAATGAGATTGGCCGCGAGCTGGAAGGCCTTACCATTTTGGACGTAAACAACCTTGCAAGCTTTTGTAGTGAGCATGCTGTGGATGTTGTGGCTTTGTGTGTACCCGAAGAAGCCGCGAACGACTTTATGCCTACATTAAAGCAACTTGGAATTCGTGCTTTTTGGAATTTTAGCCACTACGATTTTTCAAACGACCCCGAATTGCTGGTAGAAAATGTTCATTTGAATGATAGTTTAATGAGCCTTGGTTTTCGTGTTCGGCACGACTAATAGTGAAACAACAACATAGAGTGGAGGAACAACAATGGCTGAATTTAAATATGAAATTACAGAACGTATTGCCGTTTTAAGTGAAAACCCAAACGGGTGGAGCCGCCAGCTGAATCTGGTAAGCTGGAACGAGCGCGAGCCGAAATACGACATCCGCGACTGGGCACCGGACAGCAAAAAAATGGGCAAAGGCATCAGCCTTACGCATGACGAATTGACTATACTGAAAGGTATTTTAGAAGAGCTGGAATTATAATGGATTACAAGAATAAATTTATTGCCCATTATGAAGAACACATTCACCGTGACGGCGCAAGTGAGCTTTTGCAATGGCTACAAGGAACCGATTTTTTTACAGCACCGGCCTCTACACGCTTTCATGGTGCGTGTGAAAGCGGGCTTGTAATGCACAGTGTAAATGTGTTTGAGGTGCTGTGGCACCGCTTCGGAGAGTCTGGCCAGGCGGCAGAAAGCCTGGCCCTATGTGGGCTTTTGCACGATTTATGTAAAACAAACTTTTATAAGCCCGGCTTTCGTAACGTAAAAGATGATGAAACCGGCACTTGGAACAAAGTGCCCACATACACTGTGCAAGACGCTTTCCCTTATGGACATGGTGAGAAAAGTGTGTTTTTAATCGAACGATTTTTACGCTTAAAACCGGCCGAGGCTGTTGCCATCCGTTGGCATATGGGTGGCTTTGACGAAGCAGTACGGGGTGGTAGCTACGCCATTGGAGAAGCTTGGCATCAATATCCACTGGGTGCAATGCTGCATATTGCCGACTTAGAGGCAAGCTATCTGTTAGAGCGTGGCACAAGTAAAGTAAACCGATAATTTAAACTTCCCTGGAATTGCAAGAAAACACCACAGGCTAAAAAGCGTGAGATGACGCTGCAGTGCGTATTGTTGGTGTGCAACTGTTGTAATATTTTGCACCTAACAACGCAATTGATTCTTACTTAACAACCTAAAACCACCTTATAGGTGGTTTTTTATTTTCCAACACAAATGCTGCCCATCCAATACATATCGAAAAAACACTTGCAATTTAATAGGAATTGGTATATTATAACTCACTATACTTATTAGTCTGAAAAGAACGAAATGAAAAATCAAATTTTGATTACAGCTGTTTTTCTTCACAAAAAGCGCTTTATTTCCAAGAAATAGCAGGAACTGCAACTGTATGATCGATTTTATGTGCAAACCATAGAAAATGTGGACGTATATTTATATTGATATTTTCCATTTTGTTTAATACCACCGGGAGGTTTGATGCATGAGTATTACAAACCATAATTTTTGGCAAATTATGATGGAAAAAATCAGCATTGCCAACGAGCCACAATTTTCTAAACAGGATTTTTTGAAAGAGATATGCTGTTTTTTTGATATCGCGCACGCCTTTATTTACGAAGCAGATTATAGCGGCACCTTTAATAAGCGAGAATATTTTCAAACGATCAATACAACGCCACTGCCTGATGCGCTTAATTTAAAACAGCAGCTTGGCCCCGAGTTTTTTAGCGAACTTTCCTCAAAAAAAATCATTATTATCGAAGGCCCTGAAAAAAGAACCCCCTTTGAAGAAAAATTGAAAAATATTTTCAGTGCCAGTTCTTTAATTTTAATCCCCGTTTTAAACCAACATTATCAACTTGCCGGGTTTGTGGGTTTATCCGACAGAAGAAAATTGGTGCGCAAAGAAGCGGTAGATATCAACACATCCAGTGCTGTTTTATCTTTATTGGCCAATCATGTAAAACTAGAAATGTTTAAAAAGGGAATCGCCCTTACAGAGCAAGCGCTAGGCAATGTGCTGGACAATATGGATATTGATATTTATGTAAACGACTATTACACGCACGATGTTTTGTATGTAAATCAATCTATGGCGGCACCGTATGGTGGTGTTTCGGAAATGCTTGGAAAAAAATGTTGGCAAACCATTTTCAACGACAAAAGTGAACCATGCGACTTTTGCCCGCAGCCCAAATTGCTAGATGAAAATGAAAAGCCAACGAAAACGTATACGTGGGATTATGAGCGTCCATTCGACAAATCATGGTTTCGTGTGCTGAGTTCGGCGTTCCAATGGACAGACGGGCGCACTGCCCATCTGGTTGCCAGCGTAGACATTACCGAAAACAAACGCAACGAACTATTGATTCAAAAAATGGCCCGGTTTGACCATTTAACAGGCCTGCCGAACCGCCGTAGCCTGCAGGAAGACAGTGAAAATTTAATGCAGGGCTCTGAAAAAAATACGGCAGGTTGCTTTGTTATGTTTTGCGATTTGGATGGATTTAAGAAAGTGAACGATACCTTGGGCCATGATGCCGGTGATGTGCTGCTGATGTCGATAGGACAAGGGCTAAAGCAATTGTTTTCGGATGAATTTCATGGATATCGGCAAGGGGGCGATGAGTTCGTGGTTTTGGTGGAAAACCAAAAATCAGAAAGTGAAATAAGAGCCATCATCACCAAACTATTGCATGTTTTTTGTAGCACGTACTTATATAAAGGAACAGAAATGCGCTGTGGATGCAGCATAGGTATTGCACATTACCCCAAAGATGCCACCACTCCAAAAGAATTGTTCCACCTGGCAGACATGGCCATGTATGCGGCCAAAAAAGCGGGGAAAGGCACGGTGCGCTTTGCTTCAGGAGATGCCTTTCTAGACATTGACGAATACTATAAAACGCGCTAAAATAAACTGCGAAGAGAATAGCGCACAGAAATATAGCAACTATACAGGCCTTTCGTTTTATCCATCTTTACACAGGTTTCAGCATTGCTGGCGCCTGTGTTTTTTTCAGCACCATTGCAGTGGTTTCAAACACACGGCAATGGTGCTGGTTTTGCTTTATTATCAGTATCATGCCTTTGGCATCGTAAGCAAGGCACATAAATAAAAAATATGTTGTGCAAAACAAAGATTTTGTGGTATTATATAGAAATACCATAGGAATTGCTTTATAAAGATTCACTTATTCTGCATGTTGCAGAATACTAGGGGGTATTGCTTTATATTTATTAAAAATATAAAGCGGTTTACGATATTTATGGAACGAAAGGGGTTTTATCATGAACGAAAAAAAAGAGCGCAGTAGTTTTTCTGGGCAGCTTGGCTTCATTTTTGCGGCAGCTGCCTCTGCGGTGGGGCTTGGCAATATTTGGCGCTTTCCCTATCTTGCAGCAGAGTACGGAGGGGGGATTTTTTTACTTGTATATGCCATATTACTGGTAACATTTGGCTTTGCTTTGATGATTGTAGAGCTTGCCATTGGGCGTAAAACCGGCCTTAGTGCCATCAATGCTTTCAAAGCACTTGATAAGCGCTTTTCCTTTTTAGGGGTTATTGCGTCTTTTGTGCCGGTTATTATTTTGCCCTATTACTGTGTTATTGGCGGATGGGTGCTGAAATATCTTGCCGTTTTTATAACAGGGGGGGCTGCCAATGCGGCCGATGACGCTTATTTTACCAATTTTATTTCACAACCTGTAGAACCGTTAATTTGGCTTTTGATCGTTGTTTTATTAACATTTGCTTGTGTATTTATCGGTGTTGAAAAAGGCATTGAAAAAGCGAGTAAATTTTTAATGCCACTTTTAATTTTGCTTTCCATTGTAATTTCGGTGTATAGCATCACACGCCCGGGTGGTTTAGAAGGCGTGTTGTATTACATCACGCCCGATTTTTCTCGCTTTTCCATCAACACCGTGATTGCTGCGTTGGGACAATTGTTTTTCTCGCTTTCCTTGGCCATGGGCATTATGATAACATACGGCTCTTATCTAAAAAAAGACACAAATCTTATAAAAAGTGTAAAGCGCATTGAAATTTTAGATGCCGGTGTAGCCTTTTTGGCCGGCCTGATGATTGTGCCTGCTGTGTTTGTTTTTTCCGGCGGAGACCCCGATGCCATGAATGCCGGTGCCGGGCTTATGTTTATCACCTTACCAAAAGTATTTGTAGATATGCAAGCGGCCACCCTTATTGGCACCACATTCTTTTTGCTTGTTACGTTTGCCGTGCTCACATCAGCCGTTTCTCTTATGGAAACCATCGTTTCTATATTTATCGATCGATTTGGATGGAGCCGTAAATTCACATGTGTAATGGTGGCCATCGGATGTTTTGCTCTAGGCATCCCCTCTTCCTTGGGATACGGCCCTTGGAGCTCGATCACACCGCTTGGTTTCAGCTTTTTAGATTTCTTCGATTTTATTAGCAACACCGTTCTAATGCCAATTGTCGCATTCCTCACCTGCATTTTTGCCGGATACATCTTAAAGCCAAAAACAATCATCGACGAAGTAAAAAGTTCAGGCAAGTTCGATAAATCTCAGAAAATGTTTGTTTGGATGATAAAATACATTGCACCAATTTTCTTAATTGTTATCTTTTTAAGCAAAATTTTGGAAGCAATGGGTATTCTTTCACTATAGCCTTACTCGTTCATCCATTTTTATATCACCTTGTTTTATAACAACAAATGCCTTGTGAAGCACTTTCGCTTCGCAAGGCATTTTCTGTAGATAAAAAAGTGAGAGCCAGCCATTTGGGGTATGGCCTTTTGCTTTTTACCCTTGTGGCAAAGCAAGTTGTGTATTTTGCAAATCTTGAATCAAAGCAGCCGTTCGAATGTCTCGGCCCTGTTCATTCAAGTGGTTGTTGCTGTCGAAAAAAAGTTCTGCTTCCATAATGGATTCGCTATAAGAACCAAGCCATGGGATGGTACATTGCTCTTGTATCAAAGTTTCAAAAGCAAGCACACCTTGCATACCGGTGGTATCATTGGCATTTGTTTCAAGCGCAAGGCGATTAAAAGGAGCGTACGTTAAATATAGATGCACATTGTTTCGTGTTGCCCAAGTTTGCAGCCGGTTTAATTGTGCAAGAACAGACGGCTCCAAAATGGTTTCGTCGATGCGCCAGGTGTCTTGCGTATTGTATAAGTGCTGTAAAATATTATCTGGATACGGCTGCGCATAGTCTCCGTACTCGTTGAACCCTGCAGCATAATAACCCTCTTGTGCTGAAAGAGGATGCGCGCCATTTTGTATGATTTCCTGTTTGAGCTGTGCGTATTGATAGTAGCCAAGCGTTAAATCTGGTATGTAAGAAACCGGCGTTACTGCGGTCATATTCTCATGGTTTTCTATTGCCATCCACACAGTTTGATAATCCACTGCATCCGTATAAACCGAATTTTCCAAAGAGAGAATGACAATGTCGCCGGGGTTTGCATAGCTTTTCAATTGTGTGATAAAAAAATCCAGCCCCAAGTAAGCAGTGGTGCCCATGTTGAACGCCGGCATGGAAAATGCCTCGGACAATTGTTGTGCCGCAATATTATACGCCACATTACTGCCGCCCACAACCACAATCTTTTCTTTATCTATATTTTGAACCAACGTAAGTTTTTCGCTACTAATACCCATCAAGGACGTTGTGGACACAGCGGGAAAGCTTTGCATATAAACAAAATAAAAAACAAATGGCAACATAAGCGAAAGCGCAAAAGCAAACAGTTTTAAAAAGAATTTTTTCATTGTCTCACCATGTTAAAATTGAAAGTAAATAAACTCGGCCACAGCCCCGCTTGTTGCTGTTAAAAAGACCAGCATACACAGAAATGCCAAACCATAGCTTACAGAAATACGAAGAAAAGCGTTTTTTTGTGATAAAAGTATAAAGGGATCTTTTTTGTGATACTGGATACGATCATATAAAAACAAAATAGCAAGCCCACTTCCAATTCTAACAATTTCTGCCATTCCAATTTCCAGTATGGTAAGTGTGTTTTGCAAGTTTGCAACAGGATGAACAACCACTTTGGGAAGTTGCATAAGCATATAAAGAGCATCTGACAAGCTATTGGCACGAAATAAAATCCAGCTGGCACAAACAAGCAAGAATACAAAAACTGTTTGAAGAACAGAAAAAATGGGCAATGCCTTATTCATGGGAAAACGTGTTTTCAATGCTTTTCTTGGTTTTTCCGTAACATCTTCCACAATTTGTGCCACGCCATGAAAGGCGCCCCATAAAACAAATGTCCACGCCGCCCCATGCCAAAGGCCACTCACCAAAAATGTGATGAAAATATTCAAGGCTTTTCGCGCGGTGCCTTTTCGGTTGCCACCCAAGGGAATGTATACATAATCTCTGAAAAATGTGGAAAGCGAAATGTGCCAACGCGACCAAAACTCTCGGATGGATTTTGAAAAATACGGGGTGTTAAAATTAAGCATCAAATCAAAACCAAGCAACTTTGCACTGCCTCTGGCAACATCTGAGTAGCCGGAAAAATCACAATAGATTTGAATGGCAAAAAACATGGAGCCCACTAAAATGCTCATGGGTGTGTGGCTGTGTGCATCATTAAAAACCGTGTTGGCAAACTGCGCAAAATAATCGGCAATAAACATTTTCTTTACTAGGCCAAACACAATCATCCGCAGGCCCCAGCTGCAATCGCTAGATGAAAGCGTGTGCGGACGGTGAAATTGTGGCAGTAAATGAGGCGCGCGTTCGATCGGTCCTGCTACAAGCTGCGGAAAAAAACTAACAAACAGCGCAAAAATGCCAAGATGTTTTTCGGCCGCCATCTCGCCCTTGTATACGTCAATAACATACGCCAATGTTTGGAATGTATAAAAACTAATGCCCACCGGCAACAATACATTTACGGTAAAATCGTCTACGGGCAAACTAAAACGCTGTAAAACATCCACCACTGACTGTGAAAAAAAGTTAAAATACTTAAAGAAAAACAAAAGCCCCAAACTAACAAAACAACTGATAAACAGCCATATTTTTTTCGTTGTGTTGCTTTGTGCTTTTTCTATTTTCAATGCAGCAAGAAAAGAAACCAAGGTGGTGGTGGAAATTAAAACAATTAAATTGGCGTTCCAGCTCATATAAAAATAATAGCTGGCCGCCAAAAGTAAAACCCAACGTAGTTTGTGTGGCAAAGCCCAATAGCCCAAAAACACCATTGGTAAAAAAACAACATATTGCCATGAATTGAATAACATAATAACCTCTTTGGTGTGCCGTTCTTTTGCTTTGGCACAAAATGTATAAAATCGACTTAGTATAGCATTTTCCCAACATTTTTTCAAGCAAGGTATCCACATAAAAACCCGCCTAACCAAAGCGTACAAACCGCTTGATAATCACTTGCGAAATCAATTTGATTGCAGTATACTGTATAAAGGAATATCTTTGCAATGGTTTAAGGACAAGCAAAGGGGGCTGTGGCATGGATATCCAAGTAGGTGACCGCATTGAAGTAAAAAAACAACATCCTTGTGGAGGCGTATTTTTTACAATTTTACGCGTAGGCATGGATTTTCGAATCCGCTGTAACACATGTGGCCGCGAGGTGATGCTTCCACGTGCAAAAATCGAAAAGAACATCAAACGTGTTTTGCCAAAGGATGCTGACGCTTAATTTCGTGGTGCACAAATGCAAACGGGTTGCCCATACGAACCCCAAAATAGGCAACCCATAAAAGAATGGAGATAGAAGAAAACATATGTTCGAGAGTTTACATGCGGTAAAAAGCCGCTTTGAGGAGATCAACCAACGCTTGCAAGACCCAGCCACAGTACAAGACAACACAAAATATACGGCATTGATGAAAGAGTACAAGCAGCTTACACCACTGGTGGACACATTTGAGGCCTATCTTGCGGCACAGAAAATGTATGACGATGCGAAGTCTTTGCTAGATGAAGGCGGCCTAGATGCAGAACTGCGTGAACTGGCCAAAGAAGAATTGGAAGAAGGCCGTGCACAAGTGGAAACCTTAACGCAAGAGTTACACATTTTACTTTTGCCAAAAGACGAAAACGATGAGCGCAATGTTATTATGGAAATTCGTGGCGGCACAGGCGGTGACGAAGCAGCTTTGTTTGCCAACAGTTTATTTCGTATGTACAACCTTTATGCAGAAAAACGTGGCTGGACACTTGAAGTTCTTAATGCAAACGAAACAGAATTGGGCGGCTTAAAAGAGGTAGAGTTCTCTTTAGAAGGCGACAGCGTGTACAGCCGCATGAAATTTGAAGCCGGTACACATCGTGTGCAACGCGTGCCGGAAACAGAGGCACAAGGGCGCATTCATACCTCGGCTGTAACCGTGGCTGTAATGGCCGAAGCGGATGAAGTAGATGTGGACATCAACACGGCAGACTTAAAAGTGGATACATTCCGTGCATCCGGTGCTGGCGGCCAGCATGTTAATAAAACCTCCAGTGCCATTCGCATCACCCACCTGCCCACCGGCATGGTTGTGGAGTGCCAAGACGAGCGAAGCCAGCACAAAAACCGCGACAAAGCAATGAAAGTTTTGCGCAGCCGCCTATTGCAACAAAAACAAGATGCCCAAAAAAGCGAAATGGATGCCGAGCGCCGCACACAAGTTGGCTCCGGAGACAGAAGCGAGCGCATCCGCACATATAACTATCCACAAAGCCGCGTAACAGACCATCGTATCAATTTAACATTATACAAATTGGATCAAATTTTATCCGGCGGGCTGGATGAACTGCTGGACCCAATGATAGCAGCCGACCAAGCAGAAAAACTCAAAGCGTCTACAGGTGACTAAGATGATAGAAACGGTGATGCGCACTGTGAGTGAAGCCGCCATACAAAAGGCAGCCGAGTGGATTTTACAAGGGGAAACAATTGGCCTGCCCACCGAAACGGTGTATGGCCTTGCCGCAAATGCATGCTCGCCCGAAAGTGTGGCGCGCATTTTTGCTGCAAAAGGTCGCCCACAAGACAATCCCCTCATTGTGCATATTGCCGATGTGGATACCCTTACTTTTGTAGCAAACAATATACCAAAAGAAGCGTACCTCTTGGCAGAAGCCTTCTGGCCAGGCCCACTGACGCTGATTTTACAACGCGCTGACGCAATAACGCCAAGCGCAAGTGCCGGCCTTTCTACCGTGGGCATTCGCGTGCCGGCCCACGACGCGGCACGCCGTGTAATACAGGCGTGTGGCGTGCCACTCGCTGCACCATCGGCCAATTTATCCGGCAGGCCCAGCCCCACCACAGCCCAGCATGTGTGGGACGATCTTTCCGGCCAAATACCGTTCATTTTAGACGGCGGACCCTCTGTGATGGGTGTGGAATCTACCGTGTTGAGCCTTGACAGCGAAGCTGTGGTTTTACGCCCCGGTTTTATAACAGCAGAGGAAATTTCGGAAGTGTTACGCCGCCCGGTGCGCTATGCCGGCTCTGTAACACAGCCGCTTGAAGCTGATAAAACGCCAAAAAGCCCGGGCACAAAATACCAACATTATGCGCCCAAAACGAAGCTAACGCTGGTGGATGGGCCATTTCCCTTTTTTGAGCAGGAGATGAAAAGACAAAAACAAGAAGGCGTTTGGGCGCTTTGCTTCAAAGGCGAAGAAGCACATTTGCCGGTGCCGGCCCTTTGTTATGGGCAAAGCGGCGATGCACAAAGCCAAGCGGCCGGGTTATTTGCCGCATTGCGGCTACTGGATGAAAAAGAAGCCAAAGAAGCTTTTGTCCGCTGTGAAACAGGACGCGAAGAAAACCTTGCCGTTTACAATCGGCTTTTGCGCGCCGCTTCGTTTCGGGTACTTCACCCATGATGTGGACCGTGGGAATCACAGGCTTTTCAGGCAGTGGGAAAACCATTTTGTCTCAATATTATGCGAGCTTAGGATATGCCGTAGAAGACGGTGATATACTCTCTCGTGCAGTGTGTATGCCAAACAGCGCTTGTGTAAAAGAGTTATGCCATGCGTTTGGAAGCACAATTGTGGATGAGAACGGTGCCCTAATGCGCCGCACTTTGGGCGAAAAAGTATATCAAGACCCATCGATGAATCAAAAACTGATAGAAATTGTGCACCCTTACATTTTAAAAGAATTATTGCAGCGCGAGCAGCGAGCAAAAGAAAATGGGGCATCATTTTTATTTTTAGATGGTGCCATGATTGTGGGAAGCATCTTTGAAGCACATTGCCATAAGTTGATTTTGGTAGAAACAGACCCTACTAATAGCATCAAGCGTATTGTAGCGCGCGACGGTGTTTCAGCCACAGTGGCCAAAAGCCGCCTTACGTCTCAAGTGCAACGAAACAAATTGCGAAATGCCGCAGATTATATTATATATAACAACAGTAACCTAAAGGACTTTTACGACCAGGCAGACAATTTGCTGCAACAGCTACAAGATGCAAGGACACAATGCTTGTAAACAGGTGATACATGAGGAACTTACTAATTAAAAAATTCAGTTTATATTTCGTTTGTATAAGCAGTATTTTATTTCTTTTTATATCGTGTGGTATGCCGGCTACCGAAAACGCTTACCCACAAGAGTACGCCAACGAAGTAGATTACTGGGCCGGGGCATATCGTTTAGACCCAAACCTTATCTATGCGGTTATTTACACAGAAAGCGGGTTCGACCCAAATGCGCAGTCGGATGCTGACGCCATTGGCTTGATGCAAATGACAAGCGATACATTCGATTGGGTGAAAAGCAAAATCGCACGCAATGAGCCACTTGTGTTTGAAGATTTATACACACCAGAGGTAAGCATTCGTTTTGGCACATATTTTATGGCCTACTGCATGGACAAATACGCAGGGGATGTGCCCACAGCGGCGGCGGCCTATCACAGTGGTATGGGCACGGTAGACGAACTTTTACAAGACACCCAATACACAGAGGACGGTGTCACTCTTTCCGAGTTTCCTTATCCGCAAATGAGCAATTATGTACATAAAATAAACGAAAATTATACACATTATAAAGAGCTGTACCCCGGCACTTCGTCAAGTTCTGCCGCAGCAGCATAAAGAACAGAAAGGAATGAACCAATGGCTAAAAAGAAAAAAGAACTACTATCAGACACTTTGCTTTATACACAAAAGCATTTGGCCGATATTCAGCCTGATAGTATAGAGCCCTCCATGGCATTTTGCGAGGGATATAAAGCATTTTTAGATACAGGGAAAACCGAGCGCGAATGTGTGAAAACGGCTATTTCCATGCTAAAAACAGCAGGCTATGCAGAAATGGAGCGCAACAAAACATACAAACCAGGCGATAAAGTATACTATGTCAATCGTGGCAAAGCACTTGTGGCCGCAACCTTGGGCACCGAAAACCTAGAAACCGGCGTGCGCATTACAGCCGCTCACGCAGATTCTCCTCGTCTTGATTTAAAGCCAACACCTCTATACGAAAACGATGATTTGGCTTACTTTAAAACCCATTATTATGGTGGTGTGCGCAAATATCAATGGGGCACCATCCCCCTCTCCATGCACGGTGTTGTCATCAAAAAAGATGGCGAAGCGGTAGAAATTTGCATTGGTGAAGATGAGGGTGAAGCTGTGTTTACCATTACAGATTTATTGCCACATTTAGCAGCCAACCAAAGCAAACGCCCCCTAAGCGAGGGTTTGAAAGGCGAAGAGCTGAACATTCTGGTTGGCTCCTTCCCCGTTGAAGACCCAGATGAGAAAAACCGTTTCAAACTGGAAGTAATGCGGATTTTGAATGAAAAATACGGCATCGTAGAGCGCGATTTTGCAAGGGCAGAAATTGAATTTGTGCCGGCACACAAAGCGCGTGACATCGGGTTTGACAAAAGCATGCTAGGCGCTTATGGGCAAGACGACCGCGTTTGTTGTTACACCGCCCTTATGGCAGAGCTGGAAATGCACACACCGAAGCACACCACCGTGTTTGTAATGGCCGATAAGGAAGAAGTCGGTTCTGACGGTGTGACGGGCCTTGCTGGAGACTTTCTTTTCCAATTTTTACAAGATTTAGCCGAAGGGCAAAAGGCACACTACAATACAATGCTTAAAGCATCACAGTGCTTATCAGCCGACGTTCATGCCGCTTTCGACCCCAATTTCGCTGATGTGTTCGACAAGAAAAACACCGTGTTCTTAAACAAAGGGGCGGCCTTTTCAAAATACGGCGGCGCACGCGGCAAGTCCGGCAGTTCCGATGCCACGGCAGAATACATGGGTAAAATCACCTGCCTGCTAGACAAGCAAAACATTCCATGGCAGCTAGGAGAGCTGGGCCGCGTGGATATTGGCGGCGGCGGCACAGTTGCAAAATTTATTGCTGGGCGCAATGTGGACACAGTAGATATTGGCGTGCCGGTTCTTGCCATGCACTCTCCGTTTGAAATTACAGCAAAACTAGATGTATATAATACGTATCAAGTGTTAAAGGCTTTTCTGGAAAGTTAACGCCTGCAAGTAGAACAGATTTGTTTTACCTGCCATATGCAAAAGAATAAAAGAGGTTTTTAAACAACCATTTGCACCTTGTTTAAAAAACCTCTTTTTTATTGTTGCTCAATACAATTGGATGTAAAATACAGTTCAAAAAGCCACGCACAAGCACGCGATTGAAAAAACATCACAAATTTGGTATACTATATTGCATAATCATGACATGTACGTCATTAAAAAGGAGAATTTTTGTGCCGGAAGAACATATTTCAAAAGGACATTCCAACACAGGCATTTGGCTTGTTTCCTTCGTTTGCATGGCTCTTGTTATCATTGCCTTAAGCAGTGGTGCTGCCTATTCGGGAATTTCTGTTGCCAATGAGCAAACGGCCCAAGCGCACCTTAACTATATCGAAAGCACTTTTCTGCTAGCGGAAGCAACGGCGATGGCCGACGACATGGAGATGCCCCCGTCAGAGGAGGCTCTACAAATTTATTCTTATGATCACCCAAACAACACAGCACTTTCAGAGTATACGCGCTTTATACGAAGCGAAATGATAGACCATTTTGGAGCAAACAGAAACTTCGATTTTTCGGTTCACCGTTATGAAGATTCTGATGGGATGCATTTGGAGGTATCTTACTTTCCGGTGCGCGATTTGAGCAATCCTGAGCTGTATCCCTATTATTCCTCAATCGACGGTGTTTTTGTGAAGAATTAACCAAATTATTATTTGTCTAAATGGAAATTATATAATAAAACCACCTCAATACAAGCCGAATTTTGTAGAATAATATCGAATTTTGCAACACGATTGTTTATGTGGTATATTGCGTATCATCGAGTTCAATGTTATAATATCCTATCATTTCACATGGTCTAAAACTCTATTTTACACCGTTTCTTTTTATCCCTTTTTGTTCAGCACAGGATTGGAGGACTTTTCGATGGAACAGCATCTTCACGTTTTGATGACAGAAACTTCCCCTGAAATTTGCCGCCTATGTAAAATGACTTGGCCTGCACATAATATTGAGGTAAGCGTTTGCTCCCGCAACGGCATCACTGCGTATCAAGAAATTGTAAAACAGCAACCTGATGTTGTTATTTTAGATGTGTTTATGCCAGGAATGGATGCGATATCCCTAAAAGCCAAGTTTGATGAAAACCACAAGGAAAACCATGTGCAATTTTATGCCACCGGTACGTTTCAAAACGAAGAGATAGAGCGCGAAGTAATGGATAGCGGCTTTTCATTTTATCTCCTCAAACCATTTGATGTGACGGTGCTGGCAAACCGCTTGCTTCGCAAGAAAAACGCTGTCTCCCCTGTTGTGCATTTCGAAAGTTTAGAAGACGAGGACATGGTAACAGAAATGCTTCGTAGCATCGGCGTTCCAGCACACATCAAAGGGTACCGTTTTTTGCGCGAAAGTGTGCTGCGCACCGTAAACGACCCTGCAGCCATCAACGCCGTAACGAAAGTATTGTATCCAGACATTGCCACTTCCCACCGAACCACCTCTTCCCGTGTAGAGCGCGCCATTCGGCATGCCATTGAAGTGGCCTGGGACCGCGGCGATATCGACATCCTCAATTTTTACTTTGGCTCTACCATTCATGCTTCCAGAGGAAAACCTACAAACTCTGAGTTTATTGCCATGCTGGCCGACCGCGTTACCATGGCCAAAAAACGAAAAGCATGAGTAACTTTATGATGTATGACTTCGACAAAAAACCCGATTGCATCGGCCAAAATGGCCTAGCAATCGGGTTTTACACTATTTAACGGATAAAGTGTGTCCACACTTTTTCTTCGTGTGTAGGCAGCGGCAAGCCAGCCTCTTTTTGTTGACGCAAAAGATGCGCCATATTTTCGCCCAAAACTTTCATGGTATGCACACCTTCTGCATCTTGCAAAAAGTCCTCCGGGCCTCTGCCGTAAGCCATGCACCAATAGTCTGACGAAACAATGGGCATTTGGTAGATGTTAAAATATTTAAGCAACCGATCCAATGCGGCCGAATTCCCGCCCCTACGACATACAGAAACAGCCGCCGCCGGCTTGTGTGTAAACGCTGATGATCCTGCAAAAAAAGCCCTGTCTAACACAGCACATAACGCGCCATTGGGCCCTGCATAATACACGGGGGTTCCAACCACAAATGCATCTGCGTTATGCATTTTTTCAATAATTTCATTTGCTTTGTCATCAAAAATACAGCGTTTTGTCTCAGCACATTTTCGGCAGGCTGTGCACCCATAAACCGGCTTTGTGCCAAGATGCACCATCTCAGTGGTTGCCCCTTCTTTCGCCAAAGCATTTGCCACTTCCTGTAGCGCAGCGTAAGTGGTGCCATTTTTGTGTGGGCTTCCGTTCAATAACAATACTGTCATATTCTCATTCTCCTTTTATTGGCTCGATTTACTGCCACTTCTTTGTTTAAAGGCGTACTTTTCCAGATAGTGTCGACAATCGTGTTCCGTCGGCCTATTTTGGCACGTTTCCCGCCCAATTCGGCCTAAAAAATGGCTCAAAACAGGCTCAATTCAATGATTGTCGCCACCACCTAAAATATATCTTTTGATTTCCAGCTTTTATTGTCGAAAAGCAGGCACACAATCAACCGCATAAAACGTGTGAAGCTCAAAACATATATATTCGTTTAAGTCTATCATATATTGTTTTGTATTCACAGTGAAAAATGTGAGAAAATTTCATTTTCCTCTTGCACAAATGAAAAAAATGATGTACACTATTTTTAGCACTCGATGAGGGTGACTGCTAATTCAATGATCCATCAGGAGGAACTTTACATATGAAGCAATTTAAAGCAGAGTCAAAACGGCTGCTAGACCTTATGATCAACAGCATTTATACACACAAAGAAATCTTTTTGCGAGAGCTTATCAGCAATGCATCGGATGCAATTGATAAGATGTATTTTTTATCTTTAACAGATGACGGTGTGGCACTGTCACGCGATGACTATGAAATCCGCTTAAGTGTAAACAAAGAGGCGCGCACGCTTACCATTTCTGATAATGGACTTGGCATGGACAAAGCCGCTTTAGAGGGAAACTTAGGTGTTATTGCTTCCAGCGGAAGCCTTGCATTTCGTAAGGAAAATGAAGCGGCTGAAGACATCGATATCATTGGCCAGTTTGGTGTTGGGTTTTACTCTGCCTTTATGGTGGCCTCTAAAGTAAGTGTGCTTAGCCGTGCGTATGGCACCAATGAGGCGTATTGCTGGGAAAGCAAAGGAGCTGAAGGGTATAGCATCAAAGAGGCACAGCGCGAAGAAGTGGGAACGGATATCATTTTGGTGCTAAAAGAAGACAGTGAAGAAGAACATTATACTGAATTTTTAGAAGAGCACCGCCTGCGTGGTCTGGTAGAAAAATATTCAGATTACATACGATACCCCATTAAAATGTCTGTGCACGAAACACGCCCTAAAGAAGGCGAAGAAAACGAATACGAAGAAGTGGAAGAGGTTCGCACGCTTAACAGCATGGTGCCCTTATGGAAACGGGATAAATCGGAGTTAACAGACGAAGATTACGCCGCTTTTTATAAAGAAAAATTCTCGGATTTTGAAGCCCCTGCCAAAGTGATTCAAAGTAAAACAGAGGGCACCGCCACATACAATTCATTGCTATTTGTGCCGGCACGCACACCGTATAACTATTACTCAAAAGATTACGAGAAAGGCTTGCAGCTATATGCCTCCGGTGTGATGATTATGCAAAAATGTGCCGATTTATTGCCGGACCATTTTAGCTTTGTGCGCGGCCTTGTGGATAGCCAAGATCTCAGCTTAAACATCAGCCGTGAGATGCTGCAACACGATCGTCAATTGCAATTGATTCGCAAATCACTTGAGCGCAAAATACGCAGCGAACTTAGCTTGTGGCTAAAAAACGAACGCGAAACATACGAAGCGTTTTTCAAAAACTTTGGGCTACAACTTAAAGTGGGGCTTTATCAGTCCTTCGGTGCCGAAGCAGACAACCTGAAAGACCTTTTGCTGTTTTACAGTGCCAAAGAACAAAAAATGTGCACTTTGGCTGAATATCGCGCCAATATGCCCGAAGAACAACCGTATTTCTATTATGCAGCGGGAGACAGTGTAGAGCGTCTTGCACGCTTGCCACAAGCAGAAATGGTGCTGGATAAAGGGTATGACTTACTGCTTCTTACAGACGATGTAGATGAGTTTTCCTTAAGCATGTTGCGCCAATACGATGAAAAAGAATTCCGCAACATTTCCGGCGATGACCTTGGCTTAGAAAGCGAAGCTGAAAAAGAAGAGATTGAAAAACAAAACGAGAGTAATAAAGATTTATTTGACTTTTTGAAAGAAAGCCTTGGCGGGCAAGTGCGCGAAGTAAAAGCGAGTGGCCGACTGAAAAACCATCCCGTTATCATCACAGCAGAAGGTGGTGTTTCGCTGGAGATGGAAAAGGTGTTAAACAACATGCCGGGCGAAAACAAGGTAGAGAGCCAAAAAGTTTTGGAAATCAACGCAGAGCATGCCCTATTTGACAAGCTACAGCATTTGTATAACGAAGACAAAGACCTTCTTAAAACGTATGCAAATTTGTTATACAATCAAGCTTTGTTAATTGAAGGGCTTCCCATTGAGGATCCTGTAGCCTTTAGCAACGAGCTAAGCCGCATTTTGGCCAAAACTTAAGCATAACACTGCGCTTGCGTGGGTGCTTTAAAGGCAATTTACAGAACCATGTAGCAGTAGGCAGCCCTGCATTTCCCAAAGCAACCATGAAATAAAAGACTGTGTGGCTACACAACACGAAATGAGAACCACGGGCAATAAAGAGGAATGAAACATGGCCGGCAAAATGAATGCCTAAAATTTTGTTGCAAAGAAAATGTTTTCATTTTCCCAAAATGTGTTATAATAGCAACACAGTCTATTTCATTATAGTTTAGGGGGAGGTTGAATCATGCAAAAACCAATTGCAGTGTGTATTGCACGCGAATTTGGCAGTGGCGGCCGTGAAGTAGGCCAGCGTGTAGCAGAAAAAATGGGCATTGCTTTTTATGATAAAGAATTGTTGCATAAAGCGGCTGAAAAAAGTGGAATTGCTATTGATATGTTTGAAAAAGCAGACGAACGCCCCACCAACAGCCTTTTGTATTCGTTATCCATGGTGGCCACCGGCAGCCAATTGCCCACATCCTTTAATGAGTTTGCCTACACGTCAAATGATCGCTTGCAGTTGTATGTAACGCAAGTAATCCGAGAAGTGGCACAAGAAGGCTCTTGTGTTGTGGTAGGCCGTTGTGCAGATTATATTTTGCGCGACAACCATCGTATCTTCTCACTATTTATGCACGCAGACATCGCAAAGCGCATCGAGCGCATTTCAGCATTGCACAACGTAGATGCCGATGCAGCAAGGGCTATGATTCGTAAAACAGACCGTATTCGGTCGAATTATTATAGTTTTTATACAGACCAAGACTGGAACAACGCAAACAACTATGATTTATCGATAGATGTCGGGCGTATCGGCGTGGAGCTTTCCGCAGACATCATTTGTGAATTTTTAGAACGTTTGCCCGATGGAAAGTAAGAAAGTGAGTACAATATGACGTACAGTAGAAACAACGAAGGTGTGTGCTCTATGAGCACAACCGTTCGACTAACAAACGATAACATCATTGACGAAGTAAGCGTGTTGGGTGGCTGCGATGGCAGTTTAAAAGGTGTTTGTAGCTTATTGCGTGGCCGCGAGGTAGAAGAGGCCATCCGCTTACTGAAAGAAATTCGTTGCGGGAACAAAGAAACTTCATGTCCCGGCGAAATTTCAAAATGCCTAAGGGAGGCAATGGCAAAGCAAAAGGCGGTGTGTTAAAAACACTGTGCTGTATAAAACATGCTTTCCGGTGCGTTTTTAATACAGTAAAAACGGAACAGTGTCTTTTGCAAGTGCAATAAAAAGACACTGTTTTTATGATTATAAAAAAGAATTCGTTTTTCACTTTGTTTTGTGATAGAATAATATCGATACAGTAAACTAGGTATTTTGTAATAAAGGAGTCGTTGTCATTTTATGCAAACAGACGGTAGTATCCCGCTGATTATAGGTTTGGGTGTCCTTGTGCTTTTGTCTGCTTTTTTCTCTGCAAGCGAAACAGCCTATTCATCGTTAAACCCTGTACGCCTTAAAAGCATGATTGCCACAGGCCAACGAGTAAAAACCGCAACACGCACACTAGAACTAGCGGAAAAATACGACAAATTGCTTTCCACGGTGTTGGTGGGCAATAACATTGTAAATATTGCCGCTTCTTCGCTTGCCACCGTATTGTTTGTGGGATGGTTTGGCAATGCCGGTGTTTCTTTAGCCACACTTATAATGACGATTCTTGTGCTGATGTTTGGCGAAGTGTCGCCCAAAACATTGGCAAAAGAACAACCGGAACAATTTGCGATGTTCGCCTCGCTTCCCTTGAAAGCGCTTAGCGTGGTGCTTAGCCCTATAAATCTTTTCTTTAGTAAGTGGAAACAATTGCTGCTGCATATGTTTCAAATCAAAGGCGTCCACAACATGACAGAAGAAGAACTGCTTGCTTACGTAAACGAAGCACACGAGGATGGCGGCATCAACGAAGTGGAAGCCGGCATGATTCGCCAAGTAATTGAATTCAACGATTTGGAAGTGGATGACATATTGACACCACGCGTGGATATGCTATCAGCCGCCCTAGACGACACACAGGAAAGCATTGAAGGGATGTTCCATGAATCCGGGTTCTCCCGCTTACCTATTTATGGTCGCTCAGAAGATGATATCAAGGGTGTGTTGCTTCAAAAAGACTATTGGTATGAAGTGAAAAAACAAGGAAAAGCACTTCAAAATGTAATAAAACCCGTTATGTTCGTAACAAAGCAAATAAAAATTTCAAAATTATTAGAACAGCTACAACAGAAAAAATGCCACATGGCCATTGTGGTGGATGAGTACGGTGGTACTTTGGGGTTGGTTACTGTAGAAGACATCCTTGAACAGTTGGTGGGCGAAATTTGGGATGAGCACGACGAGGTGGTGCAAGCCATTGTAGAAGAATCTGAAAATTGTTATCGTGTGTTGGGCAGTGCTGACATTGACGATTTCCTAGAGGTTTTTCATTTTGACGGAGAGTTTGACAGCTCCACCGTAGGCGGCTGGGTGGTGGAACATTTAGGCCGTTTCCCACAAAATGGAGAGGCATTTTCTTACGAAGAATGGGAAATTACCGTAACACAAACAATACGCCAGCGTGTTTTAGAAATTATGCTACAAAAAAAGCCGGAACCACAAACAGAACAAGCCGAAAGTGAATAGTATGTTCAGTGGTGCAGCCAAAAGGTTGCACCACTTTTTATGCAATAATACAAAAAATAGTTTGTTTGCTTGAAAATTTGTTAGAAACACCTTATACTAATATACAACAGACACACTGTTACCTGCTGTAAAACCAACTATACTGTGTGGTTTAAAACGTAGCGTGCCCTGCTCGCCGTATACCAGCCGGTTTTGTAAACTAAAACAAAACGGAGGAATGCGAAATGGCTACATCACTGCTTTTAAAAAATATCCACACTTTGGTTTGTTGTGATGCAAAAGACACGGTGCTTCATGGCGTACAGTTGCTTTGTAAGGATGGTGAAATCACCTATATCGGAACCGATTCGTGCAATGCAGACGAGGAGATTGATGCAAGCAGAATGGTGGTGTATCCCGGGTTAATCAATACACACCATCATTTATACCAAACATTCAGCCGAAACTTGCCGGCGTTGCAAAATTTAGAATTATTCGATTGGTTGAAAGCATCCTATCAGATTTGGAAAAACTTAAATGAAGATGTGGTTTATCACAGCTCGCTAACCGGCCTTGGTGAACTATTGAAAACGGGCTGTACCACTTGTGCCGACCATCATTATGTGTTCCCAAAAGGATGCGGAGATTTAACCGGGGCACAGTTTCGGGCCGCACAAGATTTGGGCATTCGCCTGCACGCAGCACGTGGCAGCATGGATTTAAGTGAAAAAGATGGCGGTTTGCCACCAGACAGTGTGGTGCAAACCGTAGATGAGATTTTGCGTGATGGAGAAGACGCTGTACGCCGCTATCACGATCCGGCTCGTTTTTCTATGCGGCAAGTGATGTTAGCACCTTGCTCGCCATTCAGTGTAAGTGCCGATTTACTGCGTGAAAGCGCTATACAAGCAAGATCGCTGGGGGTTCGTTTGCACACCCATTTGGCAGAAACCATTGATGAAGAACGCTATACCACAAAAATGAAGGGCTTGCGCCCACTGGCTTATATGGAGGAGCTTGGCTGGCTGGGCAACGACGTTTGGTATGCGCATGGCATCCACTTTAATGATGCAGAGCTGGATTTGCTTGCGGCCACCGGCACGGGTGTTGCACATTGCCCCATTAGCAATATGAAACTAAGTTCCGGTGTTGCCAGAGTTCCGGATATGCTGCAACGCAAAGTACCTTTGGGCCTTGCTGTGGATGGCAGTTCCAGCAACGATGGTAGCAATTTACTAGAGGAGCTTCGTGTTGGCTTTTTACTGCATCGCTTAACAAGCAGCGCCGCCGCCCCTAGCGGATATGATATGTTAAAGATTGCAACGCAAGGCAGCGCACGCCTTTTAGGGCGAGATGATATTGGCAGTTTAGCGCCACACATGGCGGCCGATCTGTTTGCGCTCGATATCGACAAAATTGAATTCAATGGCGCCTGCATGGACCTAGCTGCCATGCCGGGCACGGTAGGTGTTAAGGGCAGCGTGGACCTCACGGTGGTAAATGGCAAAGTTGTGGTGCGAAACGGGCACCTTTTACAGATAGACGAGCAAGCCGTTATCGCTCAATCCGCGCCTTTGTTACAACGATTTTTACAAAATTAAGCAGTGGCCTACACAAGTTAAAATGCACTGATGATGCCCCTGTATAGACAAGCTACAGTAAAAGCACCCTTTCTTTCAAAATTCTAAATAGAATTTCACCAAAAGAAAAGGTGCTTTTACTTGACTTTGGGAACACTTGTGTTAAAATAAATAGGTATGGTTTTGTTTTGTTTCTCAATGAGAAGAACACTTGCCAATAAGCGCCCATAGTTCAACGGATAGAACACTGGTCTTCTAAACCAGATATCGGGGTTCGATTCCCTGTGGGCGTGCCATATCGCCGTGAACTTTTCATGTTCACGGCGATTTTTGTTTATAAAAAGGATGTGTGAAAATGGATAAAGCTTTTATATTTGATTTAGATGGCACGCTGCTCGACTCAATGCATGTTTGGGAAAATGTAGGATATAACTTTTTGAAATCACTTGGCATTGAAGAGCCACCGCGTGAAATCAATGATACATTAAGGCCGATGGGTGTGAAAGAATCGGCACAGTATTTGTGTGATACTTTCGGTTTTCCGCAAACACCGGAGGAGTTGATTTGTGATTTAAACAAACAGATGGAGCGTCAATACAAGGACACAATTGAGCTAAAAGAGGGCGCCCTTGCATTTTTGCAAAAAAACGAAGGCCGCGCTATGTGTGTGGCCACAGCAACACGCAGAGATTTAGTAGAACCGGCGTTGGAGCGTTTGGGAATTGCACATTTTTTTGAATTCATCCTCACATCGTATGAGGTGGGAAACAGCAAACATGAACCTGATATTTACTTGCAATCAGCCCAAAAATTGGGGCGTTGCGCTGAGGATTGTATTGTATTCGAAGACGCCTTGCATGCGGCAAGCACCGCAAAAAAAGCAGGATTTTACGTAGTAGGTGTGCACGAAACTTGCTTTAAAAATGATCATGCCGAAATGAGTGCCCTCTGCGATGAATGGGTGGCAGACTTAAGAGAATGCACCGCGTTTTGATCCTATAACAGTGACACCCACCTTTTGGCCCCCATCAAACCGACTGTTTTACCTCTACTAAAAACCGCTCGATATGTTCCACTGTGTGGACATCGTTTACAACGATCGCTTCAAACTGAAATGGTGCTAAATAAACACCTTTTTCTAGCATCGATGTAAAGAACCGGGCAAATTCTACTGTATCTGAATGCTTCGTTGTTTCATCGCCATGCAATTCATTGTTTGTAAAAAGACAAGCAGCTTAAAGGGCCATCACCATTCCCTTTATAGGTTTCGCCCACCTCTATAGCAATTTTCACCCCTTCACACAGCTGTTCACTTCGGCGTGCTACGTGTTCATACACCGGCGTATCTTCTTTTACAAAATGTAGCACGGCAAGCCTTTCCGGTATCGACACGAGGTTATCATACAAAGTACTAGCTTCACCATCATAATATCTGCCCCCTGCTTTCCATCCGGCAGGGCTTCTTTTATGCCCTTTTTGCATTGTGATCGTCCATCCGGTAACCCCGTCTAACTCCAAAGGCTGGAGAAATAGAAACCGAAACGAGTATTTCTCAAATTTTGTCATACCAACACCCAAAAAACGCAATAAAAATAGATGTGTTGATTCTCAAAACCAACACATCTATACTTGCTACTATATAACGTCTTTTTTAAAGCTGCGTGCCAAATAGCACTTGTTCCATCCATTTAGCATAACACTTCGTTTACAAAAGGTTACCAGCAACCTCTGTGTGCCCCCTTCAACAAGTGCTAATGATTAATCCGTACCCCAATGCAAACTATCTGTCAATACCTTTCACCAAGGCACAACAGAACCTTATTCTGGCGGCATCAGTGTTATGGTTTTGCTTTGTTCCGCCTCCGGCAGCATCGGCAGTGTATTTTGTGTGTTTTGCCGCACTGTAAACGTGGAAACCAGCTGTTTTAAATTGCCTGCCTGATGTGCCAGTTCTTGGCTTGTGGCAGCACTTTCTTCGCTGTTTGCGCTGCTGGCTTGCACCACGCCGGAAATAGATTCAATGCCATGGTCCACTGTCTCAAGCGCTTCATTTTGCACCACAATTTCCTGCGAAATTTTCGAAATATGATCATTGGTTTTTTGAGCGCGCTCAATAACCATTTCTAACGTATCGGATGTGCGCTGCGCCGCACCAGACACATGTTCTGCCGAACTTACAGAGCTTTCTATCAAACCGGCCGTCACTTTTGCAGCCTCGGCCGACTTTGTGGCCAAATTACGCACTTCATCGGCCACCACGGCAAACCCTTTGCCTGCTGCCCCTGCACGTGCTGCCTCCACCGCTGCATTCAGTGCCAAAATATTCGTTTGGAAGGCAATGTCATCAATGGTTTTGATGATTTTAGAAATCTCACCGGAACTTTGCTGAATATTTTGTACTGCTACTAAGAGGTCCTTCATATGCTCTTGGCTTTCTGCCAATTTTTCGCTTGCAGAGGACGAAAGTGCTGTGGCCTCTTGTGCCCCTGCTTTTATCTCGCCAGAACCATCTTTAATGCCATGCACAGAATTTAAAATTTCCTCTACTGCTTGCGCTTGTTCTACAGACGACACCGACATTTGATCAGCACCAACCGCCACCTGTGAAGCACTTTGCGTTACTTGGTCAGCCGTACTCGTAATATCATAAATGATATTGTTCAGCTTACCTTCAATTTCAGAAATGGCCGTTTGTATTTCTACAAAGTCCCCTTTGTATACAACTTGGCTTTCGGGCAAAGTCAAATCACCCGCTGCAATATGCGAAAGCCTTTTGTTGATATCTGAAATCATAACATTCATATCGTCCAGTAGTTGGCCCATCGCTTTTGCAAACGTGCCAATTTCATCATTTCTTTGGATTTTTGGCATAGGCGACTTTAAGTCGCCCTCTCCCATGGCACCCAAACGGTTTACACAACTTATGATAGGACGACCAATGTTATTGCCCATTGCAATGGCAACAAGCAACCCAATGATAACCATCAAAACACAAATGGCTGCAATAAAGTAGGAAGCCAATGTGGCCGACGCCAACATTTCCGACTCATTTACCTCCACCGCAATGCTCCACCCATCTGTTCTGGGGATGGGCGCATAACTTTGCCAAGTATTTTCTCCGTCATATACGTACTCACCAAACCCTGTTTCGCCCGCAACCATTCTTCTTTCTGCGTCTGCCAAGGCCTGCAACGCCTCATCTTGAGGGTTTGCTTCAGCGTCGGCAATGGAGTTTCCCTGGGCCAGCACAAAGCTTTTATCTTCATATGCAATGGTTGTGCCGTTTTTATCCAGAATATAACAAGTGCCTGTTTCTCCAAATGCGGTTGCCTCAATAATTTGATCTAGTAAATAGGTGTCGCACTGGAAATACAGCACACCCACCACTGTATCACCGTCCATTACAGGTGCCGAAACCACAAGATACATATCGCTTTGATCCTGTGTGATATACGGTGTGGACATATACGCGCTCCCGCTCATGCCCTGTGTAAAAAATGCATCGTTTGCAAAGTTTTCCGATGTATAAAGGTCTATCCCATCCGAACCCACAAGGCTGCCCGTACGCATGTAAAACAGCTCTACTTTTTCATCAATAAACGCTTTTACCTCTCCACTTGTCGCCTCATCATCTGTAAATATCTGGTTTCTGGCAATTTCAGAAACAATAGAAACATATTCAGAAACGGCCCCCGAAGCACTACTTGCTGCTGCCGTTGCCGTTTCAACCATTGTCATTTCAGCAGTATCTTTTGCCACCACCCTAGAAACATTAATCGTGATAATTCCCAGTATCAATGACGTGAGAACCACCATAGCAAGCACAATGCATATAATACGAGAACGAATACTTTTCATCAAACTGCCCCCTGATTCCTTGTTTTGTAGCATATGTCAAAATTATTAAACACCTATGTTCTAAAACACCGAGAAACTTACAACATTCTGATGATACAGCAAGCACCCCTCTCGTGTCAATCAAAAAATGATACTTTTGTTTCACTCTTTGCTTTTTTCTGTTTTCCGCACCTAAAAAACGCTTTTATCACACATCCTTTTTCTTCTTCATTATAGTTCCAACACCATTTGCTGATACTCTAATTGCTCAAAACCCAACCGTTTATAAAGGCGAATGGCCTGTGTGTTTGTTTGCACCACCTCTAGCCTATACCGCTTCGCTGTGTCATCGTACTCATTTCGAATGAACTGAAAAATTGCCGTTCCAAACCCTTTCCCCTTAAATCCGTCCCGAATATAAAGATCTTCTATCTGCACAACCAGCCCACCCATTTCGCTGGAAAATGTAAAGCAAAGTGTGCAAACACCCGCATATTTTTCTTCGTCTTTGCATGCAATCACTTTAACATAAGGGCTATTATTTGCTGCGCTGTCTATTATGTTTTGAATTGTCTGCTCAGGAATATCGTGTGAAACAGCCCCTGTTGTATAAAACTCTTGCAGCATTTTCTTGCACTCTGTCCTATCTTCCTCTTGCATAAATCGAATCATACTTTCCCTCTGCCTCCTTTTATTCTCATGGCCAAACAGTACCTTATCATCCTATCATATCTCTTGTTTTTTTGCTACGTATCCACCCAGCCCTCACTTCGTTTCACTGCTTTATGCCATCCATGCAACAGCGTTTGTCTTGTTTCTTCATCCATATTCGGCTCATACCGCTTTTCTTCCTGCCAGTGTGCGCTAATTTCCGCTTTGTTTTTCCAAACACCTGTAGCAAGCCCCGCAAGATAAGCCACACCCAGTGCCGTGGATTCTCTTACCTTCGGAAGCAACACACGGCTATGTAAAACATCCGCCTGGAATTGCATAAGAAATGCATCGCGCGAAGCGCCGCCATCCACTTTCAGCTCGCTTAAAGAAAGCCCTGTGTCACGCATCATTGCCTGCACAAGCTCTAAACTTTGGTACGCAATCGATTCTTGCGCTGCACGAATGATGTGTTCTCGTTTTACCCCACGCGTTAAACCCACAAGGCATCCACGCGCGTACATATCCCAGTGTGGTGCCCCAAGCCCTGCAAAAGCCGGAACAAGATACACCCCGGACGTGTCCGGCACTTTTTGCGCAAAATATTCCGCATCGCGGCTTTCACGAATAAGCCCCAGTTCATCGCGCAGCCATTGAATCACAGCACCTCCCATAAACACGCTGCCTTCTAATGCATATTGAAGCGTTCCCTCAAGGCCGATTGCCACCGTTGTGAGTAAACCGTTTTTGCTTTCCACCGCTGTTTCCCCTGTGTTCATAAGCAAAAAGCACCCCGTACCATATGTGTTTTTGCAGTCGCCCTTTTCAAAACAGCATTGCCCAAACAGTGCCGCTTGTTGGTCGCCCGCAATGCCGGCCACCGGCACATACTTCCCGCTTAGCAGCGCATGCCCATAAATATCGCTACTGTCTCGCACCGCTGGCAAGCACGCTTTTGGAATATCCAGTGCATTTAGCAGTGTTTCATCCCAGCATTTTTCGTGGATGTTATACAGCATGGTTCGCGAAGCATTTGTATAATCTGTTACATGCACTTTTCCGCCGGTCAAATTCCACACAAGCCATGAATCCACCGTACCAAATAGAATCTCCCCTTTTTTAGCACGCGCGCGCGCATTTGGCACCTTGTCTAAAATCCAGCGGATTTTTGTGGCCGAAAAATAAGCATCTGGAACGAGACCTGTGGTGGCTCGAATATGCTCTTTCAGCCCCCTACTACACAGTTCGTCCACCATAGAAGAAGTGCGGCGGCATTGCCACACAATGGCATTGTAAATGGGGCGGCCTGTGTCGGCCTCCCACAAAATTGTAGTTTCGCGTTGGTTGCTTACCCCAATGCCTGCCAGCTGAGATGGCGTCACACCACTTTGCGCCAACACAGCATCCATCACTTCTTTTTGTGACGCAAAAATTTCTATAGGATCGTGCTCCACCCAGCCCTCTTGCGGGTAGTATTGTGTCAATTCCTTTTGTGCTGTGGCCACCATGTTTTGATCTTTATCAAACAAAATAGCACGGCTGCTTGTGGTGCCTTGATCGAGCGAAAGAATATATGTTTTCATATTGTAGCTTCCTCCATACTTTTTGTTGCCACACAATCTGCCCCTGTGCCCAGCACATTGCATAGCACAACCGCTCCTTGCTGTATCGGCGCTTTCAAACAAACTGTTTGTAAGGCCATTGCCGCTTGACATAGCAAGTGTTTTTCAATGGGTTTTGTCAGTTTCACAGGACAACGGCGGTGCACCGCCCCTGTGATGCACACGGTCGCCGTCAATGTACGCACAGGATGCTGCACCTCTTCTTTTCCATACGCCTCACCGCGTTTGCACCCTTGGCCACAAACCGAAAAATCGTTTTCTTCGTCCACCAAAAGTGTACACCCCTTAGGGCAGATGATACACACAAGTTCTGTCATAATACCACCTCCACGCTCAAATCTCCGGTTGCCTTTTGCAAAAGCGCCATCGGCAAAGTGATGGTTTCCATTTCGCCCGGCGCCATGTGTACACGCTTAAAGCTGGCCAGTGGCACACCGCCACTTTGTACTTGCACGCGGCAATTCCAAAAAACTTTTTTTACACGGAAATACAGCCGTACCTCTTGCTGGCAGCCCCTGTGGATTTTTTGTGGAACCGTATACGCAATTCCATTTCCTGCTTCCACTTCATGCGATGCCCCGTCCACTTCTGTTTCCTTTTGCAAATACTGTGCCGCCGCTTTCCCTGCGCGCGCACTTTCCTCACTAACAAAATCCACAAGATCGTGCACTTGCAACACATTGCCACACGCAAACACCCCCGGCAAGGACGTTTGCATAGTTTCATGCACCACCGCCCCCTGTGTACGCGCATCCATGTGCACACCCGCTTTGCGGCTCAGCTCATTTTCCGCAATAAGACCCACGCTAAGAAGCAACGTATCACACAAAAATGTTTGCTCTGTCCCGGCAATTGGGCAACGGTTTTCGTCCACTTTGGCCACCACCACTTTTTCCACACGGCTTCTCCCCTCAACTTGAACAACCGTATGCGACAAAAGTAGCGGAATATCAAAATCATCCAAACACTGCACCACGTTGCGCTTAAGCCCACCAGAATAGGGCATCACTTCCACACACGCCAGCACTTGTGCGCCTGATAACGTAAGGCGTCGGGCCATAATCAAACCAATATCGCCAGAGCCTAAAATAACAACACGCTTGCCCACGGTGTACCCCTCTATATTCAAATAACGCTGTGCTGTGCCGGCTGTAAGCACCCCACTTGGCCTATCCCCGGGCAACGCAATGGCTCCCGCCGTACGCTCGCGGCACCCCATCGCCAGTACCACAGCTTTTACTTGCACCACATAATACCCTGCCTCGCGCGAAGAAAGGTGTGCCTGTAAATTTCCCTCTACAGAAAGCACCGTGGTGTTAAGGGCCACTTCAACACCTGTTTTTTTCAGTGCATCACAATATCGCGCCGCATATTCCGGCCCCGTAAGCTCCTCGCCAAACCGATGTAAACCAAACCCGTTGTGAATACACTGATTTAAAATGCCGCCCAGTTCACACTCACGCTCTACAAGCAAAATATCCCGCACGCCACTTTCCCACGCGGCAAGTGCGGCAGCAAGGCCCGCCGGCCCTGCCCCTACCACCAAAAGCGCAACCTGTTTGTTCATTTTTCCACTCCATTTTCACGGCTTGCCTTTGCATTTCGGTCTTCTTCTAGCACAAAAGAGCCCACTCTTTCCTGCAAAATCTCAGTGGGCTCAACACCATGATGCTCTGCTAGCATCTCCAAGATGCGCGGTGAACAAAATCCGCCTTGGCAACGGCCCATGCCCGGCCCACAGCGGCGTTTAACACTGCCGAGCGTATGCGGCGGAATAGGCCCTGCCAACACCGCTTGCACTTCGCCTTCTGTGATGTGTAAACAGCGGCACACCACATGTGCGTATTGTGGTTCTTTTTTTATCAACGCCTGTTTTTCCTCAAGAGAAAGAGCCTCAAATCGAATGCGTTTTCTTTGGTATTCCCACCCATCTTTTTGGGGCATGCCAAGCCCTACCTCTTCTAAAAGTTGTCTTGCCATTTTTGCGATTGCCGGCGCCGCCGAAAGCCCGGGCGATGCGATGCCCGCAACATTTAACAATCTTGGCACATCTTGTGCAAATTCAATGATAAAATCTTCTCGGTTTGCCCTGGCCCTATTGCCACTAAAACAACGTATGTTTTGCCCAAAATCAATATCCGGCACCGAAAGCACCGCCTTCGCTCTCACTTCTTGCAAACCATTTGCTGTGGTGGCAACATCCTCTCCATTTTGCACCGTCTCACTGTTTGGCCCTACGATCAGATTACCATGCACGGTGGGCGCCACCAAAACACCCTTCCCTCTCTGAGAAGGACACTGAAATACAATTCGGCTTACACGTGTGCCCTCACATTTATCCAGCAGATAATACTCGCCTCGGCTTGGTTTTATTTCAAATGCAGGTTTTGCCACCATATTATGAATTTGCGCTGCATGTACGCCGGCCGCATTCACAACATAACGGCTACAAACCTTGCCTTTTGTTGTATGAAGCAAAAGCCCCTCATCCGTTTGTTCCATCCCGTGTACCGCACAACACAGCCTCAGCTGCACACCATTTTGCACGGCGCCTTCCGCCAAAGCCAGCGCATACTCCCACGGGCTTACAATGGCTGCTGTTTTGGCGTACAATGCCGCTCTGGCCAAAGCACTTACCTGTGGCTCGTTTTTACGTAATGCATCTGCATTCCACATTTCCAGCCCACAAATTCCATTTTGCTCACCTTGCTTCATCAATTGATGCAACGTGTCCTCTTCTTCTTTTGAAAAAGCCACCACCAAAGAACCACACTCTTGCCGCGGCACATCCAACTGCTGACACAATGCTTTGGCCAGCCTCACACCTTCTGCGTTCAGCTTTGCTTTCAATGTGCCCGGCTTTGGATCGTATCCGGCATGTAAAATGCCACTATTGGCCTTTGTTGTGCCCATGGCAATATCCGGCTCTTTTTCTAAAACCATCACGCTTATTTGATAGCGAGATAGCTCAAACGCCACTGCCGCCCCCACAATGCCACAGCCCACCACGGTTACATCTACCATCTTTTGCCTCCTTCGTCTCATTTGTTATCCTGAAATTGGCAAAAAAAGCCTTTCAACGCCAACGCACTGCACCGGGTTGAAAAGGCCTTTTGTATTTGTTATAACCACACCGCCCGCCCAGATGTGCTCTGGCGGCTGTTCTTTATTTTGTTTCTTCTTCGCGGAAGTGAAGCTCGCCCACGTTCATTTTTTCAATAATCGCCAAAGACTCTAGCCTTACACCACGCTCTCGTAAAAGAGCCCCACCTTGCTGGAACCCTTTCTCGATCACAATGCCGGCACCCTCCACAGTGGCCCCTGCCTCTTGCACCAAATCCAAAAGGCCCACAAGTGCACATCCGTTCGCCAAAAAATCATCAATCAAAAGCACTCGATCGTCTTTTGACAAAAACTTTTTCGACAAAATAACATCGTATGTGCGACGATGCGTAAAAGATTCCACCTTCGTTGTATACATATCGCCATCTAAATTAACACTTTGTGCTTTTTTTGCAAACACAACCGGCACTTTAAAATATTGTGCCGTAATGGCTGCAATGCTGATGCCAGAGCTCTCGATGGTTAGTATTTTTGTAATGTTTGCATCGGCAAACCTTCTCGCAAATTCCTTACCCATTTCATTCAGCAGCTCTATGTCCAGCTGATGATTTAAAAAAGAATCCACCTTCAATACCGAATCTGATTTCACAACACCGTCTTTTAAAATCCTGTCTTTTAATAACTGCATATGCCACCCTCGTTTACTTTTCTTCTTGCCTCGTTTTTTATTGAAACGGGCTTTGGCACTGTGTAAACAGCACCCTTCACTTTGTTTGATTTTATCATACACCATTTTCCCATGCAATACAACTTCCCTTCACTGTTTTATTTTATATTCCCAACCCTCCCTTTGCCGATACACCGTCCCCTTTTATACACGACATAATTACCTATCTTTTTTCACACAAATGTTTTATACTAAAGCTTACCTAAAATAAGAGTTCTAAGCCTGTTCACACCCTCTTCACCCTATGCACCACAGATACGTTTCGAGGTATTTTATGCACACTAAAAAACATAAGCGACTGTTGCTCTCTTTTGGCATTCCATTTTGTGTTCTACTTATTTTAATAAGTGCATTTTTTATTTACACTGCCCACGATTACCACGCAGACGATACCGCTTTGGCGCTATTGCAAACAAGCGAACATCTTCAAGTGAACGAAGATTTCATTGTACTTACACCGGAAAGCGAAAGCGAAACGGCCCTTATTTTTTATCCGGGCGGAAAAGTGGAGTACACAGCGTATTTACCTCTGCTTGAAGGGTTACGACAAAACGGCATTACATGCATGTTGGTTTCTATGCCATTCAACTATTCCATTTTCAATACCAAGGCGGCCCTTGATATCTTCCCCGCTTTTCCGGAAATAGAGCATTGGTATATAGGCGGGCATTCGCTTGGTGGAATTTCTGCCAATATATTTGCCACAGAGCACGCACAATCAATAGAAGGGCTTATCCTGCTTGGCTCTTACCTTTACACAGACTATCCCCCACAAAACACGCTTACTGTATACGGCTCTTTAGAGGATGGAATTGCAAACAGCCTCACTTACACAGAAAACATTGTTGTACTGAATGGAGGCAACCACGCACAATTTGGCAATTACGGCCCACAGCGCGGCGATGCCATTGCCACCATTACCGCCGAAGAGCAGCAAAATGCCACAGTACAGGCCATCACAGAGTTTCTGCGTGTTTAATCCCCTTTATGCCGAGCCCTTTACATCGCCACGGCTTTCTCTTATAATACTATATAGAAAATAAACTGATTGTGGCCGCAAGGCTTTGGAGGATGTATGCTACTGTTGGACGATGTGAAACGAATGTTGGGCGATTTGGTATTTGAAGTGGCCGATTTGGCCGAGGCGCTTGGCATCACCGCCAAAAAACGGCGATTGGAAGAGCTGGAAATGCGCTCCTCTAAAGCAGAGTTTTATGATAACCCTGAGGCATCGGCACAAATTTTTAGTGAAATGAGCTCCTTACGAAACTGCCTTACTCAATACGAAGACCTTCAAGAGCAGCTGGCAGATGCACAAACATTTTTAGAGCTATGGGAAGAAGGCGACGATAGTGCCGCCAGCGAATGTGAGCAAGCGGCCAAACATTTAACCGGCCTTGCAGAAACCATGCGTCTTGTGGCCTTATTAACCGGAGAGCACGACGACCACAGTGCCATTCTCACCTTTCATGCCGGCGCCGGCGGCAAAGAAGCGCAAGACTGGGTGGAAATGCTGCTACGCATGTATCAGCGCTGGGCCGCAGACCATGGGTTTAAATGTACCATTTTAGATTATCTTGCCGGCGAAGATGCCGGTGTAAAAAGTGCCTCTATTTTAGTGTCCGGCGAAAATGCATACGGTTTTTTAAAAAGCGAAAACGGTGTACATCGCCTTGTGCGCGTATCCCCATTTGATTCCTCCGGCCGCCGCCACACAAGTTTTGCCTCACTGGAAGTAATGCCCGAAATAGAAGAAGACCTTCACGTTCATTTGCGGCCGGAAGATGTGAAAATGGATGTATTCCGTGCGTCTGGCGCGGGCGGGCAGCATGTTAACAAAACATCCAGTGCTGTGCGCTTAACACATCTACCCACAGGCATTGTTGTGTCAAGCCAAGCACAAAGAAGCCAAGTTCACAACCGCGAGTATGCCGAGCGCATGCTGATATCAAAACTCATCCAAATTAAAGAACAAGCCCATTTAGATAAAATCGAAGACATAAAAGGTGTGCAAAAAGACATTGCCTGGGGCAGCCAAATTCGCAGCTATGTATTTATGCCTTACACCTTAGTAAAAGATCACCGCACTGCTTGTGAAAACGGAAATGTAAATGCCGTAATGGATGGCGATTTAGACAGCTTCATCAACGCCTACTTAAAAGCTGCCGCTTCCGGCGTCTTGGGGGAGGCCAGCAGCGACGAACTGTAGCAGTTCTGCTGACAAAAGCGACTTCACAAAAACGCTCCTCAACACACAGTGCCGCTTGCGCGTTTTGTTTTATCGAACAAAACTTTTGTTCTGGTTTTTATAAGACCTTTTTTAGCAACGCAATAACGCCTATGCCACCGCACACTTAAAATGCAAAAGAACCGCCTGCCAACACATTGGCCAAAGGCGGTTCTTTCTTTTTAATGTATCCAGCGCGTGTGCCCCCTAAACACCCCACACCCTCTTGCTATGACACAGCCGGTTCTACATTTTCCATGTTTAACACCCAAACATTATGATTGCCTTGCAGCGGCCAACGCAATGCATTTTCATGTGTATCCACAATCACATCTAAACGATTGCCCAAAATGGCACTGCCACTATCTTCTACGCGTCGCAAGCCCACATCCTCAATGTAAATCCACGTTCCGGGCGGCAACACATCCCAATCGGTTGCTACGGTAAGCCCCGGTGTGGGTTTTGTGCCAGAGGCCGTGATGCCGTTTCCTCCGCAGATGTGCGGATACTCCTCCGCACAGTATGATGTAGCATAAAATTCGCCCACATATTCAAGCTCAAAACTATCTAGCAGGCTGAATGTGGCTTCGTTCAAATCCTGATTCTCTTCTTCTAGGTTTGCATTTTCCTGTGTTGCATCATGCAAAGCCTCTTCTAACACCTGCACCTCTTGCGCTAGGGCGTTTTCTCTCTCTAAAGCTTCCTGTTGCAAATGAAGCATATCGTCACTTTCCATGGCAGATGTTTCAAACGACCGCGACAAACCAAACAACAACGCAATCAACAACAGCGTGATGCCGAAACACAATAATATCAATTTTGTAGCGTATTCTTTTGGAATCCAATTCGGCCTCATTGAAACACGCAACCTTTCTGCCAGTAAACTCTGTGTACAGTATACCACAAAACAAATACCGGGTAAAGATAGCTCACGTATTGCCGCCCAGCCCCAATTTGTTTAAATACAACGTAACATCGTAAATTAAACAGAATATATAGTCAAACCTCTACTCAAAGTAGCCACTCCAATATGGCGTTTGTTTTTCTAACACGCCATTTTTTCGATACAAGCGTGGCACACGCTTTCCTATTGTGCACAGCACCTCGTAAGAAATGGTATTCATCGCGTTTGCAAGTGTATCCGCACTTATACACTCCGCTCCATCTTGCCCAATCAGTGTAACAAGGTCACCCTCCGTAGCCTGTTCTATATGGCTGATGTCCACCATAAACATATCCATACAAATATTGCCAATCAGGGGCGCCTTTTTTCCACGAATCAACACGGAGGCACCTTGTTTTGAAAGCACACGCAAAAAACCATCTGCGTAACCTACGGGGATTGTGGCAATGCGCATATCACGCGGTGCGCGAAAACCACGATCATAACCCACACTCGTCCCTTTTGGCACAAATTTGCACTGCACAATGCTACTGTACCAACTTAAAATAGGCTGTAGCCGGTGCCCCAGATCCTCTTCACGACTTTGGTATCCATAAAGCGACAACCCGTTACGCACAAAATCCTCATGCACATCACAAAGCCCCATGGTGGCCGCACTGTTTGCACAATGGCAATGTGTAATCGAAAGTCCCTTTTCCCTCAATGCCTGTACTACCCTTTGATAATTCCCATGTTGACCACGTGTAAACGCATCTTCATGCGGCAAATCCGACGAAGAAAGTTGTGTAAAAACCCCTTCAATATGTAGCGGCTTTACCGTGGCTATTTCCAAAATTTTGTCCACAGCCTCTGCTTCACAAAACCCAAGCCTCGACATTCCCGTATCCAGTTTAATATGAATATTCAACGGTTTGTCATCCGCTTGCGCTGCATATTGCCTTGCCGTATGTAAATTTGGCACACATACAGAAATGTTTTCCGCCTGCAATGCCGGAATGCACGCCGGTGGTGCAAGCCCCATCAACAAAATCAGCCCCTGTACCCCACCACGGCGCAGCAACAAAGCCTCTTCTTGTGTAACCACAGCAAACCGCTGCACACCACGTAATTCTTGCAATGTTTTTGCGATTTGCACAGCACCATGGCCATAGGCATCCGCTTTTATCACCGGCATTACACACCCATTTTGGGCAATTTTTTGCATTATATCATAATTGGAAAGTAGCTTATCCAAATCCACTTCAGCCCAAACGCGATACAAATGGCCTAACTTTTCCATTTCAATCCTCCAAAGATGCCTCTAAAAGTGGCTGAAATCGCGCAATTCAGAGCATTTTACTGTGATATATTTAGCCAATCAATCTAACTATTATACACCTCTATAGTTGGTATGTCTAGTGTAACAACGAGAAATTTTGATAAATTTACTGTTGTTAACATAACCGACTTGTGGTACAATAAGACATGGTACAAAAGAGTGGGTAAAAATTCGAAAATTTTAGTCAAGTTTTACTGAGGGGTTTCGCCAAATTCTGTTGTAGAAGGAGGGAATATGCTCGGAAACGGTGTATCGGCTGGCGTTGGGATTGCGCAAGTTTTAATATGGCAACCGGCGATAGCGCAGGACTATGTCCCACGTAAAAGTAGCAAATCAAAAGGTGAACTAGAACGTTTCGATCGTGCTTTACACCGCTTGCTTGGGCGCCATAAGGGCTTTCGTGCGAAAACTGCACGGCACATGGGCAACGAAGAAGCGGCTATTTTCGAAGCATATTCCATGATGCTCTCAGACGAGGAAGCAGTGCTTCGCCCCATTAAAGAGAGCATCCGCCTGCACAGCCTTTCTGCGGAATATGCTGTAAATTTACAATTTGGCAAGTTAGCGCGTTGTTTTTTAGAAATGGAAAACGAATATATGCGCCAACGGGCCGAAGATGTGTTCAATTTGCGCGATGCACTATTGCGCGAGATGTTGGGCATCCCTGTAGCAGAGGTTTCCCATTTAGACCATCCAACGGTTGTTGTGGCAAACGCCCTTTCTCCGCTAGATTTGGTGAGCTTAGATATCAGCCGTTTACAGGGATTTGTTTGTGAAACCGGTGGATATTCCAGCCACACAGCCATCTTGGCCCGTAGCCAGGGCATTCCTGCTGTTTTAGAGGCCAAGTGTATTTTAGAACATGTAAAAGATGGAGACATCATCGCTTTAGACGGTTCCAGCGGCGAAATTTGGATTAACCCGAACCAGAGTGAAATTGAAATGCTTCACATTCGGGCAGACAAGTTTGTTGAAAAACGCGAAGAAATGAAAAGTTTCCGCGGGCGCCCCACCATCACGCGTGACGGCCGCCGCATTGAGCTAACTGTAAACCTTGCCCAACTTGAGGAACTGGAAATTGCACGCGCTGCCGACGCAGAAGCAGTTGGCCTGTTTAGAACCGAACTTTTATACATGGCCCACCCGCCCCTGCCGCTCGAAGAGGAACAAGTGCAGGCATATCGCACTATTTTGGAGCAGATGGGCGGAAAATCCGTGGTGGTTCGCACATTTGATGACGGTGCAAGCTCACGTTCGCTGCAAGCTTTACGCCCGCGTGAAGAAGAAAACCCTGCACTTGGCTATCGTGGCATTCGCATGAGCCTTGGCCGCCCCAGCTTTTTCAGAACACAATTGCGCGCGTTGCTACGCGCTTCTGCTTACGGTTCTATCAAAGTGTTGTTCCCCATGGTTTCTTCCATGGAAGAAATTCGCGACGCAAAAGCTGCTTTATCCACTGTAAAAAAAGAACTTCAACGCGAAGAAATCCCCTATGACGAAAATATGCAAGTGGGCCTATTGATGGCTGTTCCCTCGGCCGTTATCTTAAGCGAAGCATTTGCAGCAGAAGTAGATTTTTTCAGCATCGGCATCAACGATATGATTCAATTTACTTTGGCCGTAGACCGTGGCAACCAAGACTTAAACCATCTATGCCATATTCTTCACCCTGCCGTGTTGCGTCAAATCAAATGGGTGGTAGACGCTGCTCACCACCACAACATCCCCTGCAACATTTGCGGTGAGCCAAAAGGCTATGAAACCGTTTTGCCTTTACTTGTAGGCCTTGGCCTTGATGGATTTTCTGTTAACCCTACACAATTGCTAAACAACCGAAAAATCATCAACCAGTGCAGCTTCAGTAGCTGTAAACAGATGGCTTCCGACGCATTGCAACTTCACAGCGCTTTCGATGTAGAAAAAATGCTTACGTGTTAAACAATACGCAAAAACATCGCACCTCTTTGATACATACACAGCATCGTTGTATTGCAAGAAAAGTGTATTGTATCGCCCAACAGACAACAAACAAAAAAACACAAAATCACTTTATGCCCCAAAAAGCCGGTATAAACTAAAGCGGTTTTTGAGCGAAAAGAAGGCATTCCCTAATAGATCGGCTTCTTCCGCACACGCTTTTACCTACCCTCTTTATGATATGGTTTATAGTCGCTTTCTTTAAAGGTACCCTTCGGTACCTTTTTTTATGTTTTTTCAGGTATTCGTATTACATGTAGCACCTTTCCCACAATGGGTTCCCTTCTATTTTGTTATAAAAAGAGAAAATTTAACAAAACTTTATTTTGTTGTTTATTTTCCTATTAAAACAGTGTATAATGAATTTATAGATAACCGTCACGAAAATAACAAAAAACGGCCGCCAACAAATAACATAACAGGCAATAAGGGGGTGGTCTTTTGGTAAAAGAAATTGCCAAAGTACTGGGCCATACTGCAAAGGGCATGTACGAGCAGTTTCCATTTCATGATGACGAAAAAAAAATACAAATCAAAAACGAAAAAATAAAACAGTTAAAACAACAAGAAAATGAAGTGTATGCCGAAATGGGTCGCTTAACATATCGACGCAATGGGGCAAAAAATTTTCCGCTACAGAAAACAAAATTAGAAAAGCTATATCATGTAAGACGCACACTGGAGTGTGAAGTGGATGGTTTATCCACAAAACAAAAGCCGAACGAAACAATTTGTGAGTGTTGTGGCAGCGGCAACACGCAAGATATGTTGTATTGTTGCCATTGCGGAAAAACACTTGCAGAACCAGTTTGCCCTAGCTGTGGCAAACGCAACCCCACGCAATCTTGCTATTGCGGATATTGCGGCAACAGCTTAGCCGCTCCATAAACAGATGGTAAAAGAGCGTTTTTTAGAATGTTTAGGCTTTATAACACGAAAGACTAAACAGCGTGTTGAATTCTAGCGTAAGCGGAAGGATTTTGGCAAAGGGGTCAATACGTGCCATGCTTTGCACCAAATGCAAAAAGCACAAATTGAGCCAAACATCACAGACGTATGCAACAGAAACTCATACTACCACTAAGAAGCAATTGTTTTTGCCACGGTGAGCTAGGAGATGAGATTATGAAGATTTCCACAAAAGGTCGCTATGCACTTCGCCTCATGGTAGACTTAGCCAGAGCGGACGACAGAGAATTTGTATCTTTACGAGGCATTGCATCACGGCAGGAAATTTCGATGAAATATCTAGAACAAATTGTAAGCCAACTTACAAAAGCTGGGCAGGTACAAAGTGTACGCGGCCCACAAGGAGGGTATCGCTTAACGCGCGCACCTGCCCAATATACTGTTGGCGAAATATTGCGCGTAACAGAGGGAAGCATCGCCCCGGTAAGTTGCCTTGAGACAAGTGTGAACGAATGCCCACGCGTGGATGAATGCGAAACACTTCCTGTATGGGAAGGCCTTTACGACGTAATTCAAAAATATGTAGACAGCATTACCTTGCAAGATGTTGTAGACACACTGGACCGTAAGAAAAAAACATAAAAGTTTGCTACTACACTAACTTAAAAAATGAGGGATATTTTTGATAAAGATAGCACAAAATGGTGAGGCTTTAGTTGGAAACACCCCTTTAATGCGCATGTGTCGCTTAGAGGTTTTACTGGGCATCCAAGCTTGTCTATACGGCAAGGTTGAATATTTCAACCCAAGCGGTAGCGTAAAAGACCGTGCAGCAAAAGCAATGCTAGATGCAGCACAAAAAGCAGGACAACTTACAAAAGGTGGCGTTGTAATCGAGCCTACATCCGGCAACACAGGCATCGGGCTCGCCTCCATTGGTGCACAACGCGGATACCGCGTAATACTAACAATGCCAGACACCATGACCGATGAGCGAAAGGCCATGCTAAGGGCTTATGGTGCAGAACTTGTTTTAACACCAGGTGCAAACGGCATGAAGGGAGCCATTGAAAAGGCGCAACAGCTTCACGAAGAAACACCAAATTCCTTTATGCCAAACCAATTCGAAAACCCCGCAAACCCTGCCGCCCATGAATTGACAACCGGCCCGGAAATTTACCGTGACACCGACGGAGCTGTAGATATTTTTGTGGCCGGTGTAGGCACCGGCGGTACCATTAGCGGTGTAGGCCGTTATTTGAAAAAGAAAAAGCCTTCTATACAGATGGTGGCTGTAGAACCAAAGGCATCAGCCGTTTTAAGCGGAAATTCAGCAGGCCCTCACAAAATCCAAGGCATCGGCGCCGGGTTTGTGCCCGAAAATTATGATCCCACGGTTGTGGACGAGGTTATCCCGGTATCGGATGATGATGCACAGCAAACAGCTGCACAATTGGCAGTTGTCCAAGGTATATTTTGTGGAATATCATCCGGTGCAGCCCTATGGGCCGCAATCCAACTGGCCAAGCGACCTGAAAATATAGGCAAAAACATTGTTGCACTGTTGCCGGATAGTGGCGACCGCTACTTGTCAACGGGTATTTTTTAACATAAGCTGTGCATAACACAGCCAGCACAATTGCAGAACCTATATTCAGCTATATTCAAACATATAGAAACAATCAAAGCCCTCGGTTACAATAAACCGAGGGCTTTCGTTTCTCTGCCACACATTTTATGCTAAATTCGTGCCACACCACTATCCCGTGCCGCCTTCGCAACGGCGGCAGCAACTGTCGGCTGAATGCGCGAATCAAATGCTTCCGGCAGAATATATTCTGCATTGAGGTCTTTTTCATCCACCAAATCCGCCAATGCATATGCTGCTGCAATTTTCATCTCATCATTGATATCTGAGGCGCGCACATCTAAAGCACCTCTAAACAGCGCCGGAAAAGCCAGTACATTGTTTATTTGGTTTGCAAAATCACTACGCCCGGTTCCTACCACAGCAGCACCCGCTTCCTTTGCAAGATCCGGCATGATTTCCGGTATGGGGTTTGCCATGGGGAATAAAATGGGTTTTTCCGCCATACTACGCACCATTTCCTGTGTCACTGCGCCCGGTGCCGACAAACCGATAAACACATCTGCCCCTTGCATTACCTCTGCAAGGCTTCCTTTTCTTTTTTGGCGATTGCTAATGCTTGCCATCGCTTGTTTTTCAGGGTTCAGGCCTTCACGTCCTTCATAAATAGCCCCTTGGCTATCGCACAAAATCACATCCTCCAGCCCCATGGCCATCAAAAGACGAATGACTGCCACACCGGCTGCACCGGCACCGCTTGTCACCACACGAATATTGCGGATGTCTTTATCCACCAGTTTTAATGCATTAACAAGCGCCGCCAATGTCACCACGGCCGTGCCATGTTGGTCATCATGAAAAATCGGAATATCGCAACGCTCTTTCAGCTTACGTTCAATTTCAAAACAACGTGGAGCCGAAATATCTTCCAAGTTCACCCCACCAAAGCTGCCTGCCAACAAAGCCACCGTATCCACAATCGTATCCACATCTTTACTGCGTATGCATAGCGGAATGGCATCCACATTGCCAAAAGCCTTAAACAGAACACACTTTCCTTCCATTACAGGCATAGCTGCTTCAGGGCCTATATCACCAAGCCCCAAAACGGCCGTTCCATCTGTTACCACAGCCACAGTGTTCCAGCGCCCGGTTAGCTCATAGCTTTTGTTCGGATCTTTTTGTATTTCCAAACACGGTTGTGCCACACCCGGTGTGTACGCAACAGATAAATCTTCTTTTGAGTTCACCGGCATTTTGGGAACAAGTTCGAGCTTTCCTCGCCATTGTTCGTGTTTTTCCATCGATAATTTTGCATAATCCATCTGTTCTCCTGCCTCTCTGTCACACTTTATCTCTATAGTTGCATCGAATATTTATGCAATCACTTTTTTATTATACCATCTTTTATATGTTTCGTGTTAAATTTTTATGTTAAAAAAAGGCCCTACTTTATAGCGGCCTTTTTTGTATTATTTCCTGACGATATATCTTTTAGGCCTTTTGCGCAAAAGCCGGAAGAAATGGCCCCTGTTGGGCAAACCGCCTTACAATCCCCGCAGCGGATACATTCGGCACTGTTGCAATTATTCTCTGCATCCACGCCCATTTTACATGTTTTCGTACATTTTTTGCAATGAATACACCGATCATCCACATGCAACCGATACATACTGATTCGGTTAAAAAGGCCATAAAAAGCACCAAGCGGACATATGTATTTGCAAAACGGACGATAAATGAACAACGAAAGCACCAACACCACCAGCAAAATAGACAGTTTTAACCCAAATACACTACCAAGAAGAGAGTGAAAGGATGGGTTTGTGGCCAAAAGAGGCAAACCGGCGAACAACGTTCCGGAGGGACAAATCCATTTACAGAAATACGGCGTGCCCACACCAAAGGCATTTGTTAAGAAAAGCGGGAACCCCACCACAAACACGGCTAGTATCACATATTTTAAATACCGCAATGGTGCATCTATTTTATGAGGCAACTCCCATTTTGGTGTTTTTATTTTATGCAACAAATCTTGCACAAAGCCAAAAGGACATAGAAACCCACAAATAAAACGTCCAAGCACCACGGCAAACAACAGCAAAAAACCCAGTACGTAAAATGGCACATTTTTTTGCCCGCCGGTTGTTAAAGCCGCTTGGAAAGAGCCCACCGGACATGCCCCAAGGGCACCGGGGCATGAATAACAATTCAGCCCCGGAAAACAAAGTGATTTAAGCCGCCCTTGATAAATGCTTCCATTAACAAACCCTGCTAAATTTGCGTTTGTTGCCAACGCAAACACAAGCTGAACCGCATGGCGACGATTTTTCCTCATCATCCCACCCCTATACATTCAAGGCATATTCGAATTGCTTTGTCCATCATTTGTGTTTGTTCGTTTTGCAAAACACCCACCAAAAGAAGCGCAATGGCACAAAGCATCATCCCCACTCGAATAAGCCACCGCTTCTTCTCGCCCGCAATCATAACTGCTCCAATACGCCATCTATTGTATCTAGATATTCCTGTACTGGGTCATCCACTGGCACTCCCTCAATGGCATGCACAACATATCCTTCACTGTTCACAAACAGTGTGGTGGGGAATGCCGCCACACGGCTCATGATATTGGCATCAATTTGCTCATTCGTAAGAAGTGTATCAAATGTTGCACCACTTTCCTCTAAAATCGATTGAGCCAATTCCGGCTGCTCATTTGCATCGTCACTGATGGTAAAGAAATTCACATTTTCCGGCAGTTGTTCATATAAAACTTGCAAATCAGGCATTTCCTCAATACATGGCGGGCACCATGTAGCCCAAATATTCACTACTGTAAGATCATAATCAGAAAAAACATTTTGAGATACCGTTTGTGCATCCAATGTTTGCGTTTCAAATTCACCAAGGTGAATGCGATTCTCATTCTCTGCTGATGTTGGATCCGGCTTTTCTACAGTGCTTTCATCCACCATATTATCTGTCTCATTTCCTGCCATCGGTGTGCTTTCCACATTTGGCGTGCTTCCTTCACTTACGCTAGCGCCACCACAAGCCGCCAAAAACACAAAACACATCAAACACCCCATCAAACGAATAAATTTCATTTTGCTGCCCATACTTTATCTCCTTTTCAAATTATTTTTAAAGCGACATTAAAACCATGTATCCTACGCTTGTACAAAATGAGTTCCTATCTAAAATTTCACCTGTAGAATATTCTTTGTCCGCCCAAACCACAGGCATGCCTCCAGCACAGCACCTCCAATGCATCGTGCTTTATCAGAAATGGTATCGCAATTCACCTCTTGCCTTGGCCGTGGATCTATATCGGCCACCTTCAACCCTTGTTTTGCAACATACCCTTCTGCAATAAGGCCACGCAGCACCCCGGTAAGTGGTGCTTTTACTGCCGTAGTATCCAGATAAAAAATAGTTTCCCCCATTTGCACAAAATCGCCAATTTTCTTTTCATGACGAACACGGCCATCGCAAGGAGCATGCACCACACGCTCGGCACTTTTTCCGCCCACTTCACCGGGCACCCCCGTATTGGGAAGAGCCTTCCCATTTGTAATCAATTGCCCCAAGCTGTGCCCCCGCATGGTTTCCACCACAATATCCACATCAACCGGTGCCTCAAACCCGGGCCCCACGCCTATGGTAAGCGGTGCCATGTCACGATGTGTTCCCAAATTGCGTTTGGCCAAAATTGCGTCTACTAAAATGCTCGGCTGCAACTGTTTCAGTAAGCTCGCTTTTGGATCAACAAGCACCGGTACTTGCCCATTTTTTAAAATCTCTTGACATGCACATACGTCCACCGCAAAGCAAGCCGGCACATCTTCCACTATAACACGCCCCTGCGTAACCGCACTGCTTAACGCCACATTACGGCGAATGGCGCTTGGATTTTCCACCTCTAATACAACCACAGGAAAACCACTGCGCCACAGCTTTTGAATGATCCCTGTGGCGATATCTCCACCACCACGAACCACCACCATAAAAACACCTCCCAGCACTGTTATTTCATAAGTTTGTTTTTGCAAGTTTTTTAGTAGGTTTTGTTCATTATACCACATTCCAATAAAGAAAAGTAGTGAAAGAACTGTGTTATAGAGCAAAAGACTTTTTGGGCTATTCCAAACCACAAAGCGGTAAAAATTGCCATTTAAAATTTTCATGCCAGGGTGCTAGAAAAAACGTATTAGATATGATATACTTATGTCATTATAGAGGTTCTATGTTCGATAAACTTGCAAAAGTGAGGTTTTAGCATTTATGGCTAAAGAGAAAAAGGAAAAACCCGCAAAAAAAGGCAAGAAAAAACTACTGATTATCATCATTATTGCTGTTGTCGTTTTAGTTGGTGCTTTTCTGGCACTTTTCTTTTTAGGGTTGCTTCCATTTGGCGCCGGTGCAGACAGCGCGTCGAGCACCTCTGGTGCAAGCTCACCCAGTTCTATGGCTGCAGCGTCCGGCTCTATGGCAGCTACGTCCGGTTCCATGGCCACCACATCCGGCTCTATGGCGCCTACATCCGGCTCTATGGCCACCACGGATGGTGCCGCCATGCCAGAAGGCAACCCGGAACGCTTTTTTGAAGGCGAATTTTATTTCCAAAATATCACCGGTGCCCCTCTGGTAGAAATACACCTAGCCCCCACCGGCACCTCTTCTTGGGAAAGCAACCTGCTTGACGAAACCACCTTAGAAAACGGGGAAACGTGGGCTGTGCCATTGATGATGCGAGATTTAGGCACTACTTGGGATTTGCGCACTACAGACAGCAATGGCCAGGAACTGCTTTATTCCGGGCTGGATTTTTATACCAACACGAAGTTTGTATTGACTTTAGAAGGTGATTCGCCCAGTTTACGGCAAGCGCCTTAATAATTTTCCTACGATACATCTGAAAAAATAACAGAAATACAAAAACAACACTTGATATTTAATTTAAAATCTGGTAGAATATTTTAGCGAGCTTATCCAGCATCATGTTTTATCAAAAAAGCATGCAGCTGATTCTCTATTTTGCACAAAGAGGAGGTGCAGTTTATGGCAAAGTGCAGCATTTGCGGAAAGGGCGTTACCTTCGGCATCAAGCTTTCGCATTCCCACCGTCGGAGCAACCGCATGTGGAAACCAAATGTGAAGCGCGTTAAGGCCGTTGTGGACGGTTCGCCCAAGACGGTCTACGCCTGCACCCGTTGTTTGCGTTCGGGCAAAGTGAACCGCGCGGTGTAATGTAAAAATTACCACAGAACGCTATACGAAAACGAGTGTAAGACGGATGGGAAACCCATCCGTCTTTTCTTGTGTTCATTTCTTTTTATTTCGTTTTTTACATGTCCAACATCATATGGGCACATTTATAAATATCCCCGCACCCCAATGTAATAACAAGATCACCTTTTTTTGCTTTTTCGCGAACATACTGCGCCACCTCACGCTGCGTTTCAAACCAGATGCTTCCTTCTATCCGCTTTGCCAGCTCGTCGGTGGTGATATTATAGTCTTGTTCTCTTTCTCGCCCTCCCATGATGGCTGTCATCACCACATGGTCTGCCAAAGAAAGCACTTTTGCAAATGCGTCTAAGTGTTGCTCTGTTCTTGTAAAAGTGTATGGCTGAAACACCGCCCAAACAGCCCGATATCCCATGGTTGTAGCCGCACTTAACGTGGCTTGCAATTCCGCCGGGTGATGCGCATAATCATCCGCAATGGTCACCCCTTCCACTTCCCCCAACACCTCGAAGCGACGCCCTGTTCCACGAAAACTCTCAAGCCCCTCTATGCACTGCACCGCACTTGCACCGGCTCTTCGTGCTGCAGCATATGCCGCCAATGCATTATACACATTGTGCTTCCCCGGAACAGATAACCGCACAGTGCCTTGTGGTTCATTGTTTTCTGTTACCACAAACGAAAAATAGGCAGGACGTGGCTCTTCTAGGTGTATTGCTTGTGTATCGCAGTGGTTTTGCAAACCAAAACTATGCTTTTTTTGTGGCAAATCGGCCACTGTAACACAGCTCTTCTCGTCATCACCGTTGTACAAAACAACCCCTGTGGCTTGTGCGCAAAAATCATAAAAAGCCTTTGTAAGGTTTTCCATGCTGCCAAAGTACTCCAAATGATCGCTGTCAATATTGAGGAGTACCGCCGTATCCGGCACAAGTTCCAAAAACGTGTGGTGATATTCACACGCTTCTACCACAATACTATCATTTTTCCCTTCTTTTCCATAGCCGCCAATCAGCGGCAATTTGCCACCAATAACAGCGGCTGGGTCCAGCCCTGCTTGTTCCAATATTTGCACGCACATGCCCGTGGCCGTTGTTTTGCCATGCGTTCCCGCAATACAAACAGAACGTGGATACAACCCCGCCACATACCCCAGCAACACACTGCGCTCGACACACACTATTCCAAGACGTTCTGCCTCCACACGCTCTGGGTTGTCCGGCTGAATGGCCGCAGAATAGATTACCAAATCGGCCCCATGCACATTCTCAGCCATTTGGGGCATCATCACACGAACGCCAAGCTGGCGCTCTGTTTGTAAAATGCTTCCCTCGTTCACATCACTGCCCTGCACACAATGCCCACGCGTAAGCATAATTTGCACCAGTGGATACATTCCACTGCCACCAACGCCTACAAAGTGCAGTGTTTTCGGCTCACTTAGCAATAGGGAAAGATTTGGTTTCATACGAGGTTATTTCCTTTCGAAGTGCAATTTCTTAGTCTCATAAGTATATCATATTTGAGCAAAGCTGTAAAAATGTGCTATACTCATTGTGGATATTTTTAAAAAGGGGTGTTCACTTGAATCAGATACGAAATGGTGTTTTGTGGCTATACCAAGAGTGCCTGCCTGCAAAATTAGGCTTAACACTGTTTGCCATTTTAATATATTTTGTGTTAACGCTATACAGCGGCGGTAGTTTTTGGGAATTGCTATGCTTTTGGGGCGTTGTGCTTGTTTATATTGTTCTGCCCGGTTTTTTAGGGGTGGAGCTGCTTCGCACAAAGCATTTTTTACCCGGTTTTTCGTTGCCACTCGCCCTTTTAATGGGTAATGGATTTTTGGCAGTTTTATACTGTTTTTCCATGTATTTACACATTTTGCCGCTTCTTTATATTTTGCCACCCGTTTTGGGTGTTGGTTGTTTTTTAGGCCCCAAGCTCCTTTCCATCATGAAAAACAAACAAAAACCGGCCTTTCCAACCCGCATCGCCTTATCGGCACCACAATGGATGTTGATACTTTTGTTTTCATTTTTACTTTTGGTAACCACCTTTACGGGCGTAGTTAAAAATGCACTTCCCTCGCATGTGGGCGACACACTGCTGAATCATGACCTTTTATGGAATGCAGGCAACGCCTTTAGTTTCCAGCTTGGGTTTCCGCCCATAGACATCCGCTATTTCGATGTCCGCTTAAGCTACCATTACCTTACAGAAATGATCGCCGGTATTTTAGGGCTTATAAGCGGCGTAGATGCCTATCGAATTGTAGCCTTTTATATGCAGCCACTGATGCTGGCCATGTTGATTGTATGCTTATATCGTTTGGCAACGCTACTTTGGCCAAAAAGTACCACAAAACAATTGCTCTTTCCATATGCCATGTTTTTGTTTGGCTGTGCCAGCATGTGGAAAGTGCTTCCCAATGGTTTAAGTGTATTTTGGAACCAAAACATAGCACATCTTATCACAAACATCAACAGCCAAACCACCGCTTTTTCCATTCTTAGCATCTTTTTAGCCCTGTTTATCAGTGCTGCACGCATGCGTTATCGCATTCGGGTTACACACTTTATGCTCACGCTTTGCTCGTTTGCACTGCTTTGTGTTGCAAAAGGACCCACTGCCGCCATTGTGGTGATCGCCCTGGTGCTTACACTGCTTGTAGGCTTGTTCATCAAACAAACAAACTGGCAAGGCCTTTTACTTGGCGGTGCTTTAGGCGCCTTATTTATTGTGTTTTATTTTGTGCTTTTCAGCAGCGGAGCCAACAGCAGCACCAGTTTCAATCTCACCGGCACCTTGGCTGTGGGCTATTTTGCCAACATCCAAAACCGGCTCTATCTTGAAAACCACCTACTATGGCAAATCAGCATTCCGGTTTTGTACCTTTTGCAAACACTACTTCTAATGCCTGCACAAGTACCGTTGTTCGTACGTGGGCTCGCGTACGATTTAAGGCATTTTTCAAAACTAAGTGTAGAACGTATGCTATTTTATGCAGCTGGTATTGGCGGAGTGTTGGCCTATTTCCTATTTTACCACCCACACATGAGCCAAAATTACTTTCTATATACCGGCATTTTCTTTTTCACCTTGCTGGCCGTGGGCAACCTCAATTTCCTAAAACAAGAAAAAATAGACACGCCCAAAGCAAAACGCCTCCGCCATCGTCTTTTCGTGTGTATCGTTGCGCTCTTTGCCACAGTAGGTCTCATCACCGCCGGCTTTTTATATATCAATTTGGTTGGCAGTGGCGCACGCCGCCTTGCCACAAATCTGGGCTATATTGAAAAATACCCCTACGATGTTGTTATGAACGCCGACGATGAAGCCGGCATGGAGTGGCTGCGTGAAAACGCCCCGGAAGATTTGATGTTTGCCACAAATCGCATCCACACCGGTGCACGTGAAGAAGGAATTAGCAATTTATACTCCGGCCTTTCCGGCCGTCAGGGTTTTATGGAAGGCTTTCAATACGCTGTAACCAATATGGGTGTGTCTGAAGCATCTGTTACCGAGCGAATTGAGGCGAATGCTGCTTTGTTTAATGCCAACACCCCTTCCGATGAGATTGTACGTCTTTGCCACGAATGGGGAATCGACTATCTTGTGTATTCCACGCAAATGACTGGGAGCAACAGCCAGCTTTCCGAGCTAACTGCTGTATTCAGCTCCCCCACTGTATATATCTACGAAATACCACCCGCTTAAATCCATTTCACAGCACCTGCTCGAGCACCACAAATGCAAAAGCCATCCCGTTTTCATGGCTAATTGTAAGATGGGGCTTTAAACCGTGTTCTTGGCAAAACGCCTCTGCTGCGCCGGATAAAGCGATATACGGTGCGCCGCTTTCTTTACGCAAGGCGGCCATTTCTAAAAAAGGAAATCCCCAAAGCCCCTTCCCGCACGCCTTCAAAAAAGCCTCTTTTGACGCATAACAAGCCGCAGCCGTTTGGGCGGCTTTCGAACCTTTCTCAAGAAACAAAGCGCACTCCTCTTCGCTAAATACTCTTTGTATAAAATGTTCTTTTGTTAACAGTTTTTCCATTCTAGAAATGGTTACGCCATCCATGCCAATGCCATAAATCATACCTCCACCACCCTTCCTTTTCTTTTAATTATACCCCTCCTTCCCCTCTTGTCAAAACAATCACCACATGCTATAATAAAAACCGTTATTGGCAAAACGCAACGACGAAGAAAAGTAGCCATTTGCATCGTTTATTCAGAGAGGGGCATGCACGCTGGAAGTGCCCTTAACCGATTTTGGCGAAGTTCCCTTCCGAGCGACCTTGCTCAACCGGTGTTTTCACCGCAGTAGGCTTGGTGGGCAGCCCCCCTTATCGGGCAAAAAGAGCTGTTTTTATTTCAACAGAACTTTGGGTGGTACCGCGGAGATACTCTCCGTCCCGATTTGGGACGGAGTTTTTTATTTGACAAACAGGAGGACACAGCGATGAGAGAAACGCTTGAACACATTCGCAATCATGCCATCGTGCAAATTAACGAAGCCGAGCACGAGGCAGCACTGGAAGCATTGCGCGTACAATATCTTGGCAAAAAAGGGGAACTAACTACATTGCTCAAGCAAATGGGCAAATTAAGTGCGGAAGAACGCCCTGTAATAGGCGCCTTAGCCAACGAAATTCGTGGCAAAATGGAGGAAGCCATTGCCTCGCGTGCCACCATTTTGGCCGATGCGTTACAAAAACAACGGCTTGAAACGGAAACGCTAGACGTTACTTTGCCGGGAAATGTTCCCACGCGTGGTTGCATTCACCCATTTAGCCGTGTACTGGGTGAATTGGAAGAAATTTTTCTTGGCATGGGATTTAATGTGGTGCAAGGGCCTGAAGTAGAGTTGGACCTTTACAATTTCGAAATGCTGAACATGCCCAAAAGCCACCCCGCACGCGATACACAAGATACATTTTATGTGAACGAGAATATCTTGCTTCGCACCCAAACAAGCCCCATGCAAATTCGCACCATGTTAAAGGAAGAGCCACCCATTCGCATCATTTGCCCCGGCCGTGTATACCGCAGTGATGCCGCCGACGCCACACACTCGCCCATTTTCCACCAAATTGAAGGGCTTGCAATCGACAAGGGTGTTACCTTTACAGACTTAAAGGGCACATTAGATTTATTTATTAAGCAACTATACGGCCCCGATACAAAAACACGCTTTCGCCCCCATCACTTCCCCTACACAGAGCCTTCGGCAGAAATGGATATGAGCTGCTTTAAATGTGGCGGCAGTGGTTGCTCTTTATGCAAACATGAAGGATGGATTGAAATCTTAGGTTGTGGCATGGTGCACCCAAAAGTGCTGGAAAACTGTGGCATCGACCCAGAAGTTTACTCTGGCTTCGCCTTTGGTGTAGGCCTTGAGCGCATTGTAATGATGCGCTACGACATCGACGACATGCGCCTTTTATATGAAAACGACCTGCGGTTCTTGCGCCAATTTTCGCACTAATACAGGAGGAACGATACAATGAAAATGCCATTAAAATGGGCACAAAGCTATGCCCCATTCACAGCCAGTGTCCAAGATTTTTCCGATAAAATGACCATGTCCGGCTCGAAAGTGGAAACATATTTTTGCGAAGCAGATAGCATGAGCCGTGTTGTGGTGGGCCGTGTAGACAAATTGGAGCGCCACGAAAATTCAGACCATTTATGGGTATGTGCCATCAACACCGGCAGCGAGACCGTGCAAATTGTTACGGGTGCCCAAAACTTAAAAGAGGGCGATTTGTGCCCGGTGGCCTTACACGGTGCCAAATTACCAAACGGCACAGAAATTCGCCGCGGTAAATTACGCGGTGTAGAAAGCCATGGAATGCTGTGTAGCCTTGGCGAGCTTGGCCTAGACTTGCGCGATTTTCCAAACGCAGTGGAAGATGGCATTCTTGTTTTGGAAGAGGAGGCCCCCCTTGGCCAAGAAGCCGCCATTGCTCTTGGCATGGATGACGTATGCTTTGAATTCGAAATCACCCCAAACCGGCCAGACTGCCTTTCCGTTTTAGGCCTTTCGCGCGAAGCTGCCGCAACATTCAACGTGCCTTTTTCTGCCCCTTCTCCCACGGTTATACAAGGGCAAGGCAACATTGCCGATTCTTTAAAAGTAGACATTGCAGACAGCGACCTTTGCTTTCGTTACTGCGCCGCCATGGTAGACAACGTGCGTGTAAAACCAAGCCCCCGCTGGATGCGCGAGCGTTTGCGCCTTTGTGGTGTGCGTCCCATCAACAATATTGTTGATATTACAAACTATGTGATGCTAGAATATGGCCAGCCAATGCATGCATTCGACCACGCTTATGTAAACGGCGAGCACATCACCGTACGACGCGCAAAACAAAACGAACACATTGTTACCTTAGACGGTGTAGAGCGTGCCCTTGAGCCAGACATGCTTGTGATTGCTGATGAAAAAAGCCCCATTGCCCTCGCCGGTGTAATGGGAGGCGAATTTTCCGGCATATACGACAACACAAAACGTGTTGTTTTTGAGGCGGCCAGTTTCGACGGCCCTGCCGTACGCAGTGCAGCAAAACGTGTTGGTCTGCGCACAGAAAGTTCGGGCCGTTTTGAAAAAGGCTTGGACCCAGAGCTTGTAATGCCCGCCCTGGCACGTGCAATGGAGTTGATTGTGGAGCTGGACGCCGGCGATTTGGTAGGCGGCGTTTTAGACGTCTACCCCGCACCACGCACTGCACGCACGCTTGCTTTTGATCCACAATCGGTGAACCGCCTGCTGGGCATTGAAGTAAGCCGTGAAAAAATGGTGGAGATTTTAACCCCCCTTGGCTTTACCGTACAAGGAAATGATATCACTGTGCCCAGCTTTCGCACAGATGTTGCCAAAACGTGCGACATTGCCGAAGAGATTGCACGCTTTATCGGGTACAACAACATTCCTATGACTATTTTAACGGGTGCTGCCAAAGCCATCCCCACCGAACGCCAACATTTCGAGCGCCGTTTGCGTAGTTTGCTTTGCGGGTTTGGTTTGTGGGAATGCGAAACATTTAGTTTTTATGGCGCCAAAAATTTCGACCGCATTCATCTTTCGCAAAACAGCCCTTTGCGCCATGCCGTCAAAATCATGAACCCTCTTGGTGAAGATACCTCACTGATGCGCACAACGGCTCTGCCAAGTGTGATGGACGTGATAAGCCGCAACTGGGCCTCACGCAACGAAAGTGCCGCCTTATACGAAGTGGCCACAGAGTACTTACCAAGCGACAACGACGATGAATTGCCAAAAGAACACCAAAAACTTGTGTTGGCCACTTATGGCACACACTGGGATTACCAAGCCATTAAGGGTGTGGCCGAGGAGCTGTTTTCCGCCTTTGGAATTTCCATTCCCTCTTTGCTTGTGCGCCGCAACGCCGAAGGTGAATCGTACCACCCCGGACGTTGTGCCGATATTTTCATCGTGCCGCCTACACAAAACGGAGCCACAGAAGAAGTATTGCTTGCACGCCTTGGGGAATTACACCCGGCTGTTTGCGAAGCATATGATGTACCTGTGCGCGTAATGGCCGCTGAAATTTATTTAACACCACTTTATGTAGGGCAAGGCGGCGTGCCGCAGTATCACCCCTTACCACGGTTCCCTGCTGCCACACGCGATCTTGCTCTTGTGTGCGAAGAAACATTGCCGGCCGGTGATGTGGATGCTGTTATTCGCAAAGCCGGTGGAAAACGCCTTGAATCTTTATCATTATTTGACATCTATCGTGGCGAAAAATTGGGCGAAAACAAGAAGAGCTTAGCTTACAACCTTGTTTTGCGAAGCGGTGAAGGCACTTTAACAGACGAAGAAGCGGATGGCATCATTGGGAAAATTTTGAAAAATCTGGAAGAAATTGGCGCGGTTTTACGCAGTTAAACAACAAAAATCATTGGTTTCTCTTGTTGTAGCGCTTGCAATTTTACCATTTCTATACTATAATTTTTGAAGAATGTACGCAATAAGGAGGGGCCAAGATGAATGACAAAACCACAACCATTTTCTCTGTTGGTGATGATAAAGAACAAGAAATCAAACAAATCATGATTGAAGTGTACGATGCCTTAAAACAAAAAGGCTACAATCCCATCAATCAAATTGTAGGGTACATTTTATCGGAAGACCCCACTTACATCACCACATTCGGCGGGGCTCGCACAAAAATTTGCAAAGTAGACAGAGACGATATTTTGCAGGCCATGGTGCGTGGCTATTTAGGCGAATAAACATTTCCCACATAAAAAAGGAGTAAAAGACATGGCATTTGAAGCCAAACTCACTTACAAAAAACGCCCGTTGGTACGTTCAAAAAATGAAATGTACTACGGAAATATGGGCGAAGCCTATGTTGTATTTATGCAAATTCTATCCACGCGCACTGAAAACGGTGAAGAAATGCCTGATAAAATCATGGTCATGCTTCTCTCAACAGATGATTCGCTTGCGCCAAAAGACCGTATTGTGAAGCAAAGTGTTAAAAACGGGCTGTACAACGCGCTTGATTTTGCCGCTATTTTGCTAGACCGTGCCTTTGCAAACGATACACACTAATGTTCCCCACATACAACAAAAAAGGTGCACCGAGAAATTCTCGGTGCACCTTTTTATTTTAATTTTAACACTCTTCCTGTCGTTTTTGTAAGCGAATATCTTCGCCAAGAAAGCGCATTCGATGGCATTCGCCCAAAAGACGCGAAGAAATTTTTTCTGTGTAGCGTTGCTGTAACTGCGCTTGGCTACAAATATTCGTTGTATAAATTGTTGGCCGGCGCCCCATGCGTGTATTTACAAGTTCATAAAAACGGCTGCGTGTGTATGCGTCCAAATACTCAGTGCCCAAATCATCCAGCACAAGCAAATCTGCTTGTGCCAACGTGCGAAAATAACCTGTTTCGCCCCAGCTACGGCGCTCTTCATCTAAACGAGAAAATGCGTTTTGTGTGCTAACATATACCACATCATACCCACGTTCTAAAACCACACGCGCAATGCACAATGCCAGATGCGTTTTTCCAAGCCCTGCATCCCCAAATAGATATAAACTTTCGCTAGACCGGTCAAACTCATCGGCATAAATACGGCAATTTTCCAAATTATGCCGCATCAACTCCCGTGGGGAAACACTGATTCCCTCCATGCTTTGCGGATAACGATTCAAATCAAAATTCTCGAAGCGACAAAGTTGCAATGGGCCGGATTCATTCACTTCATCTCTGCGCAAACGGCGAATTTCTTCCTCTACACATCCGCACATACGCCCTGCCACACGCCCTGTGTCGGCACAATTTCCACAAAACCATTGTGGGCTCAAGTCTTCCGGCGTAAGCCCTAATTGTGCGAGCGCCTCTTCGTGTGCATGCTGCATTTCGTGCATTTCCACAAGCTTTAGGCGGCTTTCCTCTTTTTTGCCGCGCACAGCCAACATAGCTGCCTCGGCCCCAAGTGCCCCGCGTTTTTGGTTTAGTTCAGCCAATTTCGGATGGCTTGTATACAAGTCTTCACAGCGTTCCAGCGCCAAACTTTCTGCACGCTGCCGCCGCCTTGTTACCACTTGCATTGCACGAGCATACTGTTGCTGCCGGCTCATGATTCGCCACCTTTCCGTTTTATCGGATTGTAGTATGTATTTTGAAGCAAATCTTCCTCAGTTTTTCTCACTTTGGTTGTGCCCTGCACTTGTACGTTCGTCCCTTCTTCACCGCGCCGCACATCCTCGGCTGTGGCATAGCCCTTGGCCTGCCATTTTTTCAAAATCCCATTCAAATACCGAATCTCATTCTCTTTTTCACCTGCCGCAAGTCGTGCGGCCTCCACCATATCCCAACCATACCCAAATTGTTCATGCCAGCTGTCTATTATACGCCGCTCGGACGCCGTGAAGGATGGTTTTGCATAATGTAAAATATCTGCCATTTCCTGGTATCGGCACTCTCTATCTGCAAGCAAACGCAAGTAAGCATCCACATCTGCGCACGTTTCCAGGCCCTCTTTACGCCACGCAAGCAAGGTGCGCTCCACACGGGTAGCCCCGCATTTTTGCTCTGCCGCACAGTGCATGGCTGCCATTAAGATGATGTCTGCCGGAAACGCATCTGTGCAATATAATGTACAATATATTTCGTATTCTCGCTGGTTCACCATCCCACCAAAAATATGCTGAAGCTCCCGCACCATCGCCCCTAACACCGGGTCTTTCCCTGCGGCAAGGTTTGCTTGTGCTTGGCTTAGGCGCCGCCTTGCTTGTGGTTTCACCTCCACTTGCACATCCTGCACCTGTTGTGATGCAACCCTTTCCAAGAGGCCTGCACCCTCCCAAAAAAGCAACGCTTTTTCTGCCATATCTTGCCGGATACGCAAGGCCTCTGCCACATGCTCTGCGCTGCATTCGCCATGTTGAATCATATACAAAGCCACCTTGATGCGTGGTTCGTCTGCTTCGGGGAGCCCTAGTTTAGAAAAAACCAGCTGTGGAACCATCAAGCTATCTCCATTACTTTTACAAGGTCTGTACAAGCAAAGACCCTCCTATACCTTTCTATTCATAGATACTCATTCCATTAAACATGCATAAAACACGCCCTGCGCGACGACGCATCACTTGCGTTGCCGCATGAAGCACCGCGCCACAGCTAACAGAAGCGGGCACTGCATCACTAATCAATACTTCCCTTGCTGTCTTTTCTGCCTCTCTTGTGGGCACACTGACGACCTCATCTACAATATACGGGTTATAATTTTCCGGCATGAAGCCGGAACCAAGGCCGGCAATTCCATGTTTTCCGGCATAGCCCCCTGTTAGATTTTGGCACTCGAACGGCTGCACAGCCACTACCCAAACATTGCCTGCCCACGCTTTTAAATACTCGCCCACCCCGGTGATGGTGCCACCACTGCCCACACCCACCACCACTGTGTCCACTTCGCCATTTACTGTTTTTAAAACAGCCGGCCCTGTTACACGGCGATGGAACTCCGGGTTGTCGTCATTTGAAAAGTAGTTTACAAAATAACCACCCTTTTCGACACAAATTTCCTTCGCCTTTTGAACGGCACCGCTGCGCCCATATACAAAATTGGTAACAACCACATGGGCCCCAAGCTGTGAAAAATACTGTTGACGCTCTGGCTGCACGGTTCCTTGCATCACAAGGTAAACCGGGTGGCCACTGCGCAGTGCCGCTATGGTAAGTGCCACCGCAAATGTGCCACTGGACGCCTCCACCACGGGTTGGCGCGGTTGTAGCAACCCTTTTTCCACCGCCAAAGCCAGCATCCCCTCTGCCAGTGCATCTTTGGCACTGCACGTGCTGCCACCATAATTTAAGTATGCCAACAGTTGCCCCTCCAACTGATGGCGTGCCATATGGCCCGCTAGCTCAATGGTGGGACGCTCGTAAAGTGTGCTATAAATATTTTTTACCGGTATTGCCATCCTGCCCTTCCTCCAAGCAAATTGCTCCCTTTTTTTACATCACCACACGCCCATACACCATATGCTCTCTGTTCCTGCCGCTTTGGCTTTACCGCCATTGATAGAAAAACCGAAGTCACCCGCTTGCGCGATGCGACTTCGGCCAAGTTGATGGGGCGTGTTTTTTATAGGTTATGTTCTTACTTTTTTGTTCCAACAACCCTCAACGCTTTTACTCCAGCATTTGACGCAACGTATTTACCAGTGTATCTGTTAGCGCTTTCATGCGCTCTTCTTCCGTATCCACCTCTTGCACCGGCAACGTACGCGCCGTTTGCGTATAATAAGCCCCTGTGGCAGAACTATTTGTAAAACTGGGACGGAACAACTGCGCTTTTGGCCTGCTTGCTGTTTGCTGCGCAGATACACGGTGAAACTCTGCCTGCCCTAGCCCGTTTGTCGCCCTAGCCACAAGCGGTTGCTGATGATTGTTCTGCAAAGCGATTTGCTCTTGCCGCGCCACAGGAACGGGCTGGAAATGCATCGGCTTTTGCTTTGCCACACTTGGCGAAGCAGACGGGAACCGCTCTATTTGGATATCCAGTGTAGACAACCCCTGCTCTGTATGGTTCAAGGACACAAGCAATTCCGCCAACATGTCTTGTACGCTTTCTAAAACAGTTGTAACTTCGCCCTCTACGGCAGTAATGTCCTCTCGGATGCATGTGATGTTGTCCACCAAACCGCCGGCACCATTTAACAGCTGACGATGCAAACGGTCTCTCTCTGCATAAGCAAGTTTTTTCACATGCTCTGCTTCCTGTGTGGCCTCAGCCACAAGTTGTCTTGTTGTTTGATCTGCAACATGGCTTGTTTCTTGCCCTTCACGAACTGTTAACAACATATTGCGCTCCGCCTCAGCAGCATCCCGCTCTGCCTCGGCAGCGTCTCGCTCCGCCTCAGCGGCTTCTCTCTCTGCCTCAGCGGCATCACGTTCTGCCTCTAAAACTTCTCGCTCTGCTTCCAGTGCCTTTATTTCTGCGTCCAGCACCTCTTTTTCTTGTTCAGCAGCTCTTTGCTGCACCAAAGATTCCTCTAACTGGCGACGCAGCTCTGTTATTTGCTCTTCTGCACCATACCACTGGCCTTGAGAGGCCTCATCAAGCTGACGACGCAACTCTGCTATTTGCTTGTCTGTTTTTTGGTGTTCCTCACGCAGCCAATTGTTCTCGTTTTGTGACGTAAAAAGCTTTTCTTTGGCTTCTGCCAATTCATCTTCCGCCTGCATGCTGGCCTCACGCGAGATTTGCAATGCATTTGCCAGCTCTTCCAATTTTTTTTGCATTTCTGCATCCGCCAACTTTGGCTGCTGTTCTTGTAGCAATTGCTGCGTTCTTGCAACATTCATTTCCGTCTGTTTTAGCTGTGCATCCAGCTCTTGAATGCGCTGTGTTGCCATTTCTTGGCGCTGATTGTTTTCATCGGCCAACTCTTCTAAATACTCCAGCACCTGCTCTTTATTGAACCCGAACATGGCGTTGCTAAACAGCCGCCCATTTTCCTTCGGCGCATATTGGTCGTACTCAGTTTTAAATTCCTCTGCCACTGAAAACACCACCTTTCTATGCACGAAGCCGAACAAATAAACGACTGTGCAAACTTAATACTTACCGAATAGTATAGCACAATTCCCCCATTTATGCCAAGGCTTTGCCTATAAATATTTTACTTCAATGGGGCCCAGCCGCTCACATCCCCTTTTTGCAAGGCACCCAGCATTTTTTGGCGAAATGCCTTATCTTTCTGTGCCATTTCGTTTACATACTTTTTCATGTCACTTCTGGCCGTTACACCATCCACCGGGCAAGGATTTTTTACCACAGGAAAACACATCTCTTGCACAGCACTCTGCACATCTTTTTCTGTTGCCAAAACAAAAGGGCGTATCATGGTAATTTCCTTCCGAGACAACCATGTGACCGGTGAAAAACACCCAATATGGCCCTGCCCAAACAAATTCATATAAAACGTTTCGATTGCATCGTCCAAATGGTGGCCCAGTGCAATTTTATTACATTGAAGCTCCTTCGCCACCGTATGAAGCCTTCCCCTACGTAAATTGGCACACAAGGCACACGGGTTCTTTTCTTGCCTGTTTTCAAACACAACATTCCCGATGTTGCTACGCAAAACGGTATACGGTATTTCTTGTTTGTTAAACAATGTTTCTAACGCAGAATAATCGCTGTGTTTGCCAAAAAAGCATGGATCCAATGTAAGCGCATGCACCTCAAAAGCGCAATCATAATAATGACGCAAATGGCCAAGTGCCAAAGCAAGTGCCACACTGTCTTTGCCACCAGATACCGCCACACAAACACGGTCCCCCTCTTGTATCATGCCATACAGTTGCATCGCTTTTCTTGCCATGCCCTCTAAACGCTGCATTGCCCCCAAAATATCGTTTCCCTTCCGGTCGTTTTCATTTTTACAAAACCACCCTTTGTTTCTTTTATCATAACATCAAGTTTTGGTGCAAACAAGCCACACGCATAAACTTCGTGCCCTAAAAAACCCAAAAATGACAAATGAGTATTTATATGAAATCGAGAGAATATGAGAGAATACAAGACATTCACACTTCTCCTTTCATTTTTTTGCAAAAAACAATTGACAGGCCCGTCCTGCTTCGGTATACTAGATAACGCACCTGTGCCACTTGGGCTATGGTGCACTAAAACCAAAAAAGCTTCTCTATAATTATACAGAGCAGTTTCCATTAAAACATTGGAGGAAAAAGCATGAGCACTACACTTGCCAAACCCGCAGAAGTGCAACGCAAATGGCATTTACTTGACGCCAGCGGCAAACCACTGGGCCGTGTGGCAGCACAAGCAGCCGTTCTGCTTCGCGGAAAAAACAAAGTTACTTTCACACCAAACGTTGATTGTGGCGACCATGTTGTTATCATCAACTGTGAAAAAGCCGTATTAACCGGAAAGAAATTAGATCAAAAATACTACCGCCACCACTCCGGTTGGGTAGGCGGACTGAAAGAAACCCAATACAGCAAATTGATGAAAGAGCGCCCGGATTTCGCCATGACATTGGCCATCAAAGGCATGTTACCTAAAAACACTTTAGGTGCACACGCTTTGCGTCGTTTGCGCGTTTACAAAGGTTCACAACACAACAATACAGCACAAAAGCCTCAGGCTTTTGAGTTTTAAAGGGGGGCACGGACTATGTATGAGACGAAACCTTATTTCTACGGTACCGGCCGCCGCAAAAGTTCTGTTGCCCGTGTGCGCGTCTACAATGGTAGCGGAAAAATTACAGTGAACGACCGTGATATCGATGATTACTTCGGCCTTGAAACACTGAAATTGATTGTGCGTCAACCGTTGGTTCTTACCGAAAATTTAGATAAATTTGATGTGGTAGTTCGCGTAAACGGCGGCGGTGTTTCCGGCCAAGCCGGTGCCATTCGCCACGGCATTGCCCGCGCTTTGCTTCAATTCGAGGATTCCTTGCGCCCCGCCTTGAAAAAAGCCGGCTACCTCACACGTGACCCGAGAATGAAAGAACGTAAAAAATACGGCCTCAAAGCCGCTCGTCGTGCTCCACAATTCTCGAAACGTTAATCATAGCTTTATTGTCTTTTCTTACAAACAAAGACGGGCCATTTGGCTCGTCTTTTCGTTCTTTTTGTGTTTTTTAAGGAGGATATTGTGAAAGAACAAGTTCTGCAAGAAAACAAACTGGGCACCATGCCCATCGCCCGCTTATTACCCAGCATCTCTTTTCCCATTGTGCTAAGTATGTTGGTGCAGGCTTTATACAACATTGTCGACAGTATTTTTGTTGCGCAAATTGGCGAAGAAGCTTTAACGGCTGTAAGCCTTGTATTCCCCATCCAAAACCTTATGATTGCGATGGCCGTGGGCACTGCCGTTGGTGTAAACAGTTTGCTATCACGCCGCCTTGGCGAAGGTGATTACGACGCCGCAAACACCGCTGCCATAAACGGTATTTTTTTATCCGTAGTTGGCTGGCTGGCCTCTGCCGTGCTTGGTTTTTTATTTTCCTCCCCATTTTTTTCAGGCTATGCCGACACAAATGCCACCATCGCCTCTATGGGCACCTCTTATATGAACATTGTTACCATTGGTTCTATAGGGCTTTTTGTTGCCATTACATTCGAGCGACTTTTGCAATCCACCGGACGTTCCATTTTTTCCATGATTTCCCAAATGACCGGTGCGGTTATCAACATTATACTAGACCCCATTCTTATTTTCGGCTGGTTTGGATTTCCGGAGCTCGGCGTGGCCGGCGCTGCCTTGGCCACTGTTATCGGCCAGCTTTTGGGCATGATTTTGGCCATTTTGTTCAATCTCACCCACAACAAAGAAATTCAATTCCGTTTTAAGAGTTTCCGGCCCAACTTTGTATGTATTCGGCAAATTTATGCTGTGGGCGTTCCCACAATTTTAATGCAGTCCATCGGCAGTGTGATGGTGTTTTTCCTCAATGAAATCCTCATTGGGTTTGGCACCATTCCGGTTTCTGTATTTGGCATTTATTTTAAACTTCAAAGCTTTGTGGTTCTACCTGTATTGGGCTTTAACAATGGGGCCATCTCCATCTTGGCTTACAATTATGGTGCACAAAAACCGGAACGCATTGCACAAACATTGCGTCTTACTATCATCATCACCACCATCATCATGACGGCTGGCACGCTTTTGTTTTGGGCCATTCCCGAACAATTGCTACTTTTGTTTGATGCGCAAGAAGACATGCTGGCCATAGGCGTGCCCGCTTTGCAAATTATGGGTTCCTGCTTTCCCCTCATCTCGATTTCCATTGCGCTGTCCAGCTTTTTCCAAGCGCTAAACCAAGCGTTTTATAGCCTCATCATGTCTGTGGTGCGTCAACTGGTTTTTTTAATCCCCTTTGCTTTTATATTGTCTTTGGTGGGTGGGTTGAATGCCTTGTGGTTTGCCTTCCCCATTGCAGAAGTCACCGCATTGACCCTGGCCCTCCTCTTTTATCGCCGTGTACGTAAAAATGCATTAAAACCACTACAAGACATGCAGTAACCTTTGCTTTTCTCTACAAGAACATAAAAACAGGTAACCCCCCTTTAGGCAAATATAAAAAGAGGAAGCTTTTTGCTCGAAAAAGCTTCCTCTTTTTTTATTCTTTATTTATGATATGGTTATACCGTTTCAATGACGCGGACATTTTTTCACTATAAACAGCGCCTTAATTAAACCTTCAACCACTTCGGTTGTTAGCCCGCGAATCTCTGGCTGTACTGTATCTAAATGATTGCTTGCAACGTATCGCACCGGCACCTTATTCAACGTAAGCGCCAATGTATCATCTTTACATTTCGCACATGTGCAACCATCTATTTTTTTACAGTAAAGTGTATAATATTTTATAGCCAGCAGTTCTGAGACGTTCACCGGGTATGGCACCTCTCCTTCTGGCGGTGCCACTTCGACTTGTGGCTGTGGTGCTTCGGCCTGTGGCTGTGGTGCTTCGGCCTGTGGCGGTGGTGCTTCGACCTGTGGCGGTGGTGCTTCGACCTGTGGCGGTGG
>CAYJIH010000003.1:99970-126325 GCA_964370195.1 uncultured Oscillospiraceae bacterium
CGGTGGTGCTTCGACCTGTGGCGGTGGTGCTTCGACCTGTGGCGGTGGTGCTTCGGCCTGTGGCGCCACTTCAGGCCCACGACGCGCTGACGGCATAATTTTTTGGAACATTTTCTCCTTATCTAGTTCTCCTTTGCTCGACATCTATCTACCTCCCGATAAATAATTTCATCTGCCGCAGCCAAATAATCTTTTACTGCAATATTTCGCGGTGCATGACTAATGATATCTTTTTGCAACGCTTGTGCCTCTGTTAAACTCACGCTATTGCGAATGCACGTATGAAACAATGGAATACCCAATTCACTGGAAATCATTTGTGCTGTGCCGTGCACCTCCGTGGCCAATACGGTGCGTGGAGCAAACCGTGTCAGAAGCATCCCTTCATAACGAAGAGACGGATTGCTGTACTGCTGTACATAGCTCACTGTTTCATACAATTGTGTAATTCCCTGTAAGCTAAACACATCACTCAGCATTGGCACAATCACACTGTCGGATGCTGTAAATGCATTGATTGTAAGCACACTCAGCGCCGGTGGTGTGTCAATCAGGATATAATCATAACTGTCTTTCACACTTTGCAGCGCTTTGGAAAGGAGGTACTCTCGCCCCTCTCCTGCAAATTCCAGTTCGATACCGGTTAACAGTATATTTGATGGCAACACATCTACAACTCCCGTAAACTGCAATGCATCGCGCACCGAAACCTCTCCCTTTAAAACCTCATAACACCCAGGCACGCCTTCCCCTTCTGCCCCAAGGCTGAATGTGAGATTTCCCTGTGGATCCATATCAATGGCCAACACATTTTTTTCTCTTTTTTTCAGTGCCGCCGCAAGCGCGCCCACCGTTGTTGTTTTTCCCACACCACCCTTTTGGTTTGAAACAGATATGATTCTCATACGTTTTGCCTGTATCCCTTCTCTGTACTACTTCTTATTTTCTTTTATATCACTTTAACTATCATAGAGTTTTACAGCTAAAAATACAAGCATTCACACAATTTTTACAATAATTTGAATATCATTCACCTTTTTATCGTTCAATTTGTTTTCGCATGTTTCAATTGTAACTATTTTGTAACTTTCTACCCCTTTAGTTTTCCTTATTTGATACGTAAATATTATACAGAGGGAAAAAAGATGCATTTAGATGTTTGCACTTCTTATATCCTGTGCTTTACGGGAGGTACTTTACAATGAAAATTCAATCTACTGCTGGTTTTCAAGCTTATAAAAGCTACGCAACAGAACTAAAAAACAATGGGCATGCTCTTGCCAAAAGCAAGAACGAGCATGCTTTGTCTACTCAAAATACCGATACAGTTAGTTTCAGCGGTTCCGCTGCTGCACAAGCAGAAATCAACCGTGTTTCGCTACACATTGCAAACGAAGTGAATGACGCCGGGAAAGAAGAGCGTTTATCTTCACTTTCAGAAGCCATTGCGCAAGGGCGCTATACAGTCAATCTCGACGAACTAGCCTCCTCCATCTTGGGCGAAGCCTAATGTGTTTGTTCTGAATTAAACGAAAGTTGAGGCACGTATATGGCTATATCCTCTTTACAGCAAGAGTATTTCACTTTTATAAAAGAATATTCTTTATTTTTGGAAAAGATGCTGAAAGATGAAAAAACAAAATTTTCAGCGCTACAAAGTAAAGAACTTCCTAAAATAGAACAAAGTATTGTTGTATCGCAAGCAAATGCAAAAAAACTGGAAAATTATGAAACAAAGCGCCTAGACATGCAAGACAAAATTGGGTATGCCGGCCTTACATTTCAACAAATTTTAGAAAAACAAAACAAAGAGGAACTTCGTATATTGCGTCCCCTTTACGATCTTTTCGAAAAAAATGTGCAGGAAATTCGCTTTTTCAACAACAAATCCATGGCCGTTGCAAGAGATAATATGCAGGCATTGAATCCTTCCGCCGTTTTGCCGGGCAACACAGCAGAAGAACCACCTAAAGGCACCGATTCCTACACACGTTTTTCGCAAAACCAAAGCGATTCCATTGGCCTACTACAAACCAAAGTATAACACCACGGAGGACACAATAGATGAGACCAACTTTTATGGGTTTTGAAACGGCCACACGTGGCATGATGACACAGCAGAAATCGTTAGATATTGTGTCGAATAACTTAAGCAATGTTGGCACCACTGGTTACACACGCCAACGGGCCGATCATGTGTCGCTTAATATTGATATGCGTTATAGCCGCTATGCACAAAACTCCACCTCTTTTGCAGGGCAGGGTGTTGCTGTGTATGGCATTTCTCAAGTTCGCGACCCTTTCTTAGATAAGCGGTTCCGCGAAGAGTATGCCGATGTTGGGTATCACGATACCATGGCAGGCATTCTAACGGATGTGAGCGCTGCTATTGATGAAATTTCGCCCGCTTTGATGACACAAGCCATGATGGATTTTGAAACTGCTTGGAATGAGCTACTACAAAAACCGGGCGAGACAACCAATGCCGCTAACATTTTAGCCAACGCCGAGCAAATTGTTTCCATCTTCCACCAAATGTCGCAAAAAATAGACAATGTGTGGACACAACACAGCGAAAGCGTGCAGCAAGAAGTGAATGATATCAACACCGTATTACAAAATATTGCCATGCTGAATGATGAAATATCCAAAGAGATATTCAACAGCATTGATGTGGGCAACATGAATTATCAGCCACTGGAGTTATTAGACCAACGCAATGTATTGCTAGACCAACTGTCGTATTACGGCGACATTTCCTATAAAGAAGAGGATGACGGCATGGTTACCGTTTCTCTTGGCGGTGTGGAAGTGGTAACCGGCACTGAATTTGAAACACTTGCCTACGACACAATTGAAATAGACGAAGGATATCCCACTGTACGTATTTACTGGAACGATTCCGGCGAAGATGCAAATTTTTCCACAGGTTCCTTGCGTGGCTACATTGACGCTTTGAACGGCCGCGGTGTGCACACCATCAATGAGGACAATTCGAATTATGCACAAGGCATTTTATACTATAAACAAAAAATAGACAACTTTGCCGTTACCATGGCTGAATCATTTAACAATGTAATTGCCATTGAAAACACAAACCCCGTACAATATAAAACACTTTTTGTATTTGATAATGACAACAACGAAAGCGCAGCTTCTATTCATATTAACGAAGAATGGATGGCCAATTCTTCTTATATCCTAGAAGATGTACAAGACAAACTTGTAAACGGTGGCGATGACAACAGCTTTGCAGCCAAAGTATACCAGCTTTTCCAAAACGATATGGAATTTGGGGAATTCACCGGCACCATGCAAGAATATATCCAGTTCTACTCTGCCACAAAACTGGGCAACGACATTGCATACAACACAACACGTTTAGAGGCTGTGATTACCGTTTCAGACGACTTGCTCAACCAAATTCAAGATTTGTCTGGTGTAAATATGGACGAAGAAGGCGTGGATATGCTTATGTATCAAAAAGCGTATGACGCAGTAGCTCGTGTTTTCACCACTTTAGACGAAATGCTAGATAAGCTTATCAACGGAACGGGTGTTGTGGGTCGATAGTTTTTATTTTTACTATTATTCTTGGAGGATACTTTTATGCGTATTACACACCAGTCTATGACCCGCAACTATCTTAGCCGTATGCAAAGTAATTTGTCGAACCTGAACAAATCCAATGAAAAACTGAGCAGCGGGCGGGTATTGAACAAAAGCTATGAAGATGTAACAGATGCTACCAAGGCATTGCGCACACGTGTTTTGATAGATGATAATATTCGTTATCAAACCACGGTAGATGAAGCGGCCGGCCGTGCAGACTCTGCCGAGGATAATTTGCGCACAACCGTAACACTTGTTAACCGTGCGCAAGAACTTGTGATTCAATCATTAAACGGAACAATTTCAGAAGAAGACCGTAGCAAAATTGCTGCAGAGGTGGAAAATTTGCAGGGTGAAGTTCTGCAAATTATGAATAGTTCTTATAGCGACAGTTACTTATTTGCCGCTTCAGGTGGCGCCACGCCGCAAACGGCTCCCTTCACAACAACAGGTGGACAACTTTCCTACAACGGAACACCTGTAGACAGCATGACAACCGGCCCCAATGGTTCCATTTTAGATGCCAATGGCAACCCCATTCCCTATAACACACCAAACTATGTTGACATTGGGTTTGGTTATAAGGATGACAACGGGCAAATAGATCCAAACACTGCCTTTTTAGATACATTCTCCGGTGTGGAAAGTTTCGGTTTTGGCGTTGATGCAAACGGTGTACCAAAAAACATTTACAGCTTATTTGGCGATATTGCAAACAATTTACGCAGCAGCAACATCGATGGGCTTGAAAACAACTTAACCGCCCTTCCTCAAGCTATGGACAGCTTACTGGTTGCGATTACCGACATTGGTGCCCGTAGCACGTTGCTAGAAAACACAGCGCTTCGTTTGGAAAACGAATATGTCAACCTTTCGGAAAAGCAAAACGGCCTTGAGTTTGTAGATGTAGCGGAAGAAATGATGTTTAACAAAACGTATGAAAGAAGCTGGATGATCACCTTACAACTTGGCAGCAAAATTTTACCGGAAACACTGTTTAATTTCCTGCGTTAGGGGCGCAGAAGCTACTTTACTATTTGAAAAATGTATTAATTTTTATAGATGTTTGATAAGGGGTGAACTTATACGATGAAACCTATGCTAGAAATTACAACTGTTGCTGCTCAGTATGAGTATCACATTGAGCGAGCCCGATTGGAAATCAGCCAACCACAGCCACAAGTAGAGCGCACCACTCAACGCGCATCTTTAAACATGCGTCAAGAAAGCGGACGCTTTGAAATGGACTCTATCCGCAGAAGAAGTGATATGGGTTTCAAAGGCGTGGTAGATCGTGCTGAACATGAGGGGGAGCGCGGCCTTCAAGCAGCGCAAGATGCAACGGGCACTTATGCAGAAATCGGTAATCAATTGGCAAAAATTTCTCAAAACGCGAACATTCCCGATACACTTTGGGGGCACAGTTCGGTTCATAACAAAGGTGAGCTTGTTTTAATGCCTTTGTCTCCAGTTGAAATCCAGTATATGCCTGCAAAGTTGCACACCACTTATCAACCGGGAAGCCTCCGTGCTGATTGGAACATCAACAAAGCCCAGCTTGATTTTGTTCCTGGCTCTTTTTCACTTGTTTTCCAACAATATGCTTCCATTGATATTGAATACATTGGTGGTTTCAACTATGTTCCCCCCAGCTCAGCCCCTGATTTTGATGCCATGGCATAATATCCACAATATCTTTAATTACAACACAAAAAACCACGGCTACGCGGCAAAGCCGCCTTGCTGTGGTTTACACTTTTTATACATACTCTCACAAATGCCTATCATATAATAAAGAGGAACTGTCTATGAAAATTAACACGCGGGACTTTGGCACGGTTGAACTTGACGAAAGCGAACTTTTGTTTTTTCCACAACCTATTTTTGGCTACGAGGGTCTGCACCGCTTTGCTTTACTTCACTACGAGGAAACAGACGCGGGCATTTCGTTTTTACAATCTGTAGAACGCCCAGAAGTGTGTTTTGTAGTGCTGGACCCTGAAACGCTGGACATACCCTATGAGCCCACTATATCGGAAGAAACCTCTTCCCTGCTTGGCAATGTTGGCCCCATTGCGCTGCGCGTAATCGCAGTTGTTCCAGAGAACTTTCGCCAAACGACAGTCAATATGAAAAGCCCTCTCGTTATCAACACTGAAAACCGCTTGGCCACCCAGGTGATTTTGGAAGAAGAATATCCTTTGCGTATGCGTTTATTCGAAACTTTGGAGGAGACATCATGCTGATTTTAACAAGAAAACTCGGCCAAGGTTTCACTGTTGGAAATGAAGTTGAAATTACCATCACAGAAATTTCCGGCGATAAGGTACGTGTGGGTATCAATGCACCAAAACATATTAAAATTTTACGCAACGAGCTAAGTGAAACATTGGAGATAAACCAAAAAGCAGCCGAATCAGCCAGCAGTAGTGCTTTACAGGCTCTAGCCTTAGGCTTGCGCACTGAAACTGAACTGCGCAGCCACACCACTTCTACAAAAGAAACCATTGCATCCAAAAAAACATAAGTGTTTATCAGTTCCCAGCTTGGCGCTTTGTTTGCATGCAGTGCTTACTATAACCCTTGTTCTTCTTCCAGCCTTTGCTGTTTTTCCAGTTTTGCAACATAGGCACTTAATGCAATGTAGTTTTCTTGCGTCATATCATCCACTTTACACAAAAGCAACTTTTCGCCTTCTTGAAATTCCAGTTTCTTATGCACGGTTAAACGCAAGGCATTTACCGTCAGAAAATCTACATGTATGTTTAAATACAGTGTCTCACCCTCTTGTATATCAAACATGCTTTGCAATTTAATAAGCCCCATCGAAAGATAAAGCACTTCCACTTCGTATTGTGCCACTTTTTTCTTTGTAGATTCTGCCACCCGTGCCGGAAATCGTGTATTACAATGAAACAACGTGCGTGCAGTAGCCAATTTTTCTTCGTCCAAATTGGTTAACTGCAACATTTTCGAAGTAGATAAGTACGCCACTCCCTCAAATGTTGCAAGTACTTTATCGCCCAATGTCCAACAAACAGTTACCAAGTGATCGAGCGGCACCAATGGCACAAATTCGCTGTAAAAATTCAAAGCATCGCCACGCGACGCCACTTGGGCGAAACCAGGCTCTTCAATTTCGTTATAATCCGTGCTTAAAACAGCCGGAAACGGATAGTATTCACTCATATATTTCTCCTGTAATTATGCTTTTACACGGTTTTTGAAAGGAGCCACTTGTTATGGACATTGTTGCCACCATTTGCACTTTGCTCGAAAAAAAGAAAGAAAAGTTTTCTGAGTATGAACAGGCAACGCAAAACATGCTTCACTGCGAGCTTGACGACCTAGGAAATTATATCACAAAGCGAAGTGTGCTAGCAAACGAAATTGATAAAATAACTGCTGAAATTGAGCAGCTTTGCCTAAAAAACCCAAAAGGAGATTTATATGCAAAAATCTCCTATGCACATGTGAATTTTGATATGGTTCCACCCGCATTGCACCCAATGTTTGAACTGGGGCAACAAGTGCGCAGTATCATTGCACGCATTCATAAATTAGAACCACAAGTGATGCAGCGGCTAGAGGGGCAAAAAAAAGAAGCCTTTCAAAAGGTAAAAGAAAACCACAACCTGCCCAAAATAAAAAAATATTTATCAAACCTTGGCGACCAACCCTCAACCGGCCGCTTTACAAGCACAAAAGTTTAATTTTCTTTTTAAATTGGCTAATGATTTTTATGTTATTGCCGATATATTATTATGAGAACAATTCATTTGTTAATTCAACTGTTTATATAAGGAGGGCTTTTTCATGGCCATCAATTCCCTAAGTTCTGCAAGTAATGGTTACGCGGGCCTTGTATCCGGCATTGATACAGAGTCTATCGTAAAAGATATGTTAGCTGGCACACAATCAAAAATTGACAGTGCCGGCCAGGAGAAACAAACACTGCTGTACAAACAAGCCATGTACCGTGATGTTTCCACCCAGCTAAAGAATTTGCAAACAAGCTTTATGAGCTTTAGCTCCTCTACCAACTTATTCTCCTCGTCATTTTATAACCAAATGACAACATCACTTCGTGTGCCTACAGTTGGGCAAAGCTCTGCTTTTTCAGTCACTGCCTCCAGCAGTGCTTCCCCCGGCACGTATCGTCTCACCTCCATTTCACAGCTAGCCACAGCCCATACAATTAAAACAAAAGACACAGCCAGTGGTTCTGTTACCGGCGCTTTAAATGCCGACGTAGCAAAAAATATTTTGTTTGAGTATAGTGGCGGCGATGTGCCGCGAGACTCCGATTTGATTATCCAAGTTGGCGACCAAAGTGTTACCATCAACAACGCGCCTGAAATACTGGGCGGAAAAAGTTCCGAAGAGATTGTCAATATCATCAACGCAGAATTCGAAGCTGCCGGCGTTCATGGCACAGCTGCCTACGTAAACAACAAGCTTACAATTTACGCCGACGATTCGGATGATTTTATTCGTGTTCATGGCAACTTTGCCGCAGATGCGGCCAACGCTTCTTTATCGATGAAAATGTTTGGCGATGGCATTGTTGACCTGAGCGGACAAGGTACATTCTCTGCTTCAATCGACTCTGATTTGTATTTGCCAAGTATAACTGTAGAGCTGGATGGGCGCGAGCAAGATATTTATCTCGACTTTGAAAGCCTGCGCAAGCTTGCTGGTGTGGATGCCGAAGGGAATATCACCTCTAGCGATGGTGGCACTTCTTTATTACATAGTTTACAAGAATCGTTAAGCCGCACATTCGGCTCCGGTGTTCAAGCAACACTAAACGGCGGCGAAATCACATTTGAAACCGGCAGTGCTTCTTCCACTTTGGTGTTAACCGGCACCACAACCTCGATGGAGCTGTTTGGCCTTACAAGTGGCATTTCCAACAAACTGAATGCCTCACTTGCCTTGGACGACTTAAACTTTGCGTCGTCTTTACAAGGAAGCCGCCACTCTTTTACAATCAATGGCGTAGACTTCTCTTATGATTCCACCACGTCACTCTCTACCATCATCAACGATGTCAACAACAGCAAGGCTGGCGTTAAAATTGTTTATCAAGAGGCCGAGGATAAGTTCATCATCCAGCGCTCTGAAACAGGCCTTACCAGTGCGAGTGACGCTTATGATCCTATCGACATGTCACAGTCTGAGGGCAATTTGCTTTCTGCACTCTTTGGCGTAGAAGGCGGTAGCAATTTCACAGCACATGGTATCAACCAAGTAATGAGCAGTGCTACCAGTGTTGCCGCAAGCGAATACGAGTATGGCGGCACCTATATGTTCAATGTGAACGGCACAAACTACACCTTCACAGTTTCCCAAAAATCGGGCATCAACGAGAAATACACTGCAGAAGAATTTGCAGAAAAACTCAACGAGTCCTTCCGAAGCACCTTCGGCACCTTGGCGGACGGATCACAATCCATCGATTTTGCTTATGACGTAGATGCCGATCAATTTTCCATCACATCAAACAAAGAATCCCTTGTTGTAAAAATGCCCACCGGCACGATTGGAAGTGACGTAAAAACATTGGGGTTTGATGAAAACGCCTCTACACGTATCAACGATGGCAGCACGCTTTTAAGCAGTTCCGGCATTCAGTTCGGTGCTGATGGTAACATCACCCTTCAGTCTGGCTCCAACACACACACCATCGATGGCGCTTCCTTAAATGGCCTCACATTAGACGAGATTGCTCTCGAATTGCAATCAGCAATCCGTTCTATGGATCCAAGTGGTAGCTCTAGTGCAACTGTATCCTTTGATAAAAACACGGCTAGCTTCCGCATTTTGGGCATTGATATCCCAATGGACATCATGATAGATGGTGGCACAGATGGCAGCAAAACAGACGAGCTTTTCGGAAGTGAGCATATTCAGTTACGCCAAGCCGCAAACGCCGATGCAGTAGACGTGAGCTATGGCACAAACGCTGTGGTGTGGATTGATGGTGTAGAGTTAGAGCGCTCAAGCAACACATTTGAGTATAACAACTTAACATTTAGTGTACATTCATTATACAATGAAACCGAAGGGGCCACCGGTGCGGCCACAGAAGTGGTTGTAGAGCGCGACACAGAAGTAATTGCAGAAGCTCTGGAAGAATTTTTAGTAGCCTATAATGAAGCCATTACAATGTTCAATGAGCTTTATACCGCCGACCCAACGTACAAAGATTATCCCCCACTCACCAGCGACCAAAAAGCCGGCATGTCGGACAATGAAATTGAAAACTGGGAAGAAAAAGCCCAAGAAGGCCTTTTGCGCATGGATGATAATCTATTCAATGTCTTAAGTGACATGCGCTCGGCCATGTATACGCGTCCCCTTGGAAGTTCCCTTGCCATTTACGACCTTGGCATTGATACAAGTTTCTACAGCGAATCGGGTCATTTTGAGCTAAACAGCAAATCCGATTTGATGGCCGCTTTAGAACAAGACCCCGAAGCTGTAATGGAACTTTTTGCAGGATCTGGCGGCATTATGGAAACACTGAACAACGCCATCAATGATGCAGTTGGTTCTACTGGTTATATTACGCGCGAAGCCGGAAGCAACTCTTTGGATGTCAGCTCTAATATTTACAAACAAATTGAAGATATCGACGAGCAAATGCTTACGTTGGAAGATCGCTATTGGAATGAGTATGACCGTTATTGGACACAGTTTAATGCAATGGAGTCTTATATTCAGCAAATGAACGAGCAAATGTCTTGGCTCACCAGCTCTTTATCTAGCAGCACCACATCGTAAAAACACTTTTTCGCCCTTTATCTCGGCTTCACAGAAATGAGGTTTTTAGTGCTATGAATCCCTATGAAAAATATCAGCAGCAAATGGTTACCACGATGACACAGGGAGAAATGCTTCTAAAGTTATATGACGAAACTTTACGTCAAATTGACTTAGCGAAAAGTTATATTCAAGCAGATAATGTGGAAGAAATGAACAAAAGCCTTTCAAAGGCACAAAAGATCATTCGTCATTTACGTGATAATTTGGATTTTCGTTATCCCATTTCACACAACCTATCGCAACTTTACGATTTCTTCTACCGTGAGCTTATGTTTGCCAATATCCGCAAAGACTGCAAACCGCTTAATGATATTCGCCCTCTGATTTTAGATTTGCGCAACACATACGAACAATGCGATAAAATAGACCGCAGCAATCGTAGTAAAGGTGCAGGAAATGGTTTTATTTAGCTATGATTCTAAACGTTCAAGAAAAACAATTACTTGATTGTTTCATCATTACAACGTAACCATTTTGTAATATCTTTGCCACTTGCTACTCGCTGGAATGTATTTATCCTTTTAAATTCAACACATCTTTATCAACAAGATCACACTTCACTTTTAAACGAAGTGTGATCTTGTTATTTTTTTCGTAATTATGTCTTTATTATGCTTTTCCCTTTGTGCATTGTCCTCTGGCTATATCCATCTACCATTTTGGAAGGATATATGTCTTGTCAGATGTCCATATTTTTATTTCTGCTCAAATTAATAAAAATTCATCATTTTTATTACATCCTTGCCTCTTTATCTTTTAAAAAGTGTATATTTTTATCTAGTTATACAAATTCCCATATTGTGTTTTTTTATGAATAATGCTATGATTAGCCTAGGGTAGGTTTGGTTCATTCTAAAAATGATGTTATCTCTCGTTTTTCATTACCAAACGCAAAACTATATTACATTGTCGATTGGCGACTGGAGGCATTTTATGTTATTTGATACTGCCGCCACCAATGCTGCACAAGCAAGCCTTGATTCACTTTGGACAAAAACACAGGTCATTGCCAACAACATGGCCAATGTTGACACGCCAGGCTTTAAATCCAGCAGTGTTGGTTTTGAACAAGTTTTAAGCGAAAAAAGCAAAGCTGTATCGCAAGTGGCTCTTAGTGGTGACGTTCATCAGGCACAAACGCTGGATGTAGGGCAAATGCAGGCCGGAAACTCGGCAAACGGAGACCCGCAAGCCGCACAAGCCAATAACGCAAATTTGGGAAATCAACTTGCTTCTCAAGATGATGGCGCCCAGTATCGCACTACAATAACACAGCAAGATGACAGAACAATTCGCATCGATGGAAACAATGTGGATTTAGAAAAAGAACAAACAGAACTTTGGAAAGCGTACGCACAATATAGCTATCTATTAGACCGCGTATCCGGCCATTATAACTCCATCAACTCGGCCATTAGCAATTCTCGTGTATAGTTTGTTTTTTCTATAACGCCATTACTTCAACATTTTACCTATTACATGGGGGATTTGTTTATGTCTTTTTTAAACACAATGGACATCACCGCTTCTGCACTTACAGCTGAGCGACTTCGTATGGATGTCATTTCGCAAAACATTGCCAATATTGATACAACACGCACAGAAGATGGCGATCCATATCGTCGTCAACTTGTTGTATTCGAAGAACGCCCTGCAAGCTTTGCCTCTGCACTTGAACAAGCTTCTCAGCGCATCACATCTTCTTCTAGCTCAAACTCTGTGCTTGGTGGTGTTCAAGTGCAAGAGATTATCGAAGATGAGAGCGAATTTATCCCTGTCTATAACCCAACACATCCCGACGCTGACGAAGCGGGATATGTTCTTATGCCAAACGTTGATCGCTCGGAAGAGACGGTAGACTTAATGGCAGCGTCACATAGCTACAATGCCAACATCACCACTTTGAATGTGATTAAAGCCATGGCTATGAAGGCCTCTGAAATTCTAAAATAATTTTTTCACCCGACAGTTTTGGCTGTCGGGCGTCACTATTTGCACTTAAAAATAACACAGGGGGTCTCTATTATGAGTACTTTCATTGTACCTATGAGTAGCTTGCCATCCATATCTTCGCTATCACAAACACAGCAAGCGCCATTGCCTACACAGGCAAACAGCACATCTTTTTCGGATATTTTCGAAAGCGCCCTACAGGATTTACAAGTAGCCGGTGCTGATTCACAAGCAACAATGTACGATTTAGCACTTGGTGGCAGTGACGATTTGCACAATGGCGCCATTGCCGCTGTTAAATCTTCCACATCAATCAACTTCACATCCAGCCTCGTTAGTGCCGCCATTGGCTCGTACAACGAGTTGCTACGTATGCAAATCTAATCGTACTGTACTTATTCGCTCATCGATCGAAAAATTAGGAATCATCGGGGAAATGATATAAATGGGTGAACGGCTTAGAACCGTTGGAAATCAAATTCGCCAAGCATTTGAAAAATTGCGGGAAGCTTGGCAAAATATGGAGCCCGCGCGCAAGCGGCTCCTACTTATAATTGCACTGATAGCCCTCGCACTTGCTGTGGGCTTGGCTGTGTTTTTAAATGTGCGTGCTGCACAACCGGAGGTGGTTTACCCCGGTTTACCGCAAGAAGAATCGGTACAAGGGCTTTCTGTATTACAAGAGGCCGGTATTTCCGGTGCCTTAAATGATGCCGGCGAGCTAGAGGTGCCAGCCAACCAGATGAACGCCGCCATGGCACAATTGGCTACAGCAGGCATTCCTTCCTCCACACTGGATTATGATATTTTCCAGCAGGCAAACGGATTAACCACTACTGATTTCGAACAGCAGCAATATCAAATTCAGCAAATGCAAAACCGCCTACAAGACATCATTAAGACATATGAAGGCGTGGATAACGCTTATGTAACTTTAAATATCAGCGAAGATTCAAACCGTGTATGGGATGCTGCCAGCAGCACAAACACAGCATCTGTAAAAGTAGAGATGGCCGATGGTCGCGTGCTTACATCCAGTCAAGTGGCCGGCATTCGCCACTTAGTGGGGCCGGCCGCCGGCATCGACCCCACACAAGTCTCGGTGATTGACAGTGCCGGGAATACCTTAGCTGCCGCCGGTGAAGGATACGACGAGTCCATGGCTGCCACCGAGGATTTCTTGGAGCGTCAAAACTTTGAAGCCGAAGTGGAGCAGCGTTTACACGATAAAACCGCAAATCTTCTTTCTTTGCCTTATCCCAATGCAGACGACTATCGCATCTCTGTTACAGCAAAACTGGACTGGGATGCTATGATTACGGAAAGCATGGAATATATCCCCTTGGAAGGCACCGAAGCCGGTGTTATGAACAGCGAAGAAGAACAAGCGCTGATGGGTACAGGCCAATATGCCGAAGGCGTTGTGGGTGAAACAGACAACACAGATGTTCCCGCCTATGCCGATTTAAATGGTGACGGCGAATTGGATGCTGTGGATTATTACAACAACCGTGAATATCTTGTAAGTTATATTAAGCAACAAATTGAAAAAGACGGCGCCACATTAGAAGAGGCTTCTATCGGTGTTATGGTTCGTGGTACCTTAGACAACGAAACACGCACCAGTTTAGAAGAACTCATTGCCGCCTCCACCAACATTCCCATCGAAAACGTAAACGTACAAGGCATGGAAGATGCCGGTGTTATTGACGATGAAGCCGATGAAACACTCATCTTCGGCCTACCTGCAACCGTGGTTTACATTGCCATTGCAGCACTGGTTGTAATGTTGATTGTCATCATCCTCATTATTATCCTGCGCCGCCGTGCCCAGCGCAAACGTGCAGAAGCGGAAGCCGCTGCACTGGCCGCCGAAGAGGAAGAGGCCGTTCGTGTACAGGAAGAAATTGAAGAACGTAAACGCCAGCTGAAAGATGCTGCGATGACCGAACAAAGCGAAAACGCCATTACAAATGAAGTGCGCGAGTTTGCTCGTTCCAACCCGGAAATCACGGCGAACCTACTTCGTAGCTGGCTACGTGAAGGAGGTGAAGGCTAATGGCTGCCGGTAAAATTTCGAACAAAACACGTGCTGCTGCCATCATTATCACATTAGGTGCCACGGAAGCGGCCGAAGTGTACAAGTACCTGCGTGAAGAAGAAATTGAACAACTATCTTTAGAGGTAGCGCGCATGGAGGCTCTTCCTCCGGATGAGCTAAACAACATCATCGATGATTTTTACGGCCTTTGTGTTACACAAAAAGTAATTGCTGAAGGCGGCGTAGATTATGCGCGTGACATTTTAGAAAAGGCGTTTGGTGCCCAGCAAGCAGCCAGCTTAATGGAGCGTGTTTCGAAAGGGCTACGCACCAAAGCATTTGACTTTGTACGCAAAGCCGACTACAAAAACCTTCTTTCTATTTTACAAAACGAACATCCACAAACCATTTCTCTCATACTAAGCTATGCAAAGGCCGAGCAAGCCAGCCAAGTGCTAGCCGAGCTCCCCCCTGATATCAGTATTGAAGTGGTAGAGCGTATCGCCAACTTAGACAGGGCCAACCCTGATTTTATCAATCTTGTAGAATCGACATTGGAGCAAAAATTCGGCAACATTGTTTCGGTGGATTTGATGGAGCTTGGTGGTGTTCCGTACGTAGCAGAAATTATGAACACCGTCGACCGCAGCACCGAAAAACACATCTTCGACGAGCTCGATGTAAAAGATCCCGAACTTGCCGAAAACATTCGCAAGCTTATGTTTGTGTTCGAAGATATTGTTCACCTCGACGATATCTCTATCCAGCGTTTCTTACGCGAAATCGATACAAAAGATTTAACGGTTGCTTTAAAAGCCACAACGCCCGATGTTTCGCGTGTTATTTTCCAAAATATGTCTAAACGCTCGCAAGAAACCATCGCTACTGATATTGAATATCTACACAATGTGCGCATGAAAGACGTAGAAGAGGCACAACAACGAATTGTTGATGCCATTCGTCGACTTGAAGAAGAAGGTGAACTTGTGATTTCCAAAGGTGGAAAGGATGAGGTAATTGCCTAACGTATTTCTCGCCCACACACTTCGGTACACGGATGACATCTTAAAAATCAAAGACGAAAAACCGTATGCCGCATCTATAGATGAGTCGCCGCTTTCCTACACAGTGGATGATGAAGAAAAGCGTATTCATATCACAGACATATTCGAGTTTGAACGCCAGCAAGCGCTGGCACAAGAACAACAAGCGCATGCACTTAACCTTCAAAACGAGACCACAGAACAGCCCGCCCTCTCTTTAGACACACAGCTTCTTGCGCAAGAAATGTTAGAAGCTGCTGAAGCAGAAGCGGAACAAATCAAAGAGCGTGTTTTTCAAACCGCCATGGCCGACCAAGAGCGTATTTTGTTGCAAGCACGCCAAGAAGCTGATTTGCTTTTAGAAAATGCCAAAACCCAAGGAATGCAACAAGGCTTGGATGAAGGCGGCCGATTGCTAAAGGCACAATTGGACGAACTGGAACACACCATCGCACGGCTGGAAGGTGATTTAGCCGGATTTGAAGTAGAACTAGAAGAACAACTTCGCTGGATGGCTCTGGAAGTGGCCTCGCGTGTATTGGCACATAAAGTGCAAGAAGATGATGCTGTTTTAATCGATATGGTGGCAAACACTGTGCAAAGTGTTCGAAACATGCCTTGGATTCGCATTGAAGTGGCCCAAAACATGACACATCTTATTAAAAAATTACAAGACTTATACGACGAACAAGAACACATTGAAATCAGCCCCATTCCCGCTGAGGAAGATGTGATACAAATTGAAACACCCTCCGGGCGCCTCGATGCCTCTGTAAAAACCCAACTTGAAAATTTAAGAGTTTATTTTCAAAAAAATAGCGATTAGCCCTTTTCTACAGCGGCAAAATCGTGTATAATTATTCGTCGCCTTGCTCAATCATAAAACAACTTATTTTATTCACGAAAATGACATTTCTTTTTCTTATAATAGTTTTAAAGTAGGATATATGGCGATGGATGCTTCATTACCAAAGGGGGTGGGTGCCATGAACCGAACGGCTTTTCGTCAAATGCTAAATACAGATGGTTTGTGTACCCGCATTGGCAAAATTGACAAACTAATTGGTATGACCGTGGAAGCCACCGGCCTCGTTGGCATTATTGGCGATGTTTGTCGCATTCAATTGCAAGATGGACGTGAAGTTCTTGCCGAAGTGGTTGGATTTAAAGGCAATAAAGTTTTACTTATGCCGTATGAAGACACAGAGGGCATAGGATATGGCGCCACAGTAATTAACACAGGCGAAAAATTATCCATTCAAGTTTGTGATGAAATGGTTGGGCGCACCATTGATGCTCTTGGGCGCCCGATGGATGGCAAAGGCATCTTACCTGCATACGGAACCCCTTACAGTGTTACCGGCGAAGCGTCCAACCCGATGCAGCGCCCTCGCATAGAAAACCCCATTGAAATGGGTGTAAAAGCCATTGATGGATTTTTAACCATTGGCAAAGGCCAGAGGATGGGCATTTTTGCTGGGTCCGGCGTTGGAAAATCTACATTGATGGGTATGCTTGCCCGCAACGTAAAAGCGGATATCAACGTAATAGCCCTTGTGGGCGAACGTGGCCGTGAAGTGGTGGAGTTTTTAGAAAGAGACCTTGGTGAAGAGGGCGCCGCACGCAGTGTGGTGGTGGTGGCCACAAGCGACCAACCTGCTATGCTACGTAATAAATGCGCCATGAGCGCCACTGCAGTTGCAGAGTATTTCCGAGATCAAGGAAAAGACGTGCTTTTGATGATGGACTCTCTGACACGTTTTTGTATGGCCCAGCGCGATATTGGCCTTGCCATTGGTGAGCCGCCCGTGGCACGCGGCTATACACCGTCTATTTATTCCAGCCTCCCTCGGTTGCTTGAGCGTAGTGGAAATTTCGAAAAAGGATCTATTACCGGTATTTATACCGTTTTAGTAGAAGGCGACGATATGAACGAGCCCATTTCTGATACGGTTCGAAGCATCATTGATGGCCATATCATGTTATCGCGCAAAGTGGCCCACAAAAACCATTATCCGGCCATTGATATCTTGTCCAGTATCAGCCGCTTAATGAACGATATTGCACCGGCCGAACAAAAAAAAGCAGCCGGGCGCTTGCGTAACTTAATGGCAACATTTCAAGCCAACGAAGACCTCATTGCCATTGGCGCCTATAAAATCGGCACAAACCCCGAGCTTGATGATGCCATTTCCCATATGAGTGCCATTAACAACCTTTTACAGCAAAAGGTAGACGAAAAATTCACTTATGAGCAAACACAAAATCTTATGATTAGTGTTGCACGCTAATTTCGCCCATGAGAAAATTTGTTTTTTCACTGGAAAAAATGCTTTCTTACAAGCACAGCCTTTACGAAAAAGAGAGAAACGAATTGGCGCGGCTTCGAAGCAAGCGTTTAGAAACCGAACATCACCGCGACAGTGTATTGCAGCAAGTGGCCGAAAAAGAAGCACAACTTTACAATCATATGGACAAAGGATTATCGGTAACCGAAATTCGCCAAATGGGATACTACCGAGACAATGCTGATGCTTTGGTGCAGTTATTAGAAGCACAAATGCGTGAGCTGGATGTTGAAATTGAAGCGCAGCTAGCGATTGTAATTGCACTGGATCAAGATGTGCAAAGCCTTGAAAAACTGCGTGAAAAACAATGGGATGAATATCTTGCCGAAGCAAGACGCGAAGAAGCGGAACGCATTTCAGAACTTGTAAGCCGAAAGCACATCGAAAACGAACGTGCCGCGGCAGAAGAAGCCGACATTGTCTCTTAATAACCATGTATACAAATTCACCTATTTGAATTTTGTATAAAACCCCAATTTGTGAAAGGAGGTGAAACAGATGAACACAAATGCAATTTCAACGCTTCCACAAGTGGATTTAACCTCGTTAACGGCATCGTCTACAGGCAGTGCCACCGGCTCGGACTTTGCACAAGTTTTAGCTGCACTTCAAACATCAAACACAGCCGGCTTTGGTTTAACATCCGACAATACTTTAAGTTCAAACTTAAGCGGTTTGCTTGAAAGTGAAAATGCATACGCAAGTTTGTTAAGCAGCGGGCTTCTTGGCGGAGAATTTCTTACCGAAGATTTGCTTGCAATGAGTAACTTAACCGCCGGCACCATTGACCTTGCTTTTTTAGAAGGCCTTGCCAGTGAAATTACAAACAAACTTTCCGCATTGCCGGGCAGCGAAGAAGAAGAGGAACTTTTGGCTTTGCTTGCCAGCTTACAAACAGAACTGCAACAGCTTTCTCTAGACGAAGACCAAATTGCAATTGGCGAGCAACTTATGATGTTATTGGCTCAAATGACCGGGCAAACAGTAACACCCGCCTTGCAAACAGACGGAACTTTGGCTTGGTCTTTACAAAACAGCACACAGGCTCTTTCCACTTTGGCCAATGCATCGCCGCAAGATGTGCTACAATGGTTACAAGGCAAATCCATTCAAACGGCCAGTCAAGCACTTACGCAGCAAAGCACGGTGGCAAGCCAAGAAGCTACAGCCAACACTTCCACACCGCTTGCAACAACACCTACCCTTGATACAGTTGCACCGACAACAAACCAAGAAACTACTGTTCCTACGGCAGAAACCGGATCGCAAAACTCGACATCAAGTGGCTCTACTACAAGCGAAGGCGATGAAGGACAAGCAGCTTTTAACGCCAGTTTGCCTTTGACACAGCAAGGCGTTGTAACCACCGGAAATGTTACCACAACAAGTGCCACACCTGCTTTTTTAACGCAGATGCAAACCGGAATTGAAAACGGCTTGCAGGCCGGCCTTGAAGAATTTCAAGTAAAATTGATGCCGGAAGGCCTTGGTGAAGTGATTGTGCAGCTCAAAAGCACGGAAAGTGGCCTTACCCTTACCTTAATTGCACAAAATGCTGAAACGCAGCGCATGCTTGCTGCCGAACTGGAACACTTGCGCGAAGGACTGCGACCACTAAAAGTGGAAGTGCAAGAAGTACTCAGTGGGCAAGACTCCGAACTGCTTAACCAACAACAGGACTCCCAAGAACAGCGCAACCTGTACTGGCGTGCACAAACAGAACAAAACTATGTGCGCCGAACCATCCGTGGAGAGCCCGTTGCGTTAGAGCAAGAGGAAAGTGTTGTTTCAAAACAACCAGAACCGGAACGCATGCTTGACGCTTACATCTAACCATTCCGTTTATTCTATAAGAAAGGAGAACTCACTGTATGAGCGACATACGTCTACAAGACGACGGCACCACACAAATTGGTGGTTTAACCATTCAAACCCCCATTGAAACCGATGCCGACCAAAGCGTTTCTGTTGATGATTTTTTGCAGCTGATGATTGCACAGCTAACAAACCAAGACTTTATGAACCCTGTGGATGACACACAGTATGTTACACAGCTTGCTCAATTTTCTTCGATGGAAGCCATGCAAGAGCTTTCGTACTACTCGCAAACGAACTATGTTTCCAGCATGCTTGGCAAAACGGTAACCGCGGCTTCTTATGGCATTGGTGGCAGTGTTTCGCAAGAAACGGGCATTGTGTCAAAAGTAAATTTAAGTGGTGACGAATTCACGTTCACCGTCAACGGCAAAGAGTTTTTGATGAGCCAAATCATGACGTTGGATGAACCAAGTGCCGGCGCCGCACAATCACAACTGGATAACGCCGGTAACATCGCCCTTATCGGCTCCAATATCACAAACGATTCCACTCAGTTTACATGGCAATCCCCGGTTGATGATACTGCACTATCGCAAAGTTTAACATACGACGTGTATTATACCAGCAACACAAGCGCCAACTTTAACGAATTATCTTCTGTGAAGCAAGGCACAAAAGCAGCCACCGGCTTAAAAACACTTGAATATGAACTGACCGGCCTTCTACCCGGCACAGAGTATCAAGTGAATGTGGTTGTTCGTGATGAAGCCGGAAATGAAGCCATTTTCCAAAAACTTGGTTTTACCACAACAGGCACTGCCACAACCTAAACCATAGGGAATATTCTCGTTTACTACAAGTTGTAGCACCCATGCAGGGACAAGGAGGTTTGAGCATGGATCAATTGAACAGGCTCTCTCGTCCCATTGTTACAGGCACACCTAGTGCCCATGCGCAAGTTACACAGAATAAAACAAACAGCGAAAACACCGGTTCGTTCTTATCTGTATTGCAAGGACAATTGGAGGCGGGCAGCAACATCGCATTTTCAAAACACGCCGTTTCTCGTGTGCACGAGCGGCAAATTGATGTATCTACACAAAATTTACAACGTTTGGATCAAGGTGTAAAAATGGCCCAAGAAAAAGGCCTTCGCGAAGCTTTGATTCTTATCGACCAAAATGCCTATATCGTAAACGCATCCAGCGGCAAAGTAATTACCGTAGATGGCGAAGCGACACAAGGCAGCGTATTTACAAACATTGACGGTACCGTTATTATATAAAAGCTGGCCCTATTGCAGGAAGCTTTTAAAACCTTAACTGACTGATGGGTTTTAAATACAAAAAACGGTATCAAAAATCTTTTGGCGCGCTGTGGCCTTTCCGAATGAAAGCACACCGCCCAACATAGCAAAAGGAGATTTGATATGGTCCGTTCTATGTATGCCGGTGTATCCGGTTTAAGCACACACCAAACTCGCATGGATACGATTGGTAACAACATTGCCAACGTAAACACGTATGGCTTTAAATCTTCACGCACCACTTTTAGCGACATTTACTATCAAAACATCAGTTCTTCCAGCGCCCCAACCGGCGGCCAGGGTGGCACAAACCCCTCTCAAGTGGGTTATGGCTCGCAAGTGGGCAGCATTGATTTACTTATGAGCCGTTCCACATTTTCGATGACCGGCCAAACCATGGACCTTGCCATCGACGGTGACGGATTTTTACAAATTATGGACGCCGCCGGCAATACCTATTACACACGCGCCGGCATGTTAAACTTTGATGCCGCAGGCAACTTGGTGGATACCCAAGGTAACTATGTGCTTGGTGTAAATGGCGATCCCACCGGTAAAGCTGCCGGCAGCGAGCGCATCACCGTAGCTTTGTCCAACGTGCCCCCCACCCCAGCCTCTGTTGATGAAGTGATCAACGGTGTGCCCATCTCTCTTACTGCCAGCAACAACACAAAAGATGGCAACATCAACTTTAACTTCTCATCCGATGCCTCTTTAAATGACGATGTGGATGCCACAGCCTCTATTTCTTCTACCGGTATCGTCATCACATTTAATGCAAACCAACAATTCCAAACCATCGAAGAAGTCAACGCAGCCATCAATACGGCCATTACAAACGCAAACGGCGGAGAGCCTCACGTTGGTGGCACGTTTAGTCTTGCATTTTCAGACCCCACCATCAACCCCTTTGCCAATTTGCCCGCAAATCAAACGCCGCCCATTGGCACCAAAAATTTCCTCACAGGCGAAGAGCTTGCCTCTACCGATTACAACATCCAATACGGCTCTGTAGACCTTGATTCCAGCGACGTATTTTTCGGCGGCATTTCCCCTAGCGGAACAGTTGGCTCCACTTTTTCCGGCGACGGCGCCCCAACCGCTTATTCAGCCGCTTACAATGCCGCTGGCGAGTGGGAAATCACCATGACAATCGGCGGTGTAAATTACATTGGCACCATCGATAACACACGTACCACATCCGGCAAGTTTAACCTTGTAAACGCTGCCGATTCGAACGATTACATTGAAATGAACCGCCCCAGTTTCGATGCCATCAACACTGCTTGGGCCGTGGATGCCGGGCAACCGGCCGGCACGCTTCCTGCAGCAGGTGATGCATTTGCCGCCGTTACTCTTGGTGCAGATGCAACCGCCACACCGTCCACCCCTAGCTACGCACTTGGCCTTGGCTCGAAAGCCCTAACCTTGCGCGATGGCACAGAGGGCGGCCCACAAGGTCTTTCCGACATGACCGGCATCGCCATCTCGGGCAACGGTATTATTGTAGGCCTCGACAGCCAAGGCACTGAGGTATACATTGGACGTATCGACCTTGCCACCTTTGCAAACCAATCCGGCCTTACACAAAGTGGCTCCACTTCTTACATTGTTAGCCAAAACTCCGGTGCGGCAGTTTTATCGCAGCCGGGTGAAGGCAGCGCAGGCCAACTTGTTAGCGGCACCTTAGAGCTCTCTAATGTGGACCTCTCTCGTGAGTTTTCTGATATGATAACCACCCAGCGTGGCTATCAGGCCAACAGCCGTATCATTACTGTAAGTGATACAATGCTGGAAGAACTCATCAACCTCAAACGATAGTATTGAACATTGCTTATGGCAACAGAATCTTTCTGTTGCCACAGGCCATATAGATGAAATTTTTCGTCTATATGGCCTGTGGCAACAAAAAAAAACATCAGAACACTTGTAGATGGGGGAGGGGATGTTGTATGATAAAATTAACCCGACTCAATGACACTGAGTTTGTGTTAAACTGTGAGCTGATTGAAACGATGCAAGAAAACCCAGACACAACCATTCGTCTCACCACTGGCAATCTGCATATTGTAAAAGAAAGTATTGATGACGTGATACAGGCGACACTGGCATATAAACGCGCTCAGTTTTCTGAGCTGTTAAGGAGGGACTCGTTTTGAATGAAGACGGCGGGAAAGCGAAAAAAGGGGGAAAGTCATCACTTGACATTCTAACCGTACTGGGAATGGTGTTCTGTGTAGGGCTTGTTATTTTTGGTATTGTATTTAATACCCCGCCCACAGAACCTGTGCAAGCAGAAGGGATGACTGCGGAAGAATTTGCCGCAGAACAAGCAGCCTATGAGGAAGCTGTGGTTGAATTCGAGGCCAACGGCGGCCCCGTTACATTCGACACAATTACAACTGCTTTTATCGATTATCCCTCTATTGCTATCGTAATCGGTGGTACACTGGGTGCTTTGATGTTGGCTTATCCTCTTGCAGTCGTATCCAAAGTGCCAAAACTTTTGAAAATTGCCATTTTACCCACAAAATATGACCCGCAAAGCTACATTGAGCAAATTGTGGATTTTGCAAAAGAAGCACGTGTAAAAGGTTTGCTTTCTCTGGAAGATAAAATAAACGAAGCGAGCGACCCTTTTTTGAAATCAAGCTTAATGTTGGTTTTAGACTCTGTAGAACCGGAAAAAGTGCACAACTTATTGCAGGCCGAACTTGGCAAGCTAGACGAGCGACATAGTGTTGGCAAAAGCTTTTTTGAAAACGGCGGCGCTTATGCTCCCGGCTTTGGTATGATTGGTACTTTGATTGGTCTTGTTAAGATGCTCGGTGACCTTTCAGATCCAGACTCCATTGGCCCTTCCATGGCTGTTGCGTTGTTAACCACGTTGTACGGCTCGATGATGTCAAACATGTTCTTCAACCCTATGGCCAATAAGCTCAGCGTGCGTCACGACGAAGAATACCTTTGCCGAGAGCTTATCTGCGAAGGTGTAGAAGGCATTCAAGCCGGTGAGAACCCGAAATTTATTGAGGAAAAACTCAACTTGCTTGTTCAGCAAAACGCGAAAAAAGGTAAAGCCAAAAAAAGCGACGACAGCTAACGCTAGCATTTAATTTATATTTGTCTAAAGAAAAGGGCGGTGAGAAACAGTGGCAAAACAGAAAAAAGAGGGCAAAAAGTATAACCCCATGGATACCTATGGTGACCTTGTTACTTTGTTGCTTTGTTTCTTTGTTCTACTATTTGCCATGTCCACTGTTGAGGAAGTTCGCTATAATGCCTTTGTGGACGCCCTTTCGCAGCAGTTCGGCGCAGAACCTGTTAACTTGTCCTTTGTCTCCCCTTCTGCCAGCGTCAATTCTGGCTCTGAAACAAGCGATACCCCACCCACGGGAGACACCATGTCGGCCGATCAAACGCTGCCACAGGATTTGTCTCAACTAGAGCAAGCCATTGAACAATATGTGGCAGAAAACAACATGCAAGGCGATGTGAGTGTGGAGCGCAACGAAAACGGCACAACATTCATTCGTTTGTCGGATAACCTTTTGTTTGATGGCGACTCTTTTGCTTTGCGGCCCCAAACCATCGACTTTTTAGACTTTTTAGCAGACGCCTTCAATGCCGTTGATGATGAGATATTGCAGGTGAAATACAATGGACACACTGCTTATATCGACGGTAGCTCTGTAGACGACTGGATCCTTTCGGGCGAACGTTCTGGCACTGTGGCAAGCTACATCACGGAAACCGGTGGCTTCGACCGTTTTAAATCAGAGCCTGTAGGCTATGGGCGCAATTATCCCATTGCAGACAATGCCACGGAAGACGGACGTGCCAGAAACCGCCGCGTAGATATTATTGTACTGGGCAATGATGCCAGCCGAATGGAAACCACTTTAATGGATGCGATGCGCATTTACTTCCCAAGCGACCCGGTTGACTTCTTTGAAGGGGATGCACCTGATGTACCAGCGGAACAAGTGAATGGAGTTGACCCAACACAAGCCGGCACAACAGCAACACCTACACCGGCCGATGGCGGCACAACGCCGGCTGATACAGCTACTGTGCCAGACGGGGTGACGCCCATTGCCTAATTTGGCACACATTTTAAATGCGGATATATTTACTTTTAATAATAAGGGGGGTGGTAGATTATGGCAGAGGTGCTAAGTCAAAGTCAAATTGACAGTTTACTGAATAACTTAAATAGCAGCAGCGACTCGCTAGATACCATTGAAAAGAAAGAAGAAACGCGCGTTAAAGAGTATGATTTTTACTCTCCTAAAAAGTTCACCAAAGAACAGCTTCGCACCATTGATAGTTTGCATGAGCATATTGCACGCATGGTATCCTCCTATTTTTCCGGTATTTTGCGTGTGTTTTGTGAGGCAGAAGTTATCCAAGTGGAAGAACAACGCTACTATGAATATAACAATGCACTGCCAGATACGGCCTTGATTGGTTTGATCGATTTAAAACCCAACAACATCAACTTGCCAGAATCCACCTTGATGCTTGACATGTCAAACAATCTTTCTTTCTTCCTGATTGACCGATTGCTTGGCGGCAGTGGCTCTGATTCTGTTTTAACCCGAGATTTTACAGATATAGAGCTTGCCATCATGGACGATATCTATGTAAAAATTACAAATTTTGTTGTAGAATCTTGGAAAGACCACATGGATATTGAAGGCGAGCTTGCCAGCATTGAAACAAATCCGCGTCTTATCCAAGTATATGCACCGGAAGATATTGTTGTCATCTGCGTGCTTAATGTAAAACTGCGCGATACCGAAGGCACTTTGTCGGTTTGCATTCCGGCACTAGGGCTAGAAAACTATCTAAGCGAATTTACATCCAAACACTCTAAAGTATCCCATAAGGTTACAAACGAGCGATTAGAAACCATGCGGCACACTGTTATTAAGGATGCTTTGTCCGACAGTGACCTATCCATAACCGCTATTTTCGACGAAACAAGCATTGAGCTACATGAGGCATTGCGTTTGCGTCCAAACGACATTATCCCACTTTCACGGCCTTTGGATGGCGTTGTTCATATCAATGTTGAGCAACAACCATGGTTTACTGCACAGCTTGGTAATAGCCGCAATTGGAAAGCCATCAAGATATTATCCACGCTGAAGGACAAAGAAGAGGCAGAAAAGCCGAATGCCGGCGGTGGCATGGACATTTGGCAGCCTGCGCCTTCTTCTGCAGAGGCACCGGCCACAACAAATTCCTTAGACGAAATTGAAGTGCCGGAGGATTATATGCCGATGGGCGATCCTGTACCACCCGTTCAATAAACAACGCACTTGCGGCAATGCCGCTATCTTTAGCATTTTGAGGAGGATACCATGGGGACAAATCCAACCGATGGTGCAGAGGGAA
>CAYJIH010000004.1:0-74467 GCA_964370195.1 uncultured Oscillospiraceae bacterium
TGGGGCAGACGGTATCAAGAGATCAGTTTAAAACTGCCTGCAACCGGTTCATCCCCACATGCGTGGGGCAGACGCCTTTACGCTCTTTGGCCAAGCATCACCTCCTACGGTTCATCCCCACATGCGTGGGGCAGACTGGCTTGTATGGCTAATTTTGTCGCACTAACAGCGGTTCATCCCCACATGCGTGGGGCAGACACATAAAAATCATTCGAATTTATGTGGTTTGTATCAAAGTCAACCCATCTAAGTCTACAAGTTGTCTTCTGGGGCTTCCCACCATCTCCATCAAAAAACCTTGCTCGTTTGGGTATGAATAAACCATCATCGCGGCCCCTTGCTTTCCCTGTGTGCAAATCTTTTCCCAAAGATGTTCTCGCACCACTGCCGTCACAGTGCCTAAAAACACCCCTGCTTTTATTTCCAACATAAATCGTGTGCAAATACCTCTTAATGATTCCGGCACATTTTCCATGATAAACACTGTCATTCCATTTCCTCCCCATGATTTTTTCCACCAGGAATTTCTTTGTTTTCACCATCCCATAAGGCTCCAATCCCAGGCTCAATCACTAAAGTTTCCGTATGCTCAAAAATCCAAAATAGGTCTTTTGGCAAACTATCCAAAAGCTTACAGGTATGAAACACCTCTCTGCAGGCACGTCGAATATTGCGTTCCAAATCGCTATCCCCATACCTTCCCACAACAGAAAACGCCGCAGGCAGGGTGGTTTCCGCTTTGTATAAATCTGCAATATCATAGACAAAGGAAAGCATTTTTCCCGTGTGAATAAACCCAAGACCCGTAGAGAACCCAAGCGATAGAATTGCCGCTTGGCAAATGCTATACAGAATTGTGTTGGCATAAGAAATGGCTCGATTAATAGGGTCCGCTTTGTCCCAGTCGTCTTGCTTGTAGCTACGGCGGCTCCATTTAACACCATGCAAACTTGCCAACTGCTTGTAGACTTCCCTCATTCGCACACCTTCTAGGCCGCGAATTTGCTCAAGTGTCATATCTTCGCAATTGATGTTTTGAAATCGTCTCACATAAAGCCGACGCACCACCTGCATATGTTTTGCTTCATCCATACAACATCGCGCTTGCAAAAGCAAATTTTTCGCACTTCTGGTTTCACCCATGCCATAAGCATAAAATTTTGCGGCGTGTTCTCCACACCAAACCACCATGCATCCATTGTCGCCAATGGCCTTTATTGCCGCATGGGTAATGCTCACGCCGGGGCCTATCATGAGTGTGGTCATAGCTGCAATGGGAAGCGGTGTACGCCCCTCTTTGCGTATCATCACAATGGCCATGTCCTCTTGCTCCAATATGGCGTGCTCCACATACAAAAAGGTGATGCTGTCTCTTAGTTTTGGCAGGCTACGCAAATCCTTTGGCAAAACAATCCCTCCCTCTACAACCTGCTCAGCATCAGCATCCCGGCGCCATAGGCACGCTCTGCACCAAGACCTTCACAAAATGCCTTCCAAAACAACGCGGTATCTGTCACTTCCAAAACACCTGTCCACTCCATCGCTGTCAAAACCAAGGCTTGCTCTCCTTTTCGTCCCGCAATGCTACGCTCGCCACATTCCATGCTTTGATGCACATAAAATCCGTTTTGCTCCGCTTTCCGTGCAAGCCAGGAGGAACGTTCCTCTTCCTGTTTTAAATAACGGCGCTTGCTGTTTTTGCCTTCTCCCTGCACTTTTTTGCAGGGCACAGCCAACAGGCGAAAGCGCAACAGAGTTCCGGCTTTTAGTGTTTGTTGCAAGCCGCTCACATCTTTTATTCCGGCCACCGAGAAACCTTTTTGTGCCAATGTTTTACAATTGGGCTTTGCCAAACTGCTCAGCCAAAGTGTGGGGCTTGCCTCTTGGCTGAGGTGATACAACATACCCACCTGTGCCCGTGTTCTGCCCACGCCGCAGTCTTGAAAAGCAGACAACAGCGAGCGGTGCATATCTTGACAATTTCGCAGGCATTGCCGCGCACCGGGGTGCCGCAAGTTTAAAGCCAATTTGCTTAGGTACATGCCAGCACCTCCAAATTCACTTTGCGTTTACGAAATCGTCTGTCGCCTTCATCTATTTCGTCCATCCTCTGAAACGCCCCGGTATTGCTTGTGATTTCTGCCCGGATTATGTCGTCATGATTTTCGGCAAGAGGCTCTTGCAAAAGAGCTTCTCTCGCATCTTTGTAAGCCTCTGTCAGCCCAAGACAAATCGGCTTTGTGGGCACACAGCTTTTTCGGCCAAGATAGGGTGGCCAAACCGGGCTACACAGTGCGGCATAGCAGGCGTTTAGGCAGGCCTCTTCCCCTTCCAGCACCACAAGGAAAGAGGCATCCTCCAAATAGGCACGGTTTGTGACGATGGTATTGCCGCCAGAACGTTTTTTTCCTTCGGCATTCAGCAGACAAGGCCTTCCCTGCGCGGTGTGAAAATCCGATGAAAGCGACCCTCTTCTGTCGGCTCGCACAGACATGGCGAGCTCTTTCGACAACTGATGCAAACGCTCGTCTTGGCGCAAAATGCCCATGCAAGCGGCGAGAAGCCCCACCACCCCGGATTTTGTGGGCATCAGAGCCGTATCTCGCACTTTGTCCCATTTCGCACGCTCACCCCAGCTTTGCAACGGCCCTTCCAGCCGTAACAACAGCAGTTTCATATGCACACCACCTTTATCATTTTGGCAACGCCAAGCATATCTCAAGAAGCTCTTTTAGCGTATTTGCCCTATCGGCACCCTTTGGTGCAAGCTCCTTACTGCGTGGGGCAAACCATGCACTGCCCACTTTTTCCAGTGCGTAAGCATCTTGCATCAAATTGATTTCATCCACCAGTTTTTGCGTGCTCTCTTCAATGAGCTTTGTACCAAGGCCAAAACGAACCGGCTGTGCAAATGCATTGGCGTAGCTGGTTGGAATTTTTTTCGTCTTTGCCTCTACATACAGCACTTCCGGCAACACTTGGCTTGCAAAGCTGTTTTGCTTGCCGGAAGGATTTGAATAGGCCATTACCTCCAGCATAGCCGGTAAAATTGTTTCTATCAGTTCTTCTGCATTCGGTGCGTCTTTTAGGTTTTCATTAAGTTTGTCTGTGTCGATAGATATATAGTGATAGTAGCAACAGGAATTGTACTCCACGTCTCCCACCATATCCGCACCTGTCTCATCGTCTCCCAAAAGATCGTCCATTGCGGTGAAATAATCACTTTCTTGGTTTACTATATGGGTGGAAAGAGCATGCGCTGTTTGCACGGAAGCCTCCACATTGTCAAATGCCTCACTCGTAACCATACGGCCAAATAGGGCAATGTCCACAGTCATGGGGTGTACACCAACTTTTTTCACCGCTTTTGCAACATCGCTTGCCTTTACCTTTTTAAACCCTTTTTCAGTGCCCGCTTCCTGTACCATGTTTTCCAAAACGTCTGCAATAGCTCTGATATCTGCCCTTGTGAAAAACATGGTCTGGCTTGTAATGTCCTTATCATTTTCTTTTCCATCTTTGTTGCCGATGCCCGTCACTTTGCTCATAGCAAGCTCGGCCATTGTTTCTTCCATTCCCCGAAAGAGCAGTTCTTCTTTTACCAGCTGTGGCAATTTGCGTGAGCGTATCCCACGCTCTCCGAGCAGGTTTTCAAACAAAGTAGAAGTACGCCACGATCTTTTCAGGCACTGGCTGGAAATTCTGCCACGCAGAGAGCCACCAAAATAGCAGGTTTTAGGGCTACCAGTGTCGTCACGGTTTAAATTCCCCGGCGGGTAATGTTTGAGCATATGAATTTCATACAACATTTGCCTGGCCCTCCTCTTGCTTTGTGGTTTGTTCATTTGTGAAATATTCTTGCGCCCAGCGCTTTTGCACAAAATGTCCGGTATGGTTCCACCATTTCAAATCCTCATACAGCTTTTCAAAATCCGGCGAATTGAGCCTGGCGCCCCGAATTTGCTTGCATAGCCGAAAAAGTTTTATCCCCAAAAGATTCCCATGCTCCGGAGCAAAATCCATGTCCAAAAGCCCAATCACCGCACGGTCTATACTGCTTTGGTTGAGTTTTTCTCTTTTCACGAGCTGGGAAAGGCACTGTGTAAAGGGCAAAACAGCAGGGCGCTCTGCCTCTTCCCAAAGACAGGCAAGACATAAGCATACAAACAAGGCTTCCTCCTCCTGTGGTTTCAAAGGTGGGCGAGAAATGCTGTAGAAATAGCCAAGCCCCCTGCCGGATTCCGCCAAGGTTTTGCCACAGGAACGCTTTAGAGCAATTCTGGTTTGCTGTGGCAGACCGCTGAGTTCCACGGTGTTAATCTTCATGGATAACCCTCCTTTTTCGCATACTGTAATATTCTTTTTTTAAATTTTGGTTACATAAAACCAGCGACACCATTTGCTTTGCCCCAGCCCCTGAAAAGACCTCTGCCTTTTTTTGTATATCCCGCAAGATTCTTTGCATGGCCATCTCAAATGCCTCATCCATTTCCTGTTGCCATCCATCTGCATCTAGATTAATACTTGCCAATTTTTCAAGATAGCCGGGAAAAAGCACTTGATGCCACGCGGCAAAATACTGCCCTTGCAGTGACTTTGTTGCCGCTTGCCCCAATTTTTTATATACCTTCCCAATCGCCTGCGCCATTTTTTCCACTTGTGCGATGTCGCTTTGCAAATATTCTCCAAGCTCCGCTTTTTTAATAAGTTGTAGCGGAATGGATAGCCTGTCTTCTTGCACTTCTTCAAAAGCGGCATTGCTTGTAACTAAACCCACCACACGAAGTGGTACAATTACTTTCTCTTCCTCACTATTCATAAAGTTGGCGTAACGGTGCACACTTTGCGGAGGCTGAAATACACTTTCGGCACCGGTACTACCGCTTGTCAAGGCACCAATGTCACGCCAAAAAGAACGCCCGATTTGCGGTTTCACAGCAGACCAATCTCCACTTTTTGTTTTTCGATAGGCGGCATGCGGATCTTTCCACAAACCATTCCCAAGAAAGTTATTTCCTTGCTGATAATATACGTTGCGTACAAAACCGTCTTCTGCAATAAGCGTAACACGACGAGGCTGCCAGGTAAACGCCGCTAGCAAAGACATTGTAGCAAATTCTTGTTTGGGTTGAATGATGCCTGCTTCTCTCCATGCCACCGACGGCTTAGAATAAGGAATTTCTCCGCACTCTTGATTTTCTGCCACCATGTTTAGCACCAAGGTTTCAAAGAGCGTTTGTCCCATGCAAAAATAGTAATTACAGGGTGTGTTGTTTACAGAAGAGGGATACCCTTGCACTAAGGCGGGGCAAAACAAATAACTTGCCAAAAGTGCTCTCAACGCCTGCGCATAACTTAGGGAGTAATCATTTTCGTGATGATGCTCGAAATGGGTGTGATTGTTGCCCGAAACGGCCGTATGAAGCAATTTTGCAACAGGTGCTTCCTCCTTATCCAATTTCTCACAATACGCCGCCTGCATAAAGGGACGCTCTTTGCTAAACAAATCAAACGAGCATCCCTCGCTTTTACAAACACGCACATACTCTTGCAGAACATCCGGGTGAAATTTCCCATTTTGATAAAGGCGTTTTCGGTCTGCAAATTGTTTTGGCCTGTATGCATCCATCAAAAAGGCAATGAGCAAGCGATAAATGGCCGCCTCTTCAAGCGGGGATTCACAGCAAAGCCCCGTATAGCAATGCGCTTGTGTTAACGCTTCCAATAACCCCAGCTCTGTTTGCTTTCCATCCGGCATTTCAAGTGGAATCCACGGTTTGTGCAAAACATCAAATTGCTCCATTCTTATCCCTCCTCTGAGATAAGGCCCAAATCTTTGTCCACACGCAAAACTCGATTTTTTTCATCCCTTATACAGCCATCCTCATCGGCTTTAAACAAATAGCACCCGCGCAGTCGGCCCTGTGCCTCTATAGCCTTCGGCAAAAAGGTAGCCACTTCCTTCTTTCGTACCGACACCATTTCACTCATCACGAGGCGTGCAATATTCAAGGGGACAGCGTTTACCACCGCTTTTTCAAACAAGTCTTCTCTTAACAGAGCCAGTGCAACGCTTTCCTCTGAAAGACGTGTTTTAGCCATACCCAGCAAACCCTTATCCTCGTCATCTTGGGTAAATATATCATACGGGGTACCACGTTGTGTTGCAAAAAAACTATCTGCCTCCGGCAAGGGTAACACCACACCTTTTGCATGATTTTGCGCCAGTTGTTCCTTAAAGACTTTTTTTGCCCCAATTTCCAACTCACTTGGCAAGAGCTCCTCACGGTACACTTCTTCTATAGCCCTCCGCATATCTTTTGGAATGCAAAGCGTGGGCTGTGCCTGTATCATATCCCGCGTTCTTTGCAAAAGAAGTTTTTCGTAAATGACCTCGGCCACGCCAAAATCACTCTCACTCTTACAGACCACGTGGATATGAGGTGCCGTGCACTTTGGCGGACGCGTGGTGTCTCGGTGGCGAAACACCCGCCCAGCACGTTGCAACAAAAGGTCTATAGGTGCGAGTTCTGTAAACATAGCATCGAAATCCACATCCAAAGATTGTTCTAACACTTGTGTGCCGATTACAACAAGCCGTTTTGGACGATTCCCATTTTTACCACAAAGTGAAATACATCTTTCTTCTAACCCATTTCTGGCTTTTGCTGGGAAGCGCGCATGAAACAAAAGCAGTTCCTCTTTTGGGATTTCAAGAACCTGCAAGTTCAAAAAGACATCTCGGGCTTTTTTTACCGTATTGACAAGAACACAAAAAACACCCCCTACATTGGCCCATTGTTCCCTTACTGCATATTCAAGCTCGTGATCTTTTAAGAAGTGGAACTGAAAACATAAACTCATATAGGTGTTATGGCTTGGAATTTGCCGCACACAGCCATCCCCATGTACCGCCGTTATCAAAGGATAGTCTGAAATAACCTCCTTGGTACTTGCACCATAAGCAAAGAGTAACTCTTTTTTGCGCGCACTTGGCAACGTGGCCGACAGCATCACAACCGGAATTTCCAAAGCAGAGCACCATGCCAACAGTCTGTCTATAATTTCACTCATATAGGTGTCATAGGCATGAATTTCATCTAAAATCAGTACTTTATTCTCCAATCCTAAAAGGCGCAAAACCGTGTACTTTGCACACAAAACTGCCATCATAGCTTGATCTATCGTTCCCACTGCGTTTGCACTCAAAAGGCCTCTTCGCAAAGGCTCCAGCCATGCCCCAGCTGTTTCACGCTCATCCTCAGATTGAATGTTGGCTTTTATTTCATCTAGCAGAAAAGCCTTAGCATGTAGAAGTTTTGCGCTTCCAACATTTTGCTCATGGAAAAGTTCATTGACACGCCTAAACATCTGATTGCTTGTTGCCATGGTGGGCAAGGCGAAATAGAGCCCAGATTTGTTGTATTGCTGGCATAACAATGCACTTAAATAGAGGGCACTTTCTGTTTTTCCCTCACCCATCGGAGCTTCAATCAAATAGAATTCTGCAGGATTGCTCTGTTCGTTTTGACATTGGATTTGAATTGGCCTCAAACTATCCTGCGTCAAAAAGGGCCATAATTCCGAAAAGGATTTTTTGTAGGACAAAAAGGGCTGATGTTGTAAACCATAATTCTGTATTGCAAGCAAGGCTTGTTTGTATGAAAGTTCCTGATAAGCGGAAACGCTTTTGGCATCCAAAGCGTCGAAGTGGGAGCCAGATGCAATCCAATCTGCCAAAATCACCAGGCCCGTAAGAGTTGTGCACACACCGTCAAGATGGCCACACTGCATCATAGACCATTCTTCTTCACAGAAAAGTGTTTTCAGTGTTTGTTCCAATTCCAGTTGCTGTTCTTCCCACCATTTTGGATTTTGATTATCCGCAATTCGAAATCCCTCTCCACTTTTTCCTTGGTGGTGTAACGAAAGCACGGTTGAAAAATTTTCTGCCCAAATCTCATCGAAGGTGGCCTGCGCCCGCCAAATACGCTGTACTATTGTTTTTGTATAGCGCTCATGTCGAAATCTTTTTTTCAACACAACATTGCGAAAAAGACCCTGATTTTTCATCGTTTGCACACAGAGAAGCTCGGGTGCTTTTACTTGAAAAAAAGGATGAGCCTTTCCGATATCATGTAGACTTGTAAGATATCCACAAAGTGACAAAATTTGTTGTTCCGTTTGTTTACACTGAAGTGAAAGGTAAGTACACAAAGGACGCATGCACCCTTCAGAAAGCAAGACTTGTGTACAACAGGCAGCATCAATGCTATGAAATAGAAGCGTTTTTTCCGGACTCCTCTTCGCCCATAATATATTCTGGCCAGACAAATTTACACGCCCCTCTCGAGATGACAGATTCACTTGTGGATAAATACCATTCCGAAAAAATCCATTTCCAATCACGCACGCTAGAACAAGAATATTATATCTAATACTAACATAATATTTGTTTTTTTCTATAATTTTTATCAACTTCGTCTTTCGATCCAGACTTTACCTTTACATGTGCCTCGGTACTGGATTTGAACAATCCCGTTCATGTTAAAATGCAATAATTATTCTCAATATGTTTCATAAGATGTGTTTGATGATGTGTGCGTTTTGCATGGTATACGGCACATGGTTGAGCAAATCAATGCATGTGTAACAGTATGGCCACCATGAAGCTGAATTGAATGCCTATGTAGAAGGAACAGAAAGTAAATACAGAATAAAATGATTATATTGCCTGCACATGCTAAACTTCCCCCACCCTATTGGGGTCAAATTGGGGTCAAAGTCACCATTTTTTTGTGACACGCAAAAAAACACTCGAAAAATCTTTCGATTTATCGAGTGTTTTATGGTTGCGGGGGCCGGATTTGAACCGACGACCTTCGGGTTATGAGCCCGACGAGCTACCGGACTGCTCCACCCCGCGGTAACTGTGCTTTGCAAATCAAATCACTTTGTCTCACTTAGCTTATATAGCATATCACGTCATAGCTGTTTTGTCAATGTTTTTTATAAAATTCTGCACATTTTTCACACTTTTTTTCAACAGAACAAAAAGAGGATAGACCCCAAAATATATATTTATTTAATATTCTATATTAAAAACCGTATTTTAACTTGTATATCATGCATTTTTCCTTTATAATGAAAGCGTCTTTTATTTAAGTGTTTAGTAAAGAAAGGATGTCGCAATTATGAGTCTTGGCAAAAAAACAGTGGATGATATCATCGTAAAAAGTAAACGTGTTTTGGTACGTGTGGATTTCAACGTGCCACTTAAAGAGGGGAAAATCTCGAACGATAACCGCATCGTGGCAGCACTGCCTACCATTCAAAAACTAGTAGGCGAGGGCGGCCGTGTTATTTTGTGTAGCCACCTCGGCAAACCAAAAGAGCCGGATGCTTCTTTTTCTCTAGCACCGTGTGCCGTGCGCCTTTCAGAACTTTTAGGCAAACCTGTTCTCTTTGCAGATGACGATAACGTGGTGGGAGAAAATGCCAAAAAAGCAGTGGCCAATATGCAAGATGGCGATATCGTTCTTTTACAAAACACACGTTTTCGCAAAGAAGAAACAAAAAATTTACCTGCCTTTAGCGAGGATTTGGCCAGCCTTTGCGATGTGTATGTAGACGATGCCTTTGGTTCTTCGCACCGTGCACACTGCTCTACCGTAGGTGTGGCAGAACTTGTGCCCGTTACTGCTGTTGGCTATTTAATGGGCAAAGAAATCGAATACCTTGGTAATGCTGTAAACAACCCAAAACGCCCGTTTGTAGCCATTTTGGGCGGCGCAAAAGTAGCCGACAAGCTAAATGTTATCGATAACTTGCTTACCAAAGTGGATGCACTGATCATTGGCGGTGGCATGGCTTACACATTTTTAAAAGCCCAAGGGCATGAAGTGGGCAAAAGCCTTGTAGATGATGAAAAACTTGATTATTGTCGCGATATGCTTAAAAAAGCCGAAGAACGTGGCGTAAAACTGCTTCTTCCGGTGGATTCTGTAAACACCACCTCATTCCCAAATCCCATTGATGGCAACGTAGATGCCGTTACGTATCCGGTGGAAGCTATGCCGGCCGATACCCTTGGCCTTGATATCGGCGCTAAAACAAATGAGCTATTTTCTGCCGAGGTAAAGCAAGCCCAAACTGTTGTATGGAACGGCCCCATGGGCGTGTTTGAAAACCCCACCTTATGCAAAGGTACTTTGGCAGTGGCGCGCGCCATGGCCGAAAGCGATGCCACCACAGTGATTGGCGGGGGAGACTCGGCCGCGGCTGTGATGCAACTGGGCCTTGCCGACAAAATGAGCCATATTTCCACCGGCGGTGGTGCCAGCTTAGAATATCTTGAGGGAAAAGAATTGCCCGGTATTGCAGCGATTCAAGCCGAATAAATTCATAACTCTTATCACTAAAGGAGATTGTATTATAATGGACAAAAGCAAACGTAAAGTTGTTATTGCAGGCAACTGGAAAATGAACAAAACAGCCAGTGAAGCAAAAGCCCTGCTTGCCGAATTAAAACCACTTGTATCAAGTGCCACCTGTGATGTGGTGGTGTGCACCCCTTTTACCGACCTTTGCACAGCGCTTAGTGAAACAGAAGGCAGCAATATTGCTGTGGGCGCACAAAACGTTCATTTCGAAAAAAGCGGTGCTTACACCGGCGAAATTTCGGCCGATATGCTAAAAGAAATGGGTGTAAGCCATGTTGTGGTGGGCCATAGCGAGCGCCGCCAATATTTTGCAGAAACAGATGAAACGGTGAACAAGCGCACAAAAGCAGCCCTTGCTGCCGGCCTTTGCGCCATTGTGTGTGTAGGCGAAAGCCTTGAACAACGCGAGCAAGGTGTTACAGAAGAACTGGTGCGTATGCAAACAAAAATCGCACTTCTCGATGTAAGCGCCAGCGATATGAAAAACGTTATTTTAGCATACGAGCCTGTTTGGGCCATTGGTACCGGACGCACCGCCACGGCAGACCAAGCCGAAGAAGTGTGTGCAGCCATCCGCAAAGTGTTGGCAGAACTGTATGGCCAAAGCGTAGCCGACGGTGTAACCATCCAGTATGGCGGTAGCATGAATGCCCAAAACGCAACCGAGCTACTGTCTAAAACAAATGTAGACGGCGGCCTTATTGGCGGTGCCAGCTTAAAACCGGCCGACTTCAATGAAATCATCAAAGCAGGTTCTGTGTAAACATTGCACAGTACAAATAGGGAAGTGTTCACTTCCCATAAGGCCACTTGCTTGACGAAACGCATGCAACTATGCTACACTAAAAAATATTAATCATACTGAAAGGAGCGGCATCCATGCAGGATTTGTTTTTGTGCACCTGTTGTTGTGGTTTGTCGCTTCAGTTTTTTGTGTGAGTTACTGCAAATGAACACAAAAGGCTCGGGGCTACATTTGGTGTCCCGAGCCTTTTTGTGTACTACAAAAGGAGAGTTGCATGGGTTTACTTAGCGATGCAAAAAATATTCAAAATACTGACCCTGCCGGTGTAAGTTTGGCACAAGTTCTGTTTTTATATCCCGGGTTTCACATCCTTATTTTTCATCGTGTGGCACATTGGCTGTATCGGCATCGGCGCTTTTTTCTAGCACGCATGGTTAGCCAAATAGGACGAAATTGCACCGGTATCGAAATTCATCCCGGTGCCACCATCGGCAACCATTTGTTTATCGACCACGGCATGGGCATTGTAATTGGCGAAACGGCAGAAGTGGGCAATGATGTCACCATTTACCACGGTGTTACGCTAGGTGGCACCGGCAAAGATACCGGCAAACGCCATCCCACTGTACGCGATGGTGTGCTCATTGGCGCCGGTGTAAAAGTGCTGGGGCCGGTGGTGATTGGAGAGCGCAGCCGCATTGGTGCAAACAGCACCGTTTTAGACGATGTCCCCTGTGACGCCACGGCTGTGGGAAGCCCCGCTGTGGTGGTGCGCAGCCGCCCGGGCATTTCACCGTGCAGCAACGCTGCAAAGCCAAGCGGCGAGCTAGACCAAAGCCATTTCCCAAATGTACTTGAAAAACGCATTTCTGAACTAGAAAAAAAATTATCGCGTTTTGAACGCCAAGAAAGCCATCGGGCGCAAAGAGAGAACGACAGCCAATTCGATTCTTACAGCGAAAAGTAGGCAAAGAGGATGGTGACACACAGAATGAAACAAGATATTTTGGTTGTAGTAGACATGCAAAACGATTTTATTGATGGTTCTTTGGGCACCAAAGAGGCCGAAGCCATTGTGGGCAACGTAGCCGCTTTAATTGCACAATATCCAAAACAAAACCTGTATGCCACAAAAGATACGCACACGCACACATATTTAAACACGCAAGAAGGGAAATTTTTGCCTGTTGTGCACTGTGTAAAAGATACAGACGGCTGGCAATTCAACAACCAACTCACCGCATTAAACGAAGCAACCATTGTGGAAAAAAATGTGTTTGGCTCTACACATCTTGTAGATCTGTTAAAAAAACGGGCAGAAACGCAGCCTCTTTCCATCACGCTTGTAGGCCTTTGTACCGATATTTGTGTGGTCTCCAATGCAGTGATATTAAAAAACAACTTGCCGGAAACAGATATTTTTGTTAAAGCCGATTGCTGCGCCGGCGTAACACCCGAAACACACGAGGCCGCATTAACCACAATGAAGATGTGTCAAATTCAAATTATATAGCTAGCCATACCACACAATTTTCTTTATGCAAAAAAGCCCTGCGCAACCAAACGGTTTCGCAGAGCTTACTTTTTAAAACAACTGGTTTACTTTAGCCGGTTACATAAGGCAGCAGCGCCAAGTGACGTGCACGTTTGATGGCAATTGTCAAATCTCTTTGATGTTTTGCGCATGTTCCGGTTACACGGCGGGGGATGATTTTAGAGCGCTCGCTCACATATTTGCGCAAACGTCCTACATCTTTATAATCAATGTCCGACACACGATCTACACAGAAGCTGCAAACCTTGCGACGTCCACGATGTGGCGGGCGACCGCCACGGGATTCATTTCTCTCGTAAGCCATACGGCTAACCTCCTTTTGGTTCCTTCAAACGGAATGATTGTTGTTAAAACGGCAAGTCTTCGCTTTCGTCTACCACAGCGAAATCTTCCGGCGATCCGATAGAAAACGCTGTAGACTCTGGCGGTGTGCGGCGTTCAAAGCCACCATCCATATCATTGCTATTTGCGCGTTTGCTTTCGGCGAAATTAGCATTGTTCACCACAATTTCATACGCCTTGCGTTTGTTTCCATCACGGTCCTCGTAACTATGTGTTTGCAAGGAACCATCGATGGCCACAAGCTGGCCTTTTTTAAAATACTTGCAGATGAACTCTGCTGTGCCACGCCAAGCGACAATGTCAAAAAAATCTGTTTGACGCTCTGTGCCTGATTTGACATAGCTACGGTCGCACGCAATGGTAAAGCGTGTGGTGCTAATTCCGTTCGGTGTTTTTCGCAGTTCAGGGTCTGCCACAAGGCGCCCCATTACGGCAATCACGTTCAGCATGCTTATGCCTCCTCGCTAGGGGCCTCTTCTTTCTGTGCGGCCGGCTCACTTGCTTGCTCTGCGGCTTTCTCCGGCAATTCTGCACCGGCCTCTTTAGCAATAATTAAGCTACGCAACACACCGTCTGTAATTCTGTACACACGGTCGAGCTCTGCCGGGAAAGTGGGCTCACTGTCAAAGTGAATGAGGGTGTACACACCATCAAATTCTTTGTTAATAGGATACGCCAAACGACGTTTTCCCCACTCATCCACCGCATCGATTGTGCCATTTTTTGCAATCAAATCTTTGAATTTCCCTACAAGGCTTGCGGTATCTTCCTCGTTGAGGGTGGCGCTGGTAACCAGCATGGTTTCGTACTTGGGCATTTCGTTGCACCTCCTTTTGGACGTAAGGCCCATGGGCTGTTTGCCACAGGCAAGGATAGCGGAATAGTTCCGCACTATCTCCGGAAGAGATAGCAATTAATCATACCGAATTTTTTTCATTTTGTCAAGCGTTTCTGCTTGCAAAACACAAGATGTTTTTAAAAAAACGTATTTACAACAGCACACAGCACAGCGGCGCGCTCTCTTGCCCACCCATATTATCTGTGTTATACTTACGATAGGTATATATTAAAATAACGCTTTCAATAACACAGGAGGTGGAACAGCTGAAACTTCGGATGGAGCTTCTCGACAGAAGTTATGACATTATTTTAAAAAGCGGTGCACTAGAGAATGCAGCACAACTGGGAAATTTGGACCGAAAAGTGCTGATATTAAGCGACAAAGGTGTGCCTGAGCAATATATTCGTACATTGCAAGCACAGTGCAAAGATGCCTACCCTTTTATCGTAAATGGTGGTGAAGCAAGCAAAAGTGCCGACACTTGGCAAGCCGTGCTTTCGCATATGCTTTCAAATGGGTTCGACCGTGGCGATTGCCTTGCTGCCGTTGGTGGAGGCGTGGTGGGCGACCTTGGCGGCTTTGTTGCCGCAAGTTATATGCGTGGAATCGATTTTTTTCAATTCCCCACAACCACACTTTCACAAATCGATTCCTCTATTGGGGGTAAAGTTGCCATCAATTTAGGCGGTGCCAAAAATGTGGTGGGTGCTTTTCATCAGCCGAAACTTGTGGTGATAGACCCAGATACTTTAAAAACGCTGGATGCGCGGCAATGGTCGAACGGCCTTGCAGAAGCCTTAAAAACCGGCCTTATTGGCAGCAGCGATGTGATGGATATTATGGAAAACGACGACATTGCCGCACGGTATGAAGACATCCTGTTCTACTGTTTGCGCTATAAGAAAAATATAGTAGAGCGCGACGAAACAGAACAAGGAGACCGAAAGTTGCTCAATTTCGGGCACACAATTGGCCATGGAATTGAAGCCGCCATGCAAAATCGTCCACAAAACGAAGTATTATTACACGGTGAATGTGTGGCACTTGGTATGCTACCCATGATAGAAAGCGCTTCTTTACGCACCCGCGTGAAAGACATTATGAAAAAGCTGCAACTTCCAATGGCACACACAGCAGATACCGAAGAAATACTGCACTATGTTTTAAGCGACAAAAAACGCAAAGGCGATACATTTACAGTGGTTCGCGTACAAAAGCCCGGGCTTGGCTATTTGGAAACGATACACTACGATGAGCTTTGCAAATTGGTGAGGGAATAGTACATGCAACGAAATAGTTTTGGCTCTTTTATCAACATTTCTCTTTTTGGAGAAAGCCATGGCCCTGCTGTGGGTGCTGTAATTTCCGGGCTGGCACCGGGCATCATCATCGATGAAGAATTTATTGCTTTTGAAATGGAAAAACGACGTGCTGTGGGTGCTATTTCTACACCGCGCCACGAAGAGGATCGCGTGGAATTTCTTTCCGGTGTTTATGAGGGCCATACCACCGGCACACCACTGTGCCTTATCATTAAAAACAATAACGTCCGTTCATCCGATTATGAGCAACTACACAATATCCCACGTCCTAGCCACGCCGATTTTACGGGGCGTATGAAATACCTTGGCTATGCAGACCCACGTGGTGGAGGCCATTTTTCCGGCCGTTTAACAGCACCTCTTGTTGCTGCGGGGGCTATTTTCCGGCAACTTTTAGCACAAAGAGGCATTTTAATTGGCACACACTTATGCTCTTGCGCCACCTTAGAAGATGCTTTGCTACCGGAAGATGAAACCTCTTTGCGCCAAGCACTTGCCGCTTTAAACGAGAAGCAATTTGCCACGCTAGACGATGACATCGGCCAACAAATGCAAAACACCATCATCGCCGCCAAAACAAACGGCGACAGTGTGGGTGGCGCACTGGAAACGGCCGTTGTGGGCCTTCCGGCCGGCCTGGGCGAACCATTTTTCGCTTCAGTAGAAAGCGAACTCTCGGCCTTACTGTTCAGCATTCCGGCAATAAAAGGTGTAGAATTTGGCCTTGGTTTTGGATTTGCTTATATGAACGGAAGCCAGGCAAACGACGCTTTTTGCCTGCGAGATGGACAAGTACGCACCACCACCAATTTTAACGGGGGCATAAATGGTGGCATTACAAACGGCATGCCGCTAATTGTGCGCAGTGTGGTAAAACCAACGCCCAGCATTTCTTTGCCACAAAATTCAGTGGATTTTGCCAGTGGTGCTGAAGTTACATTGAAAATGAAAGGCCGCCACGACCCTTGCATTTTGCACAGAGCACGTGCTGTGGCCGATGCCGTCACAGCATTTGGGCTGTGTGATTTGCTATGCCAACAGTACGGGGTAAGCTGGCAAATTAAGCCGCCTGAAATCAAATCGGAGGAAGCATAGCCGTGCAAATTTTGGTAAACCCATCGATACCACATGGCACAGTCACCTTGCCACCAAGCAAAAGTATGGCACACCGTCTTTTAATTTGCGCTGCATTGGCCAATGGTACATCTACACTGAGCGGATTGTCGCTTTCAGAAGATATTCAGGCAACTGCGCGCACCTTAAAAGCACTCGGTGCATCCGTTTCTATCGATGAAGCCGGCTGTGCAACAGTGCAGGGAATCGGCCCCTCTTATAATACCATCTGTGCGCTTCAAGGCGCTGATTGTGGCGAAAGCGGTTCCACTTTACGTTTCATGATTCCTCTATTTGCACTACAAAGCGCATCGCAGCACCTCAAAGGTGCAGAGCGCCTTTTTGCACGCCCTCTTCATGTATACGAAAATTTATTTCAAAGTCAGGGACTTTCTTTTGAAGTCAGCCGCATGGGTGTATCTTTCGAAGGGCCTTTGCAACCGGGCACATTTACCATCGCCGGAGATGTATCCAGCCAATTTATTTCCGGCTTACTGTTTGCTTTGCCACTGCTGCAAAAAGACAGTTTTTTACACATTACAAAACCGTTCGAAAGCCGCGATTATGTAGAGCTTACGCGCAGTGCACAGGCACAATTTGGCGTAAAAAGCCACTGGATATCGCCGTTCGAATTACACATTCCCGGCAACCAAACATACCACCCGTGCACGGCAGCAGTAGAAGGAGATTGGTCTCAAGCTGTGGTGCCGGCCGTTCTTGGTGCGGTGTGTGGGCCACTGTCGCTTGCGGGCCTACGTGATGACAGCAAACAAGGAGACCGTGTTGCCCTTGAAATTTTAAAACAATGCGGTGCAAATATCCAGCATGCAAACGATATATATACAGTGGGTCCTGGCAAAAAACCGCTTCGAGCACCAGAGCGAATCGATCTTTCCAACTGCCCGGATTTAGGCCCGGTGCTTTGTGCTTTGGCACTTTTTTGTGAAGGGGAGACAGAAATTTACAACGCCGTCCGGCTGCGTGCAAAAGAAAGCGACCGCATCGCTTCTATAGAAACGGAATTTTCAAAGCTTGGTGCGTGTATCACCACCACAGAAAGCACCATCCGCATTAAGGGAAATCAACCGTTGCACACGGCCCACACCAATTCGCACAACGATCATCGTGTGGTCATGGCCTTAAGTGTAGCTGCTGTTTGCGGAAATATACCAATCCAAATAAACGAAGCCGAGGCCATTTGCAAAAGTTGGCCATCCTTCTTTAACGATTTGCACAACATTGGCGTACAAACGGAGGAAATATGACAAAAGACAAGCGATTTCTTATTGTTGGATTGGGCTTAATGGGTGGCAGTTATGCCATGGGGCTTTCTAACGCTGGGTATATCGTGGATGGTTTGGATGAAAATGCCGATAGTGTGCAGTATGCTTTGGAACATAAGCTGGTTCAAAAAGCCGGAAATAGCACACAGGCACAAGAATTGCTAAGCTGTGCTGATTACATTGTGCTTTCGCTATATCCGGGCGCAATTTTACCGTGGCTTCGTGAAAACCGTGCTTTTTTTAAACCAGGTGCTTTGATTACAGACCTTGCCGGCGTGAAAGGTTGCTTTGTAAAAGAAGCACAAACACTGTTGGCACCATGGCACGAATTTATCGCTTGCCACCCGATGGCCGGCCGAGAAGTAAGTGGTGTACAACATGCAAACGCCAACATGTTTCATGGGGCTAATTTTTTAATTACACCTACAGAGCAAAACACGCAAAGTGGTGTTGAGTTTGCTCACCAATTGGCAAAAACACTTTCTTTTGGTCACATTACCGAAATATCTGTAACACATCATGACGAAATAATTGCCTATGTAAGCCAGCTTACGCACGCAATTGCTGTGTGCTTAATGAACGCAAATGACGACCCACTTTTACCGGAAGTTACGGGCGATAGCTTTCGAGACTTAACACGTATTGCCAATATGAACGCCCCTTTGTGGAGCGAATTGTTCCTTGCAAATTCGCCCGCATTACTTCGCCAAATTGATTTGTTTTCGCACAGCTTGCAAACACTGCGTGCACGATTAGAAGAAGGGGACAAACAAGGGCTAGCAGAGCTGTTTGAAACAAGCACAAAACGCCGCTTAGATTTTGGCGCAAGGGATGAGACAAAATAAATACAATTCAATAGCTCAACTGGAAAGGGTGGCAATATTGCCATCTTTTTTTGTGAAAACTTCTGCAACATGCTGCCTATAGGATGTCGCAAAATTCGCGATCATTTGCCGCACAGCTTTCTGTGTGTATTTTCTAATGTAAAAAATTATTGTTTTCTATTTCCGAATGAGATCAAATCACATACTTCCGGCATATGTTCCCAGTATCTTTTTGGCATGTGGCTTCGTCGGCACCGCTCATTTTTTCGTTCTTCAATCGCAATGGAATTATAAAATAATTTCCATAAATCTTGGTATTGATCCCCCTCAGCGTGGTTGAATGAAATCCCCTCCATGGAAGCCAAACGCCCCTTACCATTCTCATAAACAAGTGCTGTGGCATGTGTTTCATCAAATATTAGAAACGATTCTTCACACATCCGTGCCGAAAAATGGGGCATTAAAAACGGCAGAACAAAATTTTTAGGTGAAATTACACTTACTAAAAAGCCATTCACCTCATCAAACCTCACAAACCCTTTCAAAAGGTGTGCCTCATTTAAAAGATGCTGCTCGGCCTTTAACAAAGGGGCAACATCTGCATCACAAAGCTGATACGGATAGGAAGCACCTTCTTGATAACCACGAAGTAAAAAGCGCAACATTAAACATTCCTTTTGTTGCAAACATGACAAAAAACAATGCTGTAACAACTCTAATGCACGCTTCGATATCTTAATAGAAATAGATGCCAGTACACGCGCTGCTTTACTTGAGCAGGTTTCAATATATTTTTGTCGATATAAACTTGGCAAGCTGCTATCTTCGGTGTAAATTTCCAGAGGTTGCTCCCTTGTATAAACACTTTCAAACACGCAGCATAAAAAACCTGCCCAGCTCCCATCATATATGTATTCTAAAGAAGCAATGGGTGGGATTACAAAGCCTTTGCCAGACATCTCACTGCCTCCGATGCTGCCTCTTTCATCGACGAACAATCGCCCGATTGCGGCAAATACAATTTATTTTTCGCTTTAAACGGCACCACTGATTCTGCTTTTTCATTAAGAGCATGCTTTTCTGGTGAAAAAAAGCTCAACTGCTCTACATTTTGTGAGAAAATTGAAGGGTCCACCAACGCATGTATCAATTGCTCTTTATTATTTTCAAAACTGGGACGGCTGTCTTTCGTTATGATAAAGTAGTGTGCGCGCTTTAACACAATACCCATTCGTTTAAGCTCGTGCAGACCCAGTTTCCCATAACGTCGATTTGCTATTATTCGCCGGGCACCAGTAGGGCCAATACCAGGGACACGCAGTAATGCGTCGCGGCTGGCAAGGTTGATATCTACCGGAAAAAAATGAAGATTATGTATGGCCCAATTGCATTTCGGATCTAAGTAGGGGTTAAAATCTTGCGATTGTTCAGAGAGAATTTCATCGGCTTTAAAATGATATTTACGAAGCATCCAATCGGCCTGATATAAGCGGTGTTCGCGTAACAGCGGGGGCTCTGTACGTGCGCTCGGTAAATGTCGATCATCACCAACTGGTATATATGCCGAGAAAAACACACGTTTCAGTGCATAACGAGTATACAAACTTTCCGTAAGCCGAAGTATATTGTAATCCGTTTCTGGGCTTGCCCCTATAATCATTTGTGTGGATTGCCCTGCGCCGGCAAAACGAGGTGCATGGTGATAACGTACCATTTCATGCTCATTTTGCTCGCACCGGTGATGAATTTGTGCCATCGGAGATAAAATCGCTTTACGTGTCTTCCCTGGTGCCAAGCGATTTAAACTCTGTTCACTAGGCAGTTCAATGTTTACACTCAACCTATCTGCCAATAACCCCAAGCTGTGAACAAGCTCCGGCGAACTTCCCGGAATGGCTTTTGCGTGAATGTACCCATTAAATTTATGTTTCACACGTAGTATCTGCAACACAGAAATCATTTGTTCCATTGTATAATCCGGGTTTTTTACAACACCACTGGACAAAAACAAGCCCTCAATATAATTTCGTCGATAAAATTGAATGGTTAAATCAGCCAATTCCTGTACAGTAAAACTTGTACGTAAAATGGCATTGCTTCGCCGATTTACACAATATTTACAATCATAAATACACTCATTACTAAAAAGGACTTTAAGTAGCGAAATACAACGTCCGTCAGAGGAAAAACTGTGGCAACACCCAGCAGGCAACGCATTGCCCAGCCCATTTCCACCGTACCTGTTCGCCCCAGAGGAAGTGCATGCAGCGTCATACTTTGCACTTTGCGTTAATATTTCTAATTTTTCCGCCAGCTCCATATAACGCCTCCCAACATAAGGTCATAAAACAGAGTATAAACAGGGCCTCAGCAGCTGGCAACGAAACAAAATATAAATTTTGTCTTATCAACAATGTAAAACAAAATCATCCTACAAATAAAAGATTCTTACCATTGGGCCTTTGTTTCTACCACTTTTCCGGCAATATATAAGTGATCAAGTTCTTCACCCGCCACAATAATCGGCTCGTATGTGGGGTTAAATGGCTGCAGCACCACAGCGTTTCCACGCCGCAAAAACCGCTTTAATGTGCCCTCACCATCGCCATAAACAACAACTCCCAAATCACCATCTTCCAAAACTTGTTGTCGGCGAACCAAAGCCAAATCACCCTCATGAATCCGTGGCTCCATAGAATCGCCCTTCACTACTAAATAAAAATAATTCTGTGGGTCCTTCACGGTTGCAGATGCTTGGCCCATGTCTTCTTCAAACGCAAGTGCACCATAACCTGCGCGCACACTCCCCAGCACCGGTATCATCGTTTCTTCCTGAGCATAATAAGGCTGAACCACCATCCCGGCCGTCTCACTTCTACCCAATAAGGAATCCAAGCTAACCTCAAAAAAATCTGCCAAATACAACAGGGTTTCTCTGTCTGGAAACGATTTACCGGTTTCCCATTTTCCAACAGCTTGTTGTGTTACTTGCAACAATTCAGCCAAGGCACCTTGTGTAATCTTCTTGCTTTTACGAAGTTGGCGCAGTTGCTCTCCAAACATGACATATCCTCCAATTAAATCGGCAAAAACGTAACTGTTTCACCCTCATTATACTACAGTTGGTTGTAATGTCAATATAAAACAAAAAATATTTGTTTTTTCTCTTGACAACAACCGTTTGTGGTGATAGAATCAAATTACCACAAACAGTTGTTTTTTAGGAGGATATCTCATGCAACATAAAATTATTTCTTTTATAAATCGCTGCGTTATTATTTTAATATTAATTGTTGTAATGCCTATTTTTGATGCCGTCCTCCTTCAAAAAAGTGGGTGGTGGGGCATTATCTTGTTATCAGTACTATCTTTGTACTTATTGGGTGTACTACTTGCAAAACAAACAAAAAAGAAAAAACGCACGAGCAAAAGATTTGCTTTTCCTAAAAAGCAGCTTTCGCTTAAATCACGTGCTACAAAGCAAATTTATGTAAAAAACACACTATAATATCATCCTTTATAACGGCACAAATATAAATTGAAAGCAAATGATACATTTTACACGTACATTTTTCAGATAAGGCTTTTTTGCATTTTGCTGTATCGTATGTTTCTTTCTGTATATACAAAAAAACAGTATAGAAACAAAGCAATTTACTTGTTTCTATACTGTTTATATACATATAACAAAAGTACAAATTTATTTATCTTGAACACGTTGTTTCATAAGGCCACTTGCTTTGAACCCCGGTATACTGGTAGGCTCTAAACGACTTGGCACTTTTGTTTTCGGGTTTGTATAAGCTTTTGTTTTGCGATCTCGCATTTCGAAACGACCAAAACCAGCAATCGTAACTTTCTCACCATTTTGTAACGACTCAATAATGTCATCGATCATTGTAGAAACTACAGTTTCTACTTGTGCCACAGGCATATCTGTTTGCCGTGCCACTTTGGCAATCAATTGTGATCTTGTCATTTCTTCACTACCTCCCGGAAATATTGTTCAATTTTGTGTTTGCATGACGTTTATTAGGCACTTCCTATTATAAAGTGTGATGCTACGTATTGCAATAGGAAAATGGTGATTTCTTACAATTGCACTAGGAAAACCCTTAAGTTAGGATGAATACACAAATATTTCTATTTGATTTTGTGCATTTTCGTTATATTTGTTATCATTTCTAATCCAAGCGTTTTGGCAACATATGCATTTTTTTACTCGCAACCTATAAATTATAGTTTAAGGCAGCCTTCAGCTCTGGTAGCAAACTTCCATTTTGCCTATAATCTAAACCCAACAAACATATACAAACCATCTAAGTTATTGCATTTTTCGAATAGGAACGGTATGATAGTGATACAAGATATGCACATAATGAAAATGCGTATACATTCTCGCTTATTTTCAATGTGTACTACAAACACAATATAAATATATATACTTATTTAAATGTACTTTCTTAGTTTCAAAAAGTTTATTTAACCTTTAAAATATGTATGTTTGTATTGAACGTTAAAGGAGCACTGCTATGCCATTGATTATTCCGGAAAATTTGCCAGCATATACCGTCTTACGCGACGAGAATATTTTTTCAATGACACAAGATCGCGCTGTTAAACAGGATATTCGCCCTTTAAAAATTTTACTTGTGAATTTAATGCCTGATAAAATCAGTGCAGAAATTCAGCTGGCTAGGGTATTGGCCAATTCGCCCTTGCAAGTGAAATTAACGTTGCTTCGCACCGGAACTCATGTTTCCAAGAATACGCCAGAGCACCACATGGCAGCTTTTTATAAAACACTGGATGAAGTTCATCAAGATCGGTTTGATGGAATGATTATCACCGGTGCACCTGTTGAACATTTAGATTATGCCGAAGTTGATTACTGGCCTGAAATGCAAGACTTGATTTCGTATTCAAAACAAAACGTTTACTCTACATTGTACCTATGTTGGGCCGCACTGGCAGGCCTCTATTTTAACCACGGCATACAAAAACAAGTTTTCGACAAAAAATTACATGGCGTATTTAAACACCATGTTTTGCGCCCAAACAATCCTTTGGTGCGTGGTTTTGATGAGGTGTTTTACGTGCCACACTCGCGAATTGCAGGCGTGGACGAAGAAGATGTTCTTAGTACACCTGAACTAAGAGTTTTAGCTGTCAGCGAAGAAGCTGGTATTCACTTAATTAGCACCGAAAATGGCCGTGAAATTTATATGCTAGGGCACCCAGAGTATGACAAAGATTCCTTGCAAAACGAATTTATACGCGATACAAACCGAGGTTTAAACCCACCTTTGCCTCAGCATTACTATTTGAATAATAACCCAGAAGACGGTATTTTGTATCGTTGGCGTAGCCATGGTAGTCTTATGTTCTCGAATTGGCTCAATTATTATGTATATCAAACAACACCATATGACTTACAGTCTCTATAAGATACCCCCCCTAGGCAGCCCACCTCGCAAATGGCTATTCTTCCTCAACCGCGATGTTTTATTGTAATTTTACAATGTATAAAAATAGGGGAAATAGCACATTATCGTACGGCACTAAAGTCAAAGCTTTGCATTTTTTTACTCCAATTTTGACAATCTGATATGCTCAACTTAGCATATCCATTCCTTTTTAGTAAAAATTGAAACTGTTACACTATTGTTATAATTTCCAAAGCACTATACCTAGTTGTTTCTTTTATCACCATCCACAATTTCTGGTAGCATAAAACAGGCAATTCACATTGTGTTTAATTTCATCGCATTTATGTTGTTTTTATCGCTTGCCAATCGAAGAGTTTCCATAGTATAATCAGGATGCAAAGGGTGAAAAAAACGTTGCAGACATTTTATCACGTACTGCTACGTAGCCTAATATTTTATGTTTACCCGCATCTTGAGGAGGACTATATGTATAATTCGGGCTTGCAGCATAAAAGAATGGATTTTAGCAAGCGCATTGCATGTGTATTCTGTGCATTTCTCTTGTTTATATCTTCTTTTCCATATCATGTTGTTGCAGAAACAGCAGAGCAGCGCTACGAGCGATTACAAGGGGAACTTGCTGTTATTTCAGAGCAAATCGCTGATACAACAGAAAATTTGGAAAATGCAGAAACTGAGCGCAATATATTGCTTGATGAGCAAGCAATATTAAACGAGATGATTGACCTAAACCAGCAAGATATTGAGACAACACGTCAACGCCTTGCCGATAAAGAAGAAGAGATGGCACTAAAGCGCGAAGAGTTGAATACCACGCGCGAGCTTTTAGGCCGGCGTTTGGTGGCCATGTATACAGAAAACAATGTCAGCACACTTTCCTCTCTTTTGTCTGTGGATAATTTCTCTGAATTTCTACAAATTGTAGATGCCATGCGCCGCATTTCACACGAAGATCAAGAACTGATCGAGAACATGCAGCAGCAACAAGCCGATTTAGAGCTAGAACAGGAAAATATTCAATTATTACTAGCAGATTTAGAATCAAGTTATGATAGTTTAGATGATAATGCCAGTGCACTTGCTACAAATCTTCAAACGCAAAATTCAGAAATTTCCGAACAGGATGCATTGCTAAGAGCCAATGAGGAGGCATACGGTGCTACAGCCGCCGAAGCCGAAATTGCCTATCAGGAAATGCTGGCTGCTTCGAATTCTGTTTCCGGCTTGGGGTCTTCACCGGGGGAGGGAATTCCAGGAACAGAGCCCACGCCAGCACCCTCTCCAGCACCCGAGCCCACACCGGAGCCGGCACCTGAATCCACCCCGACTTCAAACACAACAGAGCCTGCACCGAACAGTGAAACAACGAGCGAAATACCACCTACCTCTGTAGAGCCGGCGCCCCCCGTTGAAACACCAGCACCGGAGCCTGTTTTGGGCGCTATTACTACATGGCCGGTTCCATCCTCTCGCCGCATTACATGTTACTATGGTGAGCCGGATCCTGCGGGTCGCGCACATCTTGGTTTAGATGTTGCCGCCCCCCTTAATACACCCATTGTAGCTGTTGGCAACGGCACCGTTGTTTTGGCCAGTAGCCATTCTAGCTATGGAAACTATCTAATTATTGATCATGGAAATGGACTTAAATCGCTGTATGCGCATTGCAATAGCTTGCTTGTGGGCGTGGGCACTTATGTAACAGCAGGCTCCACTGTTGCATTGATGGGAAGTACCGGTTTTTCAACCGGTAGCCACCTTCACCTGGAAATCCATAACCCGGGCCGACAAGACCCATTGCCCTATCTTCCTTAAGAATATTCATAACCTTCAATTGCCATGCTGCATAGTGTTAAACGTAGATACAGCAGATACCCATTCCCTTATTAAGTCAACCACATCCTATGATGTGTAAATTGTTTGCATAATTTTTAAAAATTGTAATGACATCTGTAAACAACAAGATATCATTACAATTTTTTTATACTGTTTTATATAATTTTAAAAGTGCGTTTCTTTTCCTCTTCACTTTTTTCTACTTAACAAATGAACGAGAGTCTATTATGACTCTCGTTCATTTAATTTTAGATATAAAGATATACTTAAGCAAAAAATTTCCCGCAAAAGAACAAGTACGAAAGCGACATTGGGTTATAACACAACCAATTTTCCCTCATCGTCTATTGTAATTGGGGCAGCATTGCTGCGTGTTAAACGAAGTAATTCTTTTAAACGCTTCTTTTCATCGGGCAGATAAAAAATGAATGCAATCCCTTCGCGTTTGGCACGCCCCGTTCTTCCAATTCGATGTGTATAAAATTCGTTCGAAGTGGGAACGTCATAATTAAACACCGCATCTACATCCTCTACATCAATGCCACGAGCAGCCACATCTGTAGACACCAAAACACGCAATTTCCCTTCACGAAAACGACTCATAATTTGGTTGCGCTCTGCCTGCGAAAGGTCACCGTGCAAGCAATCAACATCAAAATGCAAACGAGACATTTGGTTTGCCAGCATACCAGTTGTGTATTTCGTATTGCAAAACACCATCACTCGTTCATAACCGCCGCTCACAATCAGTGCTGCTAAGTCGGGCAATTTGTTGCGCCCTGTTGTTTCCAAAGAATATTGTGTAATTTTTGGCATCGAGTCTTTCACCGGCTGCACCGTAATTTCTTCGGGGTCGCGCTGGTATAACCAGCCAATGTCCATCACCTCACGGCTGATGGTTGCCGAAAACATGCACAATTGTTTGCGGTTTTTTAGCAAATCTAAAATTTTCACAACATCCTTATAAAAGCCCATATCCAACATCTCATCGGCTTCGTCCAACACCACACGCGTAACGGCATTTAAATTAACACTGCGCCGTTTCATATGATCCATCAAACGCCCAGGTGTTGCAACAATGATTTGCGGATTTTTTTTCAGACGATCCATCTGCTTTGTAATGGCTTGCCCACCATATAGGCATGCCACATGAACTTCCGGCAAAAAATGAGACAAATCGCACAGGTCCTCTGTAATCTGCTGGGCAAGCTCTCGCGTGGGAGCCAAAACAAGCGCCTGTACCTTGTCGCTGTGGCGGTTGATATCGCACAAAAGTGGAATACCAAACGCACACGTTTTGCCAGTGCCAGTGGGTGCTTTCGCGGTAATGTCTTTGCCCTCTATCATCGGGCCAATGGCCTTTTCTTGAATTTCCGTCAACTCCACAAAGCCCATGCGCTCTACAGCACGGCGTATTTCATTGGGTATACCCAACTCACTGTATAACATATAAAATAATTTCCTCTCCGTATCAAAACATGCGTGTAAATTACAACCGTAAAATCAAAAGAAATAAAACCATACTAAGATAAAGCAACATGCCAACATTTACAAGGCACTGTGCAGGAACAGAGCGCCTTGCATTTATACAGTCAATGCCTGGAACAGCCGGCAATTTGCGATATAAAACAAACAACAGAAACAACAAAACCGGGAATAACGCAACGAGTGAAATAGAAAAAATACTGGCAAATATCTCATATTGGGTCATCATCTCGGGAATAACCAGCAGCCCCAAGCTATTTAGTAAAAAATGTAGAAGGATGGGGATCCAAAGTTTTTTTGTACGAAGATACACACCAGCTAAGATTATCCCCAGCAAAAACGCATATAAGATTTGGCTGGGGTTTATGTGAAACAACCCAAAGCAAAGCGCGCTAAAAATAATATATACCTTATCTCCGTAAACAGATAATTTTTTATAGAATACATGCCGAAATAAAAACTCTTCTCCCACCGAAGGCACTGCAACACCTAAGATAAGTAGCGATGGCCAGTTGGAAAGATCTACCAAACTGTTTAAACTATTTGTATATTGATAGCCAAAAATCAATTCCAAACCGTAAAAGAATATCTCTGTTAAAAAGCCAACGCCATACATAACACTAAAACATAACAAAAATACAAGGAAAAATTGCCAAACTCGCAACTGATTTGTGGGTGTTTGAGAGCAAGCGTGGCTTGGTATGCGTGAAATCAACCACAAGAAGATGGGCATACCAACACCATATAGCGATATGTCGTTAAGCAATAGAAAGGACCAACTGTTGTTCAACCAATTGGGTACCAAAAAAGAAAGCAAACCGGCTAGCAAAATGGCGCATAAATTCCAAACGACAATAAAAGCAAACAAGGACAACCCCAAACGAGAGCAGGAGACCTTTAAAGTTGGCTGCATAGTTTCACAACTTTCTGCGTTGCTGCCGAGGAGCGGCATTGCTGTGTGTGATAGGGGAGTGTGCATTGGGCGCGGTTTAAATTGGGGCAGGTACAGACATTAAAAACAATTATTCGGTATAAAAACACATATAAATAACATTTTGTATAATATTTTACTGGTTTTTCTTCTTATACTGCTGTGGCGACAACCCATATTCTTTAAGAAATGCACGGTAAAAACCTGCATAGTCTCCAAACCCACATTGTTGATACGCCTCTTTCACAGGCACACCATTCATCATCGCTTCACGCCCAATTTGCAAGCGACGCTTTACGATATAATGATATAAGGATGTTCCCGTATGCTTTTTAAAACTGTGCGCAAGGTGTGAAGCACTAAATTCAAATTGCTGGGCAAGCGCTTCCACTGTTAATGCCTCGGTGCAATGTGCATGAATATAAGAAAGCACAGGCGTAAGACGGTGCTGTGTACCACCATGTAAAGCATTGTTTGTTTTATCAATAAGGCGATTGATATAAACAAGCAGTGCATTCAGCGACGTTTTGGCAGAAAGCTCGGCATTCAAAGTGTTATCACGGCGCTCTAAAACAACTTGCTCAAAACGTGTTTCCAGTTCGTCTCGTTCTTCTTCGGCCAAACGAAGCAAAAAGGTGTTGTTTTGTTTCGCTACCGTAAACGCATATGCGGCATGGTCGTCTTGCAGCTCAAGAAAGGTAGCATATCGACGCGACATCCAAATGCTGTGGCGTGAAAATGGGCAACCTTTTTGTTTTAAGCTGGCACCCACCATGGCACCGGCCGGAATTAGTAAAATGTCACCGCTGCTCAAATGATAATATTGGTCTTCTACCCAATAATCGGCACCACCCTCCACAACATAAATAAGCTCGTACACTTCGCGAAGCGAAACCGGAATTTGTCCCGGCATTGTGTCTTGTGCAGAGCCTGCGTCATAATCTTCTCCACGCAATAGCATTGCATTGGCCAATTCGAAGCCCTCCCTCCTGGTATAAACATGTGATACATTGCTTAAATTATGCAAGACCTGCAGTTTTAGCTGAATGTACTTATTTATTATATTATAGATGATATAAAGCTGTTTTGGCAAGAAATAAATCTAATTAAAAGATAAAAAATGCAATATTATGCTTTTGTACCTTTCCTTTTTTGCAATAACTGCTTAACTCCACCAATCAGCATTTGTGCATTCAATAGCAAAATCAACAATAATAACAATGTATTCCACAACCATAAATACGGCAGCTCGTATAGTAAAATGGCTGTCATTGCAAGAAGCAACGCAGTGTTTATGGCCATTTTACCAAAGTGGAATTGTACGCGAATGAGGTTGCGTGTATTGAAGGCGCGAATCACGAAAACAACAATGTAAGAAAGCAACGTGGCAAATGCGGCGCCATTTGCACCCCATTGTGGAATCAGCAAAGCATTGAGCACGATATTTGTAACAGCGCCTATACAAATGGTGATGAGCGATAAGATGGATTTTTTTTCTACCATATAAATGCTGTTTAAAAACACCACAAAACTGGAAAAAACAGAGGCTAAAACCAAAATAGGCACATAGCGCCAAGCGATATAGTAATCAGGGTCTACCAGCAATTGCATAATCCATTGGCAAGAAAACAAAAGGCCGGCAGCAACAGCAAAAGATATACTGGAAACAGCGGAAAACACTTGCGAAAAAAAGTGGCTTCGCCCCGGCCCTTGGCCATCAGTTACGGCCGAAAGTTGCCAGGCCTCGGTGAATATGGTTGCCATAATAGAAACAATGGTAGGGATTTTATAGGCGGCCGCATACAAGCCATTTTCCTCCGGCCCCCATATATACGAAATAAAATATCGGTCGCTTGTGTTTGTAACCCACCAAAACATCAAGGCCGGCACTAGCGGCAAGCAATAGCGCAGCATCTTTTTTAATAAAGGAAAATTAAACGGTTTAAACCGAATATACTGCCATAGGTGTGCCACAAAAAATAAAAACACAACACTTAATGCATCTGCAAAAATAATCGAAAGCAAATAGCCCGTGCCACCCATTTGTAAGCCCACTAAAAATAAAACATTAAAACCCACCGTATATGCAGTGGACAAAATACCATCTATTGCATAAAGGCGTGTGTAAAGTTTGGCACGCACAAACTGGCAACATAAGGTACGCAAGCAGGAAACAAGCACATATACATACATCAAAAGTACGTTGCCTTGCAATACACTTATTTGTGATATCAGCGGCAAAAACAAAATAAGCACAGAAAAGCCCATCGCAATTGATAAAATACCGCCGGAAAACACATCCTTTTTATCAATGCCTTTTTCAAGGCCAAAACGGATAACAGCATTTGAAATACCAAGGCTTACAAGTGGTATCAGCAAATTTGAGCTAGCCACAACCAAATCGACAATACCATAGCTTTCGGCAGTAAGGTAGCTGGTATATAAACGTGTTAAAAGAAAGCTAAGTAATTTGCTGGAAAACGTACTAACCGTAAACAAAACCGTATTAGATAGTAACCGTGTGTACTTATTGCCTGCCATGTGTGCCTTTTCCTCTCCGTTCTTCTGCTTTTGAATGCGGTTTATTTAGGCCGCTATCCTCTTAATTTTTTTCGTCTTTGCCGATAATCCGGCATAAGCCGTGCCATTTCTGCATGAAAACCCGGGCCATGATTTGGATGTAAAAAATGCACATATTCGTGTAAAACCACATAATCAATTACATCTTGCGGTTTTTCGGCCAAACGCATATTCAATGTAATTTTATTTTTATGCACATGGCAGCTGCCCCAACGGCTTTTCATATCACGCACAACAAGCGTTGGTTTTTCGTGCAAACAATGTGCAAACAACGGATACACACGATCGCTTACCGCAGAAAAACAAGCCATACATTGCTCTTTTGTATAAATACAATCGCTTTTATCAAGCGATGATTGTGTTTCCTGCTGTTTTTCAAACAGCCAGCTGGCCTTGCTTTGTAAAAAAGATTCGATGTCTTTCTCTCGCATGCGAAGCGGTGCGCTTACATACACCGTGCCGTCACGGCGTATACGAACATTTAAGTTCTTTACACGTTTACGCTCAAATTCATAGTGTAACTCACCTTGCGGCGTGTTCAACACCTTGTTCATATCTGGTCCCCCGGCTATGTCATTATACAAATATCAAAAAAGAAGAATCAAAATTATGCCAACAAAAAAGAAGAAACCCGCTGCGAGTAGGGTGTTCCCACGGGCAGCGGGCTAGTTGCTAATCGGACACTTCCTCGAAACTTTCGTCTCCTGAGGCGCCACACACTGGGCATGGCTCTGGATGTACATCCCCTTCAAACACTTCTCCACATACGATACAACGCCACTTTTTCATTTGACAAACCTCCTAATGTATACTGCCTAACCAAGAGATGCAATAAAATAACGCATCTCTGGTTAAACGCACCGGTGAAAAACCGATCCCAGAACATGATGAGTCAAAAAAATGTCTTATGCTTCCAGCAAGGCGGCAGCAAAGGATTTTGCAAAATCTCGTGCTTGTTGTAAATTTTCATCGCTTGGTTTTAAGCGCACACGTAAGCCCTCAACAGGTACTTTCATGCGAAGTTGTTCAAAACGTGCCAGCAAATTTGGCACAGCTTCACCACTCCAAGCATAACAGCCAAAAGCACCGGCCAGTTTTCCACGCTGGCAAACGGGGTTCATGCAAAGAATGGCCTCGTAAATGGGTGGCAAGGCGTCGCCCACCATGGTAGAGCTACCCAGCAAAATGGCATCGGCAGATAAAAGCGCACTTTGTGCCGCTTGCATGTTGTCTTCCACTAGGTCGAAGCATTCCACATGTGGCACACCATTTTCCCGCAGGCTCTGCTGAATTGTCATGGCAAGTTCCCGTGTATAGCCATAGGCGCTTACATAAGCAATGGCCACCGATTTTTCCTCTGAACTACACGGCTTGCTCCACTTTCGGTATAAATCTAAATAATATTGGATGTTGGTACGTAAAATAGGGCCATGGCCTGTTCCAATAAATTCTAGTGGTAAATCTTGAATTTTATCTAAAGCACGGCCAACATGCGGAATTTTGTAAGGGCCCATAATGTTATCGAAGTAATAGCGATACGCATCTGAAAACGTTTCGGCGTCTTTGATAACGTCATTAAACAAGAGTGGGTCGGCATGGTGGCAACCAAACATATCGCAAGAAAAAAGTGCTTGACGCTGTGGAATATAGGTAAACTGTGTATCTGGCCAGTGAAGCATGGGGGCGGAAAGGAAATGAAGCTCCATGCCACCAATGTCAACCACGTCGTTATCGGCCACCACACGATGTGGAAAAGGTTTATTTAATATTTCGCCAAGAAATGTAATAGCCGTGTTGCTAGCAAGCACCTGTGCATTCGGTGCCAATTTCAAAAAACGTGCAAGGCAACCGGAATGGTCTGGCTCTGTGTGGTTAAGCACAATATAATCGATATCAGACGGGCTGCAAACTTCTTGGATATTTTCAAGCCATTCTGCATAAAACTTATCTTTTACACATTCAATCAAAACTGTTTTTTCATTGCCACGCACTAGATAAGAATTGTAGGTAGTGCCTTGTTTTGTTTCCATAATCACGTCAAAAACACGTAATTTTTCATCCATTACACCAACAGACCAAATGGATTCTCTCGCTTTTACCGCCGCCATCAACCGCACCTCACATTTCATTAAAGATGTATATTAAATTTAATAATATTACAAATATGTTAAGAAAAGAAAACTACTTTGTCGATTATGCAAAAGTTTGCGCAAAATAAAAGACACAAAATGTGGTGTATAAATAAAAAAGCATTTACGCATTCGATTTGTTTTTATGAAAGAGCCTCCAAACCCAAAAAAGCAAACCCAGAGAAAGCAATTTAACAAAAAAGCCCACAATGGACAGGGCAATAAAATGGAAACCCACTACGGGGGAAAGTGCTAAAAACGGAAACAACAATGCCATGATACCAAAACAAACAGCGCAACAAATTGCCGAAATTCTATGGTGCAAAATCAGCAAAATTCGGTGAAGTAGAAAAGCCAACGCGATAAAAAACAGCGCCGAAAGTATTGCGTAGCCATAAACCACAACGGTGTATAGCATGCCCTTTAGAAATAAAAGTGCACCACCGGCAACCGCCAGCACAATGCACAATGCAGCTTTTGGGCCAATGCCTCCACCGGGGCGCTCTAAAATGCGAATGCCGTTGAATATCAAAACCCAGCCAACAGCATCGATTAAAAGGTCGATACCCATAAATTGTATGGAAAAAAATACAAATAGTAAACCAGCGCATAACACAACAATGGCGTTGCCTAAAACATACTGTGTTTCTGCTTTGCTATACAGTGTGCTCATTCTTTCCTTGCCTTCAAATAATCCTCAAAGCTAGCAAATTTCGTATCACTCGGTGTTGTATCACCAATTAAGCGAAGCGAGTTATCTTGTGCCAGTTCATCTTCACTAAAATCAAACAGCCCATTTTTATCTTTAGGAATTTCCGGCGCCTTTTTCTTCGTCTCTTGTTCCACCGGTGTATTGGGGCGGTTTTGCCGGTTGCGTCCGCGCGGGTTGCGGCGGTTATTCTTACCCATCTGCCCATCTCCTTCCTGCTTGATAACTGCTTCATTTGTAGAAGGCGCAGCCGAACCACCCCAAACAGGTCTCCGTGTTACAATGTTTTTTGCAGCCGGAACACTGCCTGTAGCCGGTTGATTTTGCGGGTGTTTCCGTGGCTCTGTTGGCCGGCGTGTGGCGGCTTTTTTTTCGCCTGTTTTGCCAGCAGTTGAAGCAGTTTTATCATTTTTTTTATTTTTTTCAATTTTTTGTTTGTTATTTTGGTTTTGTTTTTCTGGTTTTTTCAATTCCTTCACCACTTGCTTTTTTTCTTGTTTTTCAGCAGATGCACCTTGCATAGGCCAGTTATGCTCACATACTTCCGGAATTTGAAACCCGATGAGTTTTTCAATATCCGCTAAATACGGAAGCTCTTCGCGCATACAAAAACTAACGGCAACACCACCGCGGCCTGCGCGGCCTGTTCGCCCAATGCGGTGCACGTACGTCTCGGGTATATTGGGTAAATCAAAATTAAAAACATGTGATAATTCACTAATATCAAGGCCTCTTGCGGCAATATCTGTGGCCACAAGCACCTGCACACGCCCCTCTTTTAAGCTGGCAAGTGCCTCTTGTCGGGCCGTTTGACTTTTATTGCCATGAATGGCCTTTGCATGAATGCCTGCACGTGTCAAATCTTTTGCCACACGATCGGCCCCATGTTTTGTGCGTGTAAAAACCAGCGCGCTTCGTGCTTTTTCTTTGCGCAGCAAATAGGCCAGAAGAAATTTTTTGTTGGCTTTATCCACTTTGTATAAGCGCTGCTGAATACTTTCTACTGTGCTGGAAACAGGCGTTACGGTTACTTTGGCCGGATTGTGTAAAAGGCGGTCTGCCAATGCAGAAATTTCGCGTGGCATCGTGGCCGAAAACAGCAACGTTTGCCTTTTTTCAGGCAGAACTTTCATTACCTTTTTCACATCTTGTACAAAGCCCATATCAAGCATGCGGTCTGCCTCATCTAAAACAAAAATTTCAAGGTGAGACAATTTTATATGTCCTTGTTGCATTAAATCTAAAAGGCGCCCGGGTGTTGCCACTAAGATGTCCACGCCACGTGCAAGGGCCATCACTTGCGGGTTTTGGCCAACGCCGCCAAAAATAACAGTGCTTCGCAAAGGCAAGTGTTTGCCATACTGTGTAAAACTCTCTTGAATTTGCAAGGCCAATTCACGCGTGGGCGTTAAAATTAATGCGCGAATGGGTGGGTGTTTTTTATGGTGAATGTGGTGCAAGCGCTGCAAAATAGGCAAGGCAAACGCAGCTGTTTTTCCGGTTCCTGTTTGTGCACAACCCAAAAGGTCGCGCCCGGCCAATACCGGCGGAATGGCTTTTTGCTGAATGGGGCTGGGTGTTTCGTACCCGGCCTCGCGCACTGCCTTTAGTAACGGTGCGCTCAGTTTTAGTTGGTCAAATTTCATAAAGCTCTTTTCTGTTAGGGCGACGCAGGCTTTGATTGTGATAAAATGCTGTGGCATCGCCTTCGTTGTAGGGGAGTAGGGCAAGAAAAATTTTTTAAGCCCGTAAAATGCGAAGGTCAAACTTCTTTTATTGTATCACAATAGAGCATAAAAGGAAAGTAACGGCCCTTGCGATGGCAAGAAAGCCCCCTTTACATCATCCGGCGCAAAATATCACTACTGCTGTATCTCATTTCTATATATCTTTACGCTTTTTTCCTTCCAAACACACAGTATTTTTATTTTTGCAACCAGCGCCAAAAAAAACTATCTTCTGTTAAAACACTTTCGAAAGCGCCTATGTCCTGCAAACAATGTGCATCAGACGAAACTAGAATTTCACTGCCGGGCGGCACAGCAGCACTTGCTGATAAAGAAGATTCCCTCCCAAAATGGCTCCACTCATATACAGGACAAAAAAAATCTTCCGGAACAACACCAAGCACAGAAAGCAGGCTGTTTGCGCTTCGGTTGATATGCGCCGGCACACACAAGCCCCCCAAAGCTTCACAGTGCATTTTCACTTCATACATATCAAGCAACACGGCGGAGCTTAAAAGACGAATTGCCTCCGCTGTTACATTGTCGTCTTCATCCACCACAAGCTGATTACCAAAAATATTTCGCTCGTATGGATAAAACGGAAGGTTTTTTTGCAAAATTTCACCCATTGCAAGGGCACTGTGCAATTGTTTAAAATAGCAAAGAAGGTGAATTTCTTCAGCGCTTGTCACTTCAATGCCCGGCACAAACCCAACGCCATACTCTTTGCATGCTCGTGCTGTGGCCGGCAAATTAAGCGCACTGTTATGGTCGGTAACGGCAATGATGCTTAGCCCTTCAAGACGTGCAAACCCCGCAATGTTTGCCGGCGTCATATCATCCTGCGCACAGGCTGAAAGGCAGGAGTGAAGATGAAGATCGTACCTAAATTGGTTCATTGCGGCAGGCAAGAGGCCACTTTTGCAACGATGTAAGCAGCTTCAAACGCAGGTTTTGACGTGGTGTAAACAGAAATCCCTTCTTGTTTTGCACGTGTTTGCGCCGCTTCGTCTAAAAAAGACCCTTCGCAAAGAACTACCGCGGCCACATCAGCCAAGGTGGCCACAGCCAACATATTTACGTTGCCCATCACCGTGCACCACACACAGCCCTGTGGCGCACGCGACATGGCCCAGCTTAACAAATCGGCACAATACACACTGCTAATCTCCTGTGCATCGCCTGCAACAACACACTCAAAATCCGGCAAATGGGCTAAATCATTCGTTTTCATTGTTGTCCTCCCCGGCAAATGGGTTTCCCTTCATCATTTGCTCTATAGCAGAATACCCAACCGCCTCTAGGGCAGCCTCCATGTGTTGACGCATCAACACCATGCAGCCGTTTAAATCGGCGTTGCCACGCACCACGTCTTCGGCAAAAGCGGTGCACGTGGGGGCACCACAGCTTCCACAATCTAAAAGAGGCAATTTTTGCAATATTTCTGCTGCCTTTGCATATAAACTAAAACTTTCTGCTGTGTTTTTTCCCAGTTCCATTACAGGCAAGTATTGCAAATCGGAATTCCAGCGCATCGATGGTGGTATTCCATCCTCCAAACGGCTTACACTAACATGCATGTAGCGCCGCAATTTGGCCAGTTTTGCTTTAGCAATATAAGGGTTTTCCACTTGCAGCACACCACCAACACAACCACCGGAACATGCGTTAAGCTCTACAAAATCGAGCTCTTCATATTTGTCATCTTCTAAATCCTCCAGCACACGAATGACATTTTCAATGCCGTCTGCGGCAAGATAAGCATCTGTGGAAAGAAGCCCCACCGCCTCGCCGCCACTTTCGGCCCATCCCATACCAATGCGCCCACAAACGCGTGGTGGCTCGGGTGTTGTGGGTGGTTTTTTCATGGCGGCCAACATGGGCGGATAAATGTCTTTTATGGCAATGGCTGCATCCATTGCACTTTTTTGAATTCCAAGGGGCATTTGGATGGCAGTTGCTTTGGCAGGGCAGGGTGTTAAAAAAACACAGCGAATGTCTTCCTCTGGCACACCGGCCCGCTTTGCCTCTTCGCGCGCAAGCTGTGCGGCAAGCTCTACCGGCGCCACCAGGTGCAGCACACGGTCAATCAAAGAAGGAAAGCGCACCCGAATTAAGCGCACCACTGCCGGGCACGCCGAAGAAATGACGGGTTTTTTCAGCCGCCCGGCTGCCATCATATGGCGCGTGGCCTCGCTTACCAGTTCGGCGGCACGCCCCACGTCATATACATCACGAAACCCCAGTTGTTTTAAAGCAGACGAAACAAGATCTGGGTCGTCTAAATGATTAAACTGCGCATACAAACTGGGTGGCATCAATGCAATGGGGTACGCATATCGGCGCACCACAGACAACGGGTCTGTTACTGCTTTTTTTGCATGATGGGGGCATCGGCGAATGCATTCGCCACAATCGATACAAAGGCCGGGGGTAATGTGCGCCTTTCCCTCCCGCACGCGAATGGCCTGCGTAGGGCATCGCTTAATACAATTGATGCACCCTTTGCACAAGGTTTTATCCAGTTGTACGGCATGAAACAGCTCTGCCATCGTACCCTCTTTCTAATTGGCCAAACACTAGATATGCACGGCCATGCGTAAACATGTTCCTTGCCCCAGTGTGGATGTCAATTCAAATTCGTCTGTGTATCGTTTCATGTTTGGCAAACCCATGCCAGCACCAAAGCCCATACTTCTTGCAGAATCCGATGCTGTGGAAAATCCCTCTGTCATGGCCAGCTCGATGTTTTCAATCCCGGGGCCTTTATCGCACAAGTTCATACGCACACAGTCCGGGTAAATTTCTACAAAAATTTCGCCGCCACCCGCATGAATCACCAAATTGATTTCGCCTTCATACATAGAGATGGCCACACGGCGCACCGCTTCTTTTGGCAGGCCCAATTTTTTTAATTGTTGTTTTAAGTCAGAGCTTGCTTCGCCCGCCCTTGTAAAATCATCCGGGGGAACGGTGTAGTGCAGCTCAATCATCGCTTCGGCCATGGGCTTGCTCTCCTCCTCTAAGGCCGTTTTGGTACAAAAGACCGCAGGCCAAAAACATGGTTTTTTGCGTACATAGCAAAGCAATCCCCATTTTATTTGCCAGCTGCAACAAGGTTTCATCTGGTTGTTTGCCGCGTACAAATACAATGCAGTGCATATCCATCATGCTGGCAGTGCGCACCACTTGTGGGTTTACAAGCCCGGTAAGCAACACACCTTGGTCTTTTACATAGGCCAAAACGTCGCTCATCATATCACTGCCACAGGCGGTTTTCACCTCTTGGTCTAAGCATTCTTCACAACAAAGTACATTTGCATTTAAAATATTGGCAATTTCTCTGATTTTCATGGAACCCTCCGCTGTTTCGTCATGAAATGTGAAAAACGTGTGAGAACAATAAAAAGAAGTGCTGTGGCATTTTCTCCACATTATACAAGAACTATTATAGAACATTCTTTTAAATTGTGCAAAGATTGCGTTGTGAATTTTATGTGAGAAGTGTGCCTCTTAGGCAAACTTTTCTTGACAAGAGAGTGCATTGCCCTTTACAATAAGATGTAATAGATGGTTTTAGCGTGGCACACATTGTGCTGTAGCTTAGACATATACATCTTCAGAGGTCTTATGTTCTTGTGATATTTAACGGGCAAACGCCTTTTTGAACCATATTTTCGATGAATAGTGCCCCCACGGTGGTGGTGTTCATGTTATTTGAAAATCAAATTATTGTTTGCTTTAAAACAGTAGCAAGAATGCAAGGCTCCTAGTATTTTACACATTAAGGAGTTGACTTTCGTTGTTATTCACATCCCCCATTTTATGGGTGGTTCTCGTTGTGGGCATCGCTGTGGCTGCCATTATTGGTTTTTTAAGTGGTATTTCATATCGCCGCCGCACGGCAGAACGCACCATGGGCTCGGCCGAAGAAGAATCGGTTAAAATTGTAAACGAGGCCATCAAAACGGCAGAGCAAAAATTGAAAGAGGCCACCGTAGAGGCCAAAGAAAAAGCGTATCAATTTAAACAAGAAGCTGAAAAAGAAGCAAAAGAACGTAGGGCAGAAATTTCTCGTTCTGAAAAACGAATTGACCAAAAAGAAGACAATTTAGACAAGAAAACGGCTGTTTTGGAAAAAAAGGAAGAAGACCTGCAGCAAAAAGAAGCGCTGGCAGAGGCAAAACTTTCTGAAATTGACCAAATTAAACAGCGCCAGCTAGAAAAGCTGGAAAGCGTGGCTTCTATGACACAAGAAGAAGCACGTAAAGTTTTAATGGCGCGCCTTGAAGAACAATTGGGCCACGAAAAAGCCATGCGCATTTCCGCATACGAAACTATGATGAAAGACGAAGCCGAAAGCATGGCGAAAGAACTCATCAGCATGGCAATTGCCCGTTGCGCGGCCGACCATTCCAGTGAGGTAACCATTTCGGTGGCCACCTTACCAAATGATGAAATGAAAGGTCGTATCATTGGGCGCGAAGGCCGCAACATCCGCGCTTTAGAAACCGCCACCGGTGTTGATTTGATTATTGACGACACACCGGAGGCCATCACATTATCCAGTTTTGACCCGGTTCGCCGTGAAGTGGCACGCCAAACGTTGGAAAAACTCATTGCAGACGGGCGCATTCATCCTGCTCGCATTGAGGAAACGGTGGAAAAATGCCGCCGTGATATGGAACTGGTGATGAAACGCGAAGGCGAAAAAGCCGTGATGGATGTGGGTGTGCACGGTGTTCACCCAGACATTGTAAAATTGCTTGGCCGTCTTCGCTATCGCACAAGCTACGGACAAAATGTGCTAAACCATTCGCTGGAAGTGGCTTACCTTTCCGGTGTGATGGCCGCAGAGCTTGGCCTGAACGTGGCACAGGCAAAACGCGCCGGTTTATTGCACGATATTGGCAAGGCGCTTGACCACGAGATTGAAGGTAGCCACGTGCAAATTGGCGTGGAAGTTGCCAAAAAATACAAAGAGAACCCCGCTGTGATTCATGCCATTGAGGCACATCATGGTGATGTGGAGCCACAAACTCCCTTGGCTTTCATTGTAATGGCGGCCGATGCCATTTCGGCAGCAAGGCCCGGTGCACGACGCGAAAACTTAGAAAGCTACATCAAACGCCTAGAAGCCCTGGAAGAGATTGCCAAAGGATTTGACGGTGTGGAAAGCAGTTTTGCTATTCAAGCGGGCCGTGAAGTGCGCATTATGGTAAAACCGGAACGCATTGCTGACGACGAGCTAACCATTTTAGCACATGACATCAGCCAAAAGATTGAAAATGATTTAGATTATCCTGGCCAAATTAAGGTGAGTGTTGTACGCGAAAGTCGCGCAGTTGACTACGCAAAATAACCGATAACCAGAACATATCCGCTGGGAAGCTATACGCTTCCCAGCGGTTTTTTAACAAAAGCCAAAGGAGGCACGCTTGAAATTTTTATGTGTTGGCGACGTGGTAGGCGAGCCGGGTTTACATTTTTTTCGGCATGCCGTTCCCTATTTAAAGCGCACGTATGAGGCCGATTTTGTAATTGTCAATGGCGAAAACAGCCACCCAAGCGGTGTGGGCATTACAAAAAAAGAAGCCGATGAACTGCTAAACTATGCCGATGTAATCACAACGGGCAATCATTGTTACCGCCGTGCCGGCGAAGAGTTGTTTGGCGAAATAGACACACTGCTACATCCGGCCAATTACCCTTATACAGAGGACGATACCGGTTGCTGTTTTATTGATACCGGCCGATATGGTACAATTTGTGTTATCAATATGGCAGGCACTTCGTTTTTAGAACCCATCGATAACCCCTATAAACGCATGGATTCCCTTTTGAAAAATATCGAAGCACGGTTTATACTGGTGGATTTCCATGCAGAATCGACGGCGGAAAAAAAGGCATTTGCATATGATTTAGATGGGCGTGTTGGCGCTGTGTTTGGCACACACACCCACGTACAAACAGCAGATGCCCAAATTTTACCAAACAAAACGGGCTTTATCTCTGATGTTGGCATGACAGGCCCCATACACAGTGTGATTGGTGTACAACCACATTTGGCCATCAAACGGCAAAAACAGCATGCGCCGGTTCAATTTGTAGTAGAAAATGGGCCATGTATGCTCAATGCAGTGTTGTTTACATTGGATAATGCAACCGGCCAGTGTGTTGCGGTGCAAGCCATTGATTACCGAGAAAAAAGCCCCACATAGAAAGTGTTTTACAGCGGCATAAGGCCGAGAAAGGACGTTATGACAACACAAGAAGAAATTCGTAGGCGGCGAACGTTTGCCATCATCAGCCACCCTGATGCAGGCAAAACAACTTTAACAGAAAAACTGCTTTTGTACGGCGGTGCCATTCAGCAAGCCGGCAGTGTAAAAGGGCAAAAAAACACACGGCACGCTGTATCCGATTGGATGGAAATTGAAAAGCAGCGTGGTATTTCGGTTACAAGCAGTGTGTTGCAGTTTGAATATAACAATTTCTGCGTAAATATTTTGGATACCCCTGGCCATCAGGACTTTTCAGAGGATACATACCGCACTTTAATGGCGGCAGATGCCGCTGTCATGGTGATTGATGCGGCAAAAGGTGTAGAGGCACAAACAAAAAAACTATTTAAAGTATGTGTGATGCGCGGCATACCCATTTTTACATTTGTAAATAAAATGGACCGCGAGGCGAAACCGCCACTCGATTTGCTTACCGACATTGAAGAGGTGCTTGGCATCGACACATACGCCATGAACTGGCCCATAGGAAGCGGCAAAGAATTTCAAGGCGTTTACGACCGTGAGCGTCAGGAGATTTTAACGTTTGAGGCCGTGCTGCGCGGCGCGAAAAAAGTGGAGAGCTTTCAGGCAAAACTAGGCGGGGATGGCATCGACGAGCAAATTGGTGCAGATGCCCATATGATTTTACTGGAAGACATTGAACTATTGGATGGCGCCGGAAGTACGTATGATGAAGAGGCTGTTTTGGCCGGCCGCCTCACACCGGTTTTCTTCGGATCCGGCCTTACAAATTTTGGTGTGGAACCATTTTTGAAAGCGTTTTTACAGCTAACACCACCACCACTTTCGCGCGAGGCAAGCAGTGGTGAAATTGACCCATTCAACGAGAATTTCTCTGCTTTTGTGTTTAAAATTCAAGCAAATATGAACAAAACACACCGCGACCGTATTGCGTTTATGCGCATTTGCAGTGGCCGGTTTGAAAAGGGCATGGAAGCACGTCACGAGCAAGCCGGCAAAACCATTCGCATTTCGCAGGCGCAGCAAATGATGGCAGAAGAGCGGGAAATGGTGGAAGAAGCTTACGCCGGCGATATTTTGGGCGTATTCGACCCCGGTATTTTTTCAATTGGGGATACCGTAAATGCCGCTAAAGAACGTTTTATGTTTGCTCCCATTCCTATTTTTGCACCCGAGCACTTTGCCTCTGTGCGCCAAAAGGATACCATGAAACGCAAACAGTTTGTAAAGGGCATTGAACAAATTGCCCAAGAAGGTGCCATCCAAATTTTCCGCCAAGTGGGTGGTGGCATGGAAGAAATCATTGTAGGCGCTGTAGGTGTTTTGCAATTTGAAGTGCTTGAATATCGCTTAAAAAACGAATATAGTGTAGATATAATATTAGAGCGGCTTCCTTATGGCCATATACGTTGGGTGGAAAAAAGCGAAGTGCCTATTCAGCAATTGGATATTTCCAGTGATTCTAAACCGGCCGAGGATATGCGTGGACGTGGACTTTTGCTATTTACGAGCTACTGGAATATCGGCTGGGCCGAAGAACATAATAAAGGTTTGGTGTTATCCGAATTTGGCAAAAACCATTTTAATACAAATTAATTCGCAATTAAACCATTAGCATAGAGGGTATATATTGTGAGAAATGCACTTTTTATTTACAACCCGCACACAGCCGGTGGAAAACTAAAAACACAGCTTCTTGACATTGTGCAAACATTTTATGAAGGTGGCTTTCAGCTCACCATGCACCCCACCCAACGCGTAGGCGATGCCTATAAATGGGCCCGCAAACACAGCAAAACGTATGAGCTATTGATATGCTGTGGTGGCGATGGCACATTAAACGAAGTGGTGGGTGGAATGATAAAGCGCAAACACCCCACTTTGCTTGGGTACATTCCCGGTGGCACCACCAACGATTTTGCCACCAGCCTTGGCTTGCCCAAAGGCGACATGAAAGATGCGGCAAAGCGAATTGTTGAATCGCAAAATATATTTGACTGTGATGTGGGTATATTTGAAAAAAGAAGCTTTAACTACGCAGCAGGCTTTGGCGCGTTTACGGATGTAGCGTACACCACAAACCAACAATTTAAAAACACGGTAGGTTATTTGGCTTATGTGCTAGAAGGCATGAGCCGACTCACCAATTTGCCCACCATCACAGCAAAGGTAACGTGCGATGGCGAGCAATTAGAAGGCGAATTTTTATTTGGTATGGTGGCAAACACATTGTCTTTGGGGGGCATGCCCTTGCGCACGCACGGGAAAGTGGCCATGGATGATGGCTTGTTTGAGCTGATTTTAGTGCGAAAGCCAAAAAACATAACGGAGATGAGCAATTTGCCCCAGCTTTTTGTAAAGCAAGAATTGTATCAGTCGCCCTTAATGGAAGTGCGGCAGGGCAAGTGTTTTTCCGTGCACAGCACAGAAGCCGTAAACTGGACGCTGGATGGCGAGTTTGGCGGGAATTTTGCAAATGCACAAATTTCTGTTTTGCCAAAGGCCATTTCCATTTGTGTTTAAGCGTGCAGGTGCCCCGTAACAATATGTAAAAGCACAACCTGTCAAAACCCCTTGGTTAGAAACGGTGTACGATTGACAGTACTACGATTGACAGTACAAAGAAAGGTAAGATATGAACCCATTTAAACGTGATTGGAACAAACCGGGGCCTGGTGTGCCCAAAAATGCACCAAAAAAGAAAGGCCCTGCCCGTTTTGGTGAAGTTTTGTTTCGGGAGATGGGCAACCTAATCAAATTAAATTTGTTATTCAGTTTATTGCTTGTATTGCCAATTTTATTGTTTTTGATCGGTGTGTATTTTTTAACACAGGCAAACTGGCTTGTTATGTGTATATTCATCGTAGGTTCGTTTGCGGCTTGCTTGCCACTGGGGCCTTCTCTCACCGCCTTTATGTATTTAATTGCCCAAATGCTGCGCGACGAGCCCATTTACGTTTGGCACGATTTTTGGCGGAAATATAAAGAAAACTTTAAAAGTACAGCCTTGCCGGGCCTTGTGTTTGGCTTGCTGTTTGGTAGTATTGGTTACATGTTATTGTTTGGCAGTGCTATGATAGCAGACATGCCCAGCTTTGTTTTGGCCTTGTATTTTTTAGCACTGTTTCTTTTGCTGTTGTCGCTTCCTTATTTTTTCCTTCAGGCAGCATATGTAACACTTTCTATGCGCAGCCTTTTACAAAACAGCTTACTTTTGTCTTTGGGAAATTTGCCACGCAGTTTACCGGGCGCACTTATGGGCAGTGGGCTTGTGTTGTTGCAAGCATCTTTTTTGCCGCTCACATTGCCCAGCTTGCTATTTTTTGGCCTATCCATTCCCATGCTGCTTAATTTACTATGGGTGTGGCCTAAAATTGACAGCACTTTTAAAATTGACGAAACTTTGAAAAATCGACGAGATGAAGAAATGCAGCCAAGCTAACACCATACGGGTTGCATTCGATGTTTGTGGCAAACAGGCTAATTTTCTCATACGTTGGTAAAAAACATCTTTATTATTTCAACCAAATTGTGTATACTAAAACAAAAGTGCAAGGTTTTGCGTGAAAAAGGCAAATACCTTGCACTTTTCTAAATAATAACAGCGTCGCTTTGTATGATAAAAGGCAACATTTTCGTTACGTTTATTAAGATATTCGTATCCATATAACTTAAGGAGGCCTCGCCGTGAGAATTGTTTTTTACAACACAATGTCGAATGTTTTTGAAAGTGCTTATGACCATAACACTTGCTATCCAACGCGTGGCTCTGAATGGGATAGGCTGGCACAACAATATCCACAGCACGAGTTTATTTTGGTAAGCAAACTGCCGGGCATGTATTTGCTGGATATGAAAGACGGCAACGTGGTTTGCAAACCTAAAAATGTGCGGTATGTTTTGGTAGAAGAAAACAACAGTGTGGAAGAAATTGCCGATATTATATGGAATTTAGCCCCTGCCATGGCCATTGCCATTTCTACACCAAGTGTTCCACTCGATTGGAGCACCTTAAAAGATGCCATCATTGCCGAACAGCTGGAAGAAAAAGGCATTCAAACGTATGCACACACCACATTTTCTGCCATTGCTTTTTTCGACAAATGGCGTTCTCACCTTGCTTTACGTGAAACAAAATTTGGCGTAGCAAAAGCCATTTATATCCACAGCGCTTTGTTTTGGGTAGAAAAAACAAACAAAAAGGTGGAAAACAACGTATACAAAGAATATGTATTTTTCCGCATTAAAGAAATGACCTTTCCTGTCATTATCAAAGACACCGTGGGGGCCGCTTCGCTGGGCATTCAAATTGCCGATAGCTACGAAAAAGCCAAGGAAATTTTGCTGGGAGAGGGCACAAACTCGGATGTGATTGTGGAAGAACTGATACGGGGCGAGCAGTTTGGCACAGAAATCCATGGTGCAAACCGAAATTATCACGTGTTGCCACCCTTCCGCTTTACCATGAATGAAGAAGGTGTAACCGAGCCACGGTACAGCATTAAATTCGGCCCGGTTACCGACGAAAAATATCACATTCCTCAACTGCAAGAGTCTTTACGCCGTTTGGCAGAACAATTCAATTTTTCTGGCTGTGCACAAATTGATTTGGTTTTCAGGGATAACAAATGGTATGTTATCGAGGTGAACCCCCGTTGGTCTGGCATGACCACAATGACGGCAGCCTCACAAGGGCGCAATGCATTTTCTGTATTTTTAGAATCCGCTTTGGGCAGTGCTGTGGATTACACCGACTGGAAGAATTTAAAATATGTGGTAAACTTTAAAATTCCTTCCATGGACAAAGACGAACTGCAGCGCTTGCAAGCCTTTGACCATGTGCAATTTGTAATGATGATTTCCAACACAAAGCCAAACATAAATATGCACTATGGCGAAGTTGTGTATGGTGGTTTTGACACAAAAGAGGAATTGATTTTCGGTTTACAATCTTTGCAAGAGGCTTTTCCAAACACCATTTCACCTCTTGTTTTACAAAGTGCAAAACAGCTTATAAACCAATAAGCTGCAACGTGTCATCTACACCGTAAAATTTGTATGGACAATAATAAGGAGGCACTTGTATGACCGTATGGGCTTTAGTATCTTATGCAGACAAACACTGGGATGTTATGATGAAAATGTATGAGGATGCGATACCACCTGAGCTTACCATTCTTCTTATGGATTGCATGGAATTACAAATAGAAACAGGTGAAAATTTAAAAGCAATTTACAATGGTGAAGAAATTCCCTTGCCAGACGCTTTTTGGCCCACATTAAGCAACACCGATTATTTGCTGATAGAGCACCTTCTTTTAGAAGCCGGCGTGCCATGTGTTTTAAATTTAAGCGAGGTTGCCGTGGCAAAAAGTAAAATCCTCACCTATCATCGTTTGGCTAAAAACAACATCCGTGTACCAAAAACAGTGGTATTCTTTCACCGATCAAAAAAGGAAACGATTTTAAGCCAAGTGAATTTCCCCTTTGTGGTAAAACCAGATGGTGGGTTTGGCGGCGAAGGTGTGCAGTTGATTCATAACGAGGCCGAACTGGACGACTGCCTTGCTGCGCTTTCCTACGGTGTGGCCTATGTAGCCCAGGAATATATCTCCACATCGCACGGGAAAGATGTGCGTGTAACACTTTTAAACGGAGAGCTTATGTCCTCTAGCATGAGAAGCTCACAAGATCCAAACGAATTCCGCTCAAATCTTCATGTGGGTGGCAAACTGCTTGATTATGAAATAGATGAACCTACGCTACAATTGTGTAAAAAAATAGCCGGTTTGTTTCAGTTGCCCCTCATTGGGCTCGACCTTATGTTTGGCAAAGATGAATTTGTGTTGGCCGAAGTAAACGCATTTCCGGGGCTATATCCCCAATATATGAGCAAAGCCAGCGATGCCATTTTACAAAATTTTCTTGCAAAAAAATAGCATCTGCACATGCTCTGTTTACATGAAGCAGCGGTGCAAACGAACTTTGTGCCATACAAACGAAAAATAACCATTGAAACAACATCACAGCGATACACAAAATGAAAGAGCCATATTTGCACGAATTGACATAACACACTTGCATAAACCATTTTTCCCAAAACTGCTACAGGAGGTTTTTATGAAAAAGTTGCTAAACCGCTTGCTGATGTCTACGATAACGCGAAAGGGACGAAAGAGCTTTCAGCGTTTAAACGAAATGTCGATGCAGGCGAAAAAAACAAATGAAGACTTGCTTTTTCAAATTGTGCGCGACAACGAAAACACTGAATTTGGGCAAAAACATCAATTTTCCTCCATTCATACCGTAGACGATTTTCAAAATCAAGTGCCGTTTACCACTTACGATGATTATGCCGAAGTGATCGACCGAAGCATTGCCTCTGGGGCGCATGATTTAATCAGTGCTTATCCCACTTGCTATTATGCCATGACATCCGGCAGCACAGACAATCCTAAAAAAATTCCGGTTTCGCAAAAAACCTTAGATATCTATGAGGATTATTCTTTTGGCATTATGCTTGCCGCGGCCGAACGCTATGTGAAGAAAACGAAAGGCCGCAGCTTAAATTACGGGCACATTCTCAGTGCCATACAAATTTCCAAGGGTTTTGCCTCCGACGGCACACCCATGGGACCTATTAGTATGGCCGTAATGGGAAAAACCGAGAAAATTTTACCCTATTTTTTCACAACACCTGTGCCGGCCCTTTACTGCACAGAGAATTACGACAAAAAATACGTGATGCTTCGTTTTGCAATGGAACAAGAGGGCTTGCCCTGCCTAATGACACCCTTTATGACAACTTTAGCCGATATGATGTATTATATGGAGCGTCACCATGAGCTAATTGTGCGCGATATTGAACTTGGGCGCATCGACGATTCCATTCGGCTGCCTGAGGATTTACGCCGTGATTTACAGGCCTATATAAAACCTCTTCCACAACGTGCAAAAGCGTTGAGAAATGAGTTTTCCAAAGGGTTCGATACGCCAATTTTACCACGCATTTTTCCAAAAATGGATTTTATCGGTGGCATCGGCACAGGTAGTTTTACCATTTATGCTGAAAAAATGCGCCGATATTCTGGTGATATACCATTTTATTTTTCGGTTTATGCCGCATCAGAATCGATGATGGCTGTGGCGATTGAAATGGAAAAAGGCGAATATGTTATTTTGCCACACAGCAGCTTTTATGAGTTTATTCCCGTGGCAGAGCCCGGAACGCAAGAAGCAGAGGAAGCAGAGGATAAAAACCCAAAAACAAAGCGGCTACATGAACTGGAAGAGGGGCACTGCTATGAGGTGGTGATAACCAATTTGGCGGGGCTTTACCGTTATCGCTTGGGCGACGTAATTCGTTGCACAGGTTATCACCACGAATCGCCTAAAATTTGCTTTGTCTATCGTAAAAAACAAATGGTAAGCATCGCCGGCGAAAAAACAGACGAAGGGTGTATTGCACGTGTGGTAAAACACTTCGAAGAGGAAAGTGGAGAATCCATTCGGGACTTTAGTATTTATGCCGATACAAATGTTTCGCCCGGGCGTTACGTGCTGTTTATGGAGCCGGAAAAACAGCTTCCAAAAGAAAAACACAAAGAATACCGTGAAATTGTAGAAAAAGGCCTTGCCATCGCAAATCCCTCTGTTGGTGTCAAGGTAGAAAATGGAACGCTGTCTCCCTCTGAGGTGTGTTTTTTACAGCAAGAAACGTATGCATTGTATCGTGATTTGCAAGCAGCACGTGGCATTTCAGAAAACCAATTAAAACCAATTCGCGTGATTGACACAATCGTGAAAGAAAAATTCTTCTTTGCCCTTATAGACAAAGAATAACGTAAACAAATCTGTCGTTGCTTTCCACCATACAAAGCGGCATTATCGTTACTTAAAAAACAAAGCCACCGCTCTTGTGCCTTTGTTTAATTGAATGGATAATATATAACTCCCCCGTAAAAGCTGCACAACGCGCTTTTTACGGGGGAGTTGTTTATTTTCGTCTTCGAATGGTTTGAACCACCAATATAATCACAAGCACAAAGGCCAACACAAACCCGGCTGTACCAATGCCGGACACCACGGTTTTGGCTGCATCGGCAAAATGAATGAGAAGGGAAGAGCCCATGATGAGCGCTGCCACAATGATGCCCATTACGAGGCGGTTTACCATGGTTTCCATTCGCTTAAACAATTCGTCTAAGTTCCCGGTTTCCATGCTCAGTTTCATTTCTCCTCTGGTAAGTGTATCCAGCGCCCGCGAAATTTTCACAGGCACCTCCGGCATTGCTTTGCCCGCACGGTATAAATCTTTTAAAATTTTCAGCACTTCTGTTTTTGGGTCAAATTGATTTTGTAGATATCGTTTCGCATAAGGCATTACCGCATCCATAATAGAAAGCTCCGGATCCAGTGCCAGCACAATGCCTTCAATTGTGCCCACACCTTTCACCAACAAGGTAATGCTTTCCGGCAATTGAAGTTGATGGCGTGCGCAAAGCGTATTGATGTCCTCAAAAGCCACAGAAATATCTAAGTCTCCAATGGGCATCTCGTAATATTTATCAAACATGTTGCCCACATCTCTTGTAAACGCCTGCATATCCACTGTTGCTTTTGCTTTGCACAAACTTAAAACAGCATGTGCCATTTTTTCGCTGTCTTTTTCAAGCACAGCCGCTATAATACGGTTCAGCTTTTCGCGGGTGTGTTCGTCAAGCGTGCCCATCATGCCAAAATCGATAAACACAATCCTCTCCGGCCCATGGTCGGCCGGCTGTGTTTTTACTGTGCCGGCAAACAAGCTCGCTATGTCTTGGTTTCGGAAAATGGTGGATAAACTTACACCGGCTACGGTTACGTCAATGTCTAGCGGAAGCTCTTGCTGCAAGCCTTTTTCCAGTGCTTCAACCGTTTTGGGCTGGCCGTCGTTTGCTCTTTCTTCTTCAAGCACAGCAGACGTATCCAATGTGATAAGAATATTGCCGGGATGTGGGTCTGCATGGAAAAAGCCATCGTCGAAAATTTGCTTCATGTAGTTGTCTACAATTTCTTTGGCCAAGCGTTTTTTTGTTTCCACAACAGCCGTGTTCCCGCTTTGCAGTTCCGCGTTTGATTGCTCTATGTAGGCCGAAACAGGCACACCCTGCATAAAATCCATAATCAAAAGGCGCTCGCTAGAAAACTCCCGGTATACTTTAGGGGATAAAATATACGGCACATCCGCATTGAAACCGCCAAATTTCTCAATGTTTTCAGCTTCTTTTGTAAAATCCAGTTCATTTAATAAAGAACGCTTTAGCTCTGCCACAATGGCGGCGGGGTCTCCCATGCCGGCGGCCGGTATAAACTTAACAAGTGGCACCGCCTTTTCCAGCAAGGCAATGTCTTGGCTCATTTCGTCAAAAATGCCGGGGTGTTGCACTTTTACCACCACGCGCTGGCCCCCTTTAAGCTCGGCCATATGCACTTGCGCAATGCTAGCCGAAGCAAGGGGTTTTTGCGAAAAGTCCTCAAACAAATCGTCTACGGCATGGCCTGTTTCTGCTAAAACAGTGGCACTTACAGACTCATAATCGTCTGTTTTCACTTGGTTTTGCAATTTTTTTAATTCTTCGCTAAATTCCGGGGTAATGATGTCGGAGCGGGTGGATAAAATTTGCCCAATTTTTATAAAACTGGGGCCCAATTCTTCAAAAGCCACTCTTACTTGTTCTGGGTTTTTTTGCTCTGCCAGGGAAGAAAGTACTTTATGCTTTGTTAATGTCGCTACAATTTTTGCAAGACGAGCCTTTGCCGTTTTTTGCGTGGTGTTGTTTTCTTCCATAAAGGTCTCCTTTTACACACTATGCATTTATTATACGTTCTTTATCGTTATACATGTACATGCGGTGCAGTGCAATTTGAATACTATGTATGGTTTGTAAGCACGCAAACTTAAAAGATGCGTAAAAGCAAAAAATAGAGGGGAGGCACGGCAAGTGCCGGCAAAAAATTGATGGTTTTGATGTTTAAAACCTTTAAAATACTAAGTCCTGTACTAAAAATCAACACACCGCCCACAATGCCAATTTCAGCCATCAAAGCATCTGTTATAAATGGTTCTAAAACAGTTGCCCCAAGATAAATGGAACCTTGCCAGCAAAAAAGAATGACAGCAGCATAAACAACAGAAAAGCCAAACGAAGAGGCCAGCACCATTGAAGTTACAAAATCTAAGGTTGCATTTGTTAAAAGAAATGTATGGTTGTTGTTTAAAGCGCTCTCGATGGGGCCCAGTATAGACAAGGTGCCAAAACAAAACAACAAAACAGCTGTGATGGTTCCCTCTAAATTGCCGGCGTGTTTTAATTTTTTACCAATCGTGTCGATTCTTTCGTCTAGCCGCAACACGTGGCCCACAAAACTGCCAACCGCCAGCGAAACAATAAACAAAACAGGCGCTGCGCTTTCTGCCATATTGCTAACAATGGAGTGAATGCCAAGTGCCGCTGCCGAAAGCCCCATCGCCTGCATCAGTGCATGGCTGTGCTTTTCGCTAATCCCTTTTTTTAAAATACACCCGATTAAACTGCCCACAACGATGGCCAGTGTGTTTATATATGTTCCTATCATTGGTTTCCTCGTGCATTGCGCTAAGCTAGCCGGCATTCCTTTGCCCTGCATGCGAAGCTATTGTGTGATTCTGCCGTGATATTAAGCGAAATAGGTGTGCGATGCCTTCCATTTTTTTAACGCAATCGACACCCAAAAACTATAAATGCCCAGTGTAATAATGGTAAGCAAAAGCCACCATATCCACTTGCCAAAAAGTTGCATCGCTGTGCCATCGAACGCAAGGCGCCTGCCTTCTACTACGGTATGTTTTACTTCCCACCGATAAATCATGCAAACAGCCCAAGGATAACAGATCCCCAAGGTAAGTGCGGTTACAAGTGTTCCCAAAAGATACCAGCCAATCAACTGAAGAAGACCACCATCAAAATACGAGTTCTCTGTGTACATTTTTATTCTCCGAATTTCTATTTTTTAAAGAATTTTAGATGTATTTCTAAGCGTATTTTTAATATCTGTGCTCAAAAAGTGCGAATTACGATGCGAATTTACACATGTTGATAGTGTACGTTATCTATTCATGATTGTCAATATACGATGTACGGTGTTTTAATCTTGGATATTCTAATTTTAAAGACGATGCCAAATACAATTGTACCAAGCTTCACATCCTTTTTTATCGCAATTTTAGAAAACGGTGGCAAAACCAGCACATCTGGCACACCCCCTTGTATTGACGAAACTTTAAAAACAACATAAAATAGAAGTATATAATGCAGTGTTTCCACCATTTTATTGATACACATTTTTACTACAAGCAACGAAGGAGTGATTTTAATGCAAGAGAAGCTGCATGCTTTGTTTGAAATGCAACATTTTGTAGAAAACGAGAATTTAGCAAAGCTGATTGCGCAAACAGAGCAACGCATGAAATGTGCCCTTCCCTTTGAAGAATTGGACGACGACCAACTTGTGGTAAATGCAGCCGGAGACCTTTTTCCGCAAGACAAAGAGGGGGACTAAAATGATGACGGTTTTGCCGTCCATGGAAGAAATTTATCTCACCTACGAAAAAAAGGTGTATGGATATATTGCACGGCGTGTAAACAACAGTGCCGATGCACAAGAATTATGCTCTGAAGTGTTTACAAAGGTGCTGGCGGGGCTTTCAACATTTGATTATCAAAAAGCATCCTTATCCACTTGGGTTTATGCCGTTTGCCGAAACACAGTGGTAGATTTTTATCGGCACAACGCACGGGCACCCATTCAAAGCGAGTGGGACGAGCCACAATGCGAATTGGTGCAAACCGAGCTGTTACCAGAGGATCTATTGCTGCAACAAGAAAAATTAAATGAATTGGCCGCGGCTTTAGCGCGCTTGCCACAGCGCGAGCGCGACATTATTATATTGCGGTTTTATCACGGCCTTCCTTCAAAAAAAGTGGCAGAAGCGGTTTCTCTTAACGATGGCAACGTGCGCTATTTGCAATCCATCGCACTGAAAAAATTGCGCCTATATCTGCACGAAGATAACAGTGCGCCGGAGGGCGACGATGAACCGTAGTGTATTTCGTAAAAAAAGCCTTGATAGAATGGAAAGCCCCGAACAAATGGATGATTATATCCAGGCAACAAGCCCCCGTTTATGGCCTGTTTTGGCTGCGGTTGCTGTGCTGGTAACCGCGGTGGTTGTGTGGTCTTTTACGGCATCGCTTACCTCAGAAGTGTCCCTACAAGCCTATTTAAAAAACGAACACGCCGTGTGTTACATCACACCGGAAATGGCAAAAACACTTTCTGTGGGCATGCGCATCCGTGCAGAAGGCGAAACCGGGGCCATTATAGAAATAGGGCAAAATCCACTTTCCAGGCAGGAAGTGGCTACAATTATAGGCAACGATTATGTATTCGACACGTTAGACGTTCCCGAGTGGAGCGTTCCCGTGGTGATTTCAATGCCTTCTTCCCCAGATGGTATTGTGGAAATTTCTGTAATAACCGGCAGTGTGCATCCGGCCGAGTTTGTGCTTAACTAAGGGAGGTGGGGCTGTGGTTGGTGTGCGAAAAGTACCCGTTGTATTGCAGCTAGAAGCCCTTGAGTGCGGCGCGGCCTGCCTGTGCATGGTGTTGGCCTATCATAAAAAATGGATTCCACTGGAACAAGTTCGCCGCGATTGTGGCGTGTCCCGGGATGGCTCCTCGGCAATCAATGTGCTAAAAGCAGCGCGAAGCTATGGCTGCACAGGCAAGGGTTATCGTTTTGAGCCAAAGCGGCTTTTGGAAAACGTGGTTCAGTTTCCATGTATTGTTCATTGGAATTTTAACCACTTTGTTGTACTTTGTGGCTTTCGAGGCAACAAGGTTTTTATAAACGATCCGGCCCGTGGGGATATTACAGTTACGTTTGAAGAATTTGACAATGCATTTACCGGCATCGTGCTGGAAATTGTGCCAACACAGCAGTTTATCTGCGATGGCAAACCGAAAAGTGTATTTTCGTTTATAAAAAAACGTTTAAAGGGTGCTGCGGCACCCTTGGTTTTTTCGGCCATTTCCGGTTTAATTCTTACCATACTCGGTGTGATGCAACCGGGGTTTGCACGCGTGTTTTTAGAACGCCTTCTCACAGGGCAAAACCCAAGTTGGTTGATGCCGTTTACCATCGGGTTTGCTGTTTTTTGCCTGTTTTCATTTTTGTTTCAATGCTACTTTGAAAGCCAGCGCATTAAAATTGAGGGTAAACTTTCCATTGTGGCAAACGCAACCTTTTTATGGCATGTAATCCACCTACCCATGGACTTTTTTTCTCAGCGTATGGTGGGCGATATTGCCATGCGGCAATCGGACAACGAAAAAATTGCAAATTCTCTTCTTTCACAAATTGCGCCACTTGGCCTTCATTTTGTTTTGTTGGTGTTTTATCTATATGTTATGCTTCATTATTCACTGCTACTTACTGTGGTGGGCTTATCTTCCCTTTTCATAAACATGGCGCTTGCACATCTCGTTACAAAGAAGCGGCAAAACTTAACACGCACCTATATGCGCGATACAGGAAAATTAAACGGTGTTACCATTTCGGCAGTGGAAATGATAGAGAGCATCAAATCCAGCGGTGCAGAACACGGTTTTTTCGAACACTGGGCCGGATATCAGGCTTTAGTAAGCAACAGCAAGGTGAAGTTTGCGCGAGTAAACCAATATCTGGATTCTCTTCCCGGGTTCTTGCGTGGGCTAAACAACATTTTGGTTTTAACAATGGGTGCGTTTCTTGTGATACAAGGCCAATTTACAGTGGGCATGATTTTGGCTTTTCAAGGGTTTCTTTCATCGTTTATGGCACCGGCACAAAATTTTATTACGGTGGGGCAACGCTTTGGGGAAATGCGAAGCCAAATGGAACGCATTGAAGATGTGATGCAATACAACACCGATGTGCCAAAGCACGAAGAGAAACAAACCACACAAAAGACAATGCAATACAATAAGTTACGTGGTGCCATTGAGCTAAAAAATGTAACTTTTGGTTATTCTCCACTTTCCGAGCCTTTGATAAAAAATATTTCCATTCGCATAGAACCCGGCCAACGTGTGGCTTTTGTGGGCACATCCGGATGTGGCAAATCCACGCTAACAAAATTGATTTCTGGCCTATACAAACCGTGGAGTGGCACAATTTTGTTTGATGGAAAGCCCATTTCTGAAATAAACCGCCATGTGTTTGTTTCCTCTTTGGCTATGGTAGACCAAGACATCACCTTGTTTGAAGACAGCATTGAAAATAATATCAAAATGTGGGATCACTCCATAGAAGATTTTGAAGTAGTTTTGGCGGCGCACGACGTTCAGCTGCATGACGATATTTTGGCACGCAGCGATGGGTATCGACACAAAATTTTAAATGGAGGGTGCGATTTTTCCGGCGGCCAATGTCAACGGATGGAGATTGCCCGTGTGTTGGCGCAAGACCCAACTGTTATTATTTTAGATGAGGCCACATCGGCACTTGATGCAAAAACAGAATATAACGTGATGCAGGCCATTTATGATAGAGGTGTTACAAACATACTTGTGGCACATCGTTTGTCTACCATACGCGATTGCGACGAGATTATTGTACTGCATGAGGGGTGTGTTGCCGAGCGGGGCACACACAACGAATTGTGGGCCAAAGGCGGTATGTATACACAGCTTGTTTGCAACGAATAAAGGAGATGACGCGCTTGGGCTGGCTAGACGAGCAATTGAATATAAGAAAAAAAGCCGACGAAGAAATGATGGAAGAGGCTCTTTTTTCGCTTTCCGGTGTGATAACAGGCCGGCAAACCGGCACCACACAAAAAAACACCCTTTTGCAAACACAGCATGCAATGGGTGATATTTTGGCTTATTTTCGCATTCCGATGCCCGAACTTTCGGAAACGATACAAAACCTTGAGGCGCAAGTGGATGCTCTTTTACGCCCATCGGGTATTATGCACCGCCGTGTAAAGCTAAAAGAAGATTGGTACAATCACTGCATTGGCCCTTTGCTTGGCACCACAAAAAGCGGCCACATCGTGGCGCTCATGCCAAAAACATGGGGTGGGTATCAATTTTTTGACGTTGCATTAGGTAAAACGGTCACTGTTAATGCCAAAACAGCCAGCCATATACAAGACGAAGCTTATTGTTTTTATCGTTCGTTTGCTTCAAAGCCCATTGGTATGATTGATTTTTTTAAGTTCATGCTGGCAACAATCGCCCCTTTTGATGTGGTATTTTTTCTTTTTGTCACCTTGGCGGCCACGGCGGTCTCCTTGCTTTTCCCCTATATAAACGACCAACTATTTGGCATTGTAATCCCAAGCAGTGAAACGTATCTTTTGGCCTCTGTCGCGTTTTTTATGGTGGGCATTTTGTTGTCGTCCACTTTGTTTAACATTGTAAAATCTCTTCTCGTTGCACGCATTCAAACAAAGCTGGACATTGCCACAGAAGCAGCCACCATGATGCGCATTTTGTCTCTTCCGGCCGAATTTTTTAAGCGATATAGCCCCGGCGAGTTAAACGCCCGCATGAAAACCGTGAGCGAGCTATGCCATATATTGGTGGATGTTGTTTTTGGTATAGGCATTCCTTCACTATTTTCTTTCCTTTATATCGTGCAAATTTCTGTGTATACACCATCGCTTGTATGGGTTGTTCTTTTAACAGCATTTTTATCTTTTTCAGTGTCTTTCGCTTATATTTTGGCACAAATAAAACGCACCAATCGGCTAAGGGCGGCCACATCAAAACTTGAGGGCATCGTGTTTTCGCTATTTTCCGGTGTGCAAAAAATTAAATTAGCCGGTGCAGAAAAACGTGCATTTGCCCGCTGGGCCAAAACGTATAAAACCGTGGCAAGCTTACAATATAAACTGCCGGCATGGTTTCGCATTTTGCCGGGCTTTGCCCGTTTTATCCGTTTGTTTGGCCTCGTGTTTATTTACTACTTCGCTGTTGTATCTCAAATTAGTGTGGCCGAATTTATGGTATTTAATGCCGCGTATGGCTTATTCATGGGCGCAATGGAGTCTTTGGAAAAGGCCATGGTAAGCATTTCTGGCATCCCACCTATTTTAGAAATGGTAAAACCCATTTTACAAGAAGTGCCGGAAATTTCTCAAGGGAAAAAAACAGTGGAAAAGCTACAGGGCGGCATCGATGTAAGCCATATTTCTTTTCAGTACAGTCGCGACATGCCCCCTGTGCTTGATGACATCTCTTTTTCTGTTTTGCCGGGACAATACGTTGCCATTGTGGGTACCACAGGGTGTGGAAAATCCACATTGCTGCGCTTGTTGCTTGGTTTTGAAACACCCCAAAAAGGTGCCATTTATTACGATAAGCAAGATATGACCCTTTTAAACTTACGCACATTGCGGCGCAATATTGGTGTGGTGATGCAAACGGGAAAGGTATTTCAAGGGGATGTGTATCACAACATCGTCATTACACAGCCCACGCTAACAATGGCCAGAGCATGGGAGGCGGCAGAAATGGCAAACCTTGCCGAAGACATTCGCCGCTTTCCCATGGGCATGCACACCATGATTTCGGAAGGGGGCGGGGGCATTTCTGGGGGGCAACGCCAGCGATTGATGATTGCAAGGGCAATTGCGCCAAAACCGCAAATTTTGATGTTCGACGAGGCCACATCGGCACTGGATAACCTTACACAAAAAAAGATTTCCACAAGTTTAAGCAAACTGCACTGCACAAGAATTGTCATTGCACATCGGCTTTCCACCGTTCGCGAGTGCGACCGCATTTTGGTATTACATCAGGGAAACATTGTTGAAGACGGAACGTACGAAGAATTGCTAACAAAAGATGGCCATTTTGCAGAACTGGTTAAAAGACAGCGTTTAGATCTGCCATTATAATATAAATTAAATGGAATTAAATACGAATAAAAAAAAGAAGCTGTTACCGGGTGCAACGGCAGCTTCTTTCTTTTTTCGTATGCCCATAATGAATCGCTTTTATTTTTTCTTTATTTTTCTATGTTTTTTATTTTTAAATACTGTAAAAATAAAAATAAAATGCCAATAATCCCCAGCGCAAACACATTTACAAGCGAAATCGCCTGTAGCTCTGCAATTTTTCGTCTCATTTTATCCTTTGAAAAACATAAATAGCCTTTGCCATGATTATGCAGCAATAACTATATTCATACATTAAAACAATTAAAAAGGCAGATACCCGAAGATATCTGTCTTTTTAATACAACCATTTTTATAGTGTGGCCTCAAAGTTTCTTTGTATACGCTCCACCCAACGTCGCCCTTGATTTGTTGTTTTAAAACAATAAATACATAGCAAGCGCCGCAAACGGTATGGCAATAATGGTGCGCTCGATAAAACAAATAACAATTTCGTGCAATTTAATTGGAATTTTGGAAGCCAGCATCACTGTGGCTGTTTCCGAAAAGAAGATGATTTGCACCATGGATACAACGCAGATAAAAAAGCGAGCTTCTTCTGCGATATTATCTACATTATCGGCAATTAAAAGCACCGGCAAAAACATTTCTGCAATGCCTACAGGCAAGCTTGGGGCAATGGCTGCGGCATCCGGAATTTGGAACAATGCCAAAATGGGGTAAAACAATAAACCAATCCAATCAAAAATAGGGGTATATTCGGCTAAAATCAAGGCACTTACACCAATGGCGGCCAGCATGGAAAGCACCTGTGGAATTACGTGCATGCTATCAACCAAGCTCGACTTAATTTCAGAGCCAAGTGGCCGCGCTACATACGCACGTTTCACAGCACGCCCCCAAGCGCGGGAGAAAATTTTTGCATCATAACGCGCGTCAGATTTACGATCTTCCTCTGTTTGCACGGTTCCATCCACAAAGATGTCTTTCTTTTTTGAAATGGGCGGAATGCGAATGATGATGGCTGCAATAATAAAGGCCAATAAAAAACTAATGCCATAAATGGTGATGAACATATGGCTCATTTTAGCGGTGTCGATTACAAGATAGGCAAACCCAATGCTAACGGCACTAAAGCAAGTAGCAATGGCCACTGTTTCTTTTTCTGTGTACATTTTTTGGTTGTACAAACGCCCTGTAATTAAAACACCAAGAGAAGAAGAGCTTACAAACGAGGCCGCTGCATTTAGGGCCGATTTCCCCGGCAATTTAAAAAGCGGGCGCATAATGGGTTCTAAAAGGGCCCCCACCAACTCTATTGCGCCATAGTTTAGCAAAAACGGCATAAACACAGCACCCACCAAAATAATCCACAAAACACCCAACACAACCGGCGGGAACACACTGCCGCCCGTGGACGCGCCCACGATCATTTCGGGATATGCTTCGCTTGGAAACGAAACACTAAGTGCATACAAAACAGAAAACACTGTGCCCAGCACATATAATCCAGTGTAAACCAAATTGTCCTCTTTATAGAAAGCATGCAGCTTTGGGTGTTTTTTGCCCTTGTCTATAAATTTAGAAAAGAGATGTAAGATCAGGTTGGATGTGATGATAAGTGCCACAAGCCAAAAACCAAGATCCCCCAAAATATCGATAAAAAAGTTATAAATAAATCCAAATACAATTTGCGATTCACCGCCAATATCCAGCGTTACAAAAAACACAAAAATAGCAAGCGCAGAAAATACAATACACTTTATGGCGCCTTTTATAAAATCGCTTTTACTTAAAGTAAGTTTATCCAGTTCTTGAGACGACAAGGCGGCTTGATTTTCGGTTGTTTTTCCTTCGGAAGACATAGTGCATTTCCCCTTTCCGGTAAATAAAACCCCTTTGCAGATGGTAGGTTACGTGCCAACCTGTTTACCGCACCCACTGCAAAGGGAGGTGTTTTAAAAATAACTTTTTATTTTTTCTGTACCGCCAAAATAGAAATAAATTCGAATACAATATTGGCCGCCATATACGAGGTAATTTCTGCGTGATCGAAAGAGGGCGAAACCTCTACAACATCGCAGCCAATAAAGGATAAATCTTTTAATTTTCGAAGAATTTCCAGTGTTTCGTGCGAGGTGAACCCACCCACTTCAGGAGTGCCTGTGCCCGGGGCATACGCCGGATCCACAAAGTCAATGTCGAACGTTAAGAAACATGGTTTGCCACCCACACGTTCGTGAATTGTTTCGTTTAATTTTTCAAAACCCATTTCGCGAACTTTATGCGCCGGAATAAGAAGCATCCCCAGTTCAGCTGCCATTTTATGTTCGTTTGCATCATATAGCGAGCCGCGCATGCCAACTTGGATAGAATGAGCCGCATCAATAAGCCCTTCTTCTAAAGCACGTCTAAATGGGGTGCCATGGTTGTATTTTTCTCCAAACACTTCATCACATAAGTCGGAGTGCGAGTCGAAGTGAACAAGTGCTACAGGGCCATGTTTTTTTGCAACAGCACGTAGCTCTGCAAGTGTAATGGAGTGGTCTCCGCCCAGTACAATGGGTATTGCATCGTCTTTAATAATATCGGCAACACCAGCTTCAATGGAAGCATATGTGGGGTGAATGTAGCCCGGGGTTACATTGAAATCTCCAATATCTCCACCCTTTAGGCTTTCCATAATATTCACTTGTTGTATAACATTGTTCGGTTTCATCATTACGGAAATATTGCGGATGCCGTTTGGACCAAAACGGGCGCCGGTGCGAAAAGAACTGGCCGTATCGAATGGGGCGCCGGCAATAACAAAATCTAGGCCTTTGGCTGAATCTACACGGGGCATACGCATAAACGTGCCCATGTTACAAAAGCGAGGGGATGACAGTGCGCTAATCGGTTTTTGTGTTGACATTTGGAACCTCCTAGAGTTATGATGTTGACAATCTCACGTTGTGGAAATTTGTTACCCAAAGTATAGCACCTGTTGTGTGTGCGTGGTTATTTGGTTATCGCAGATGCAATATGAAAAAATAGATAACCACCAAAGTGACCGAAACATTTTTTGTACAAAACAGAGAAAACCACCTTTTGTGGTGAAATGGGAAAGGGTTCTAAACGTGAATACAAAACATTTGGAATATTTATTGGAGATAGAGCGTTGCCGTTCTATCAACCAGGCGGCACAAAACTTGTTTTTATCACAGTCAAATTTAAGTGCATTGTTGCGGCGCACAGAAGAGGAATGCTCTATTTCTATTTTTCGGCGGCATAGCCATGGCGTAATTCCCACACCGGAAGGCGAGCTGTTTTTAAAATATGCCCAAAACATTGTACAAGAAGTTCATAACATCGAAAATATTCGCCATAAAATGGGCAACGCACAAGATTTATCGGTATGTTGTACGTATTCTAGCTTATTTATGGAAAGTTTTATGAATTTGCGGCATGCTTCCTTGGCGCTAAATTATGCCGACGCGTTTAAGGAAACAGGGTTGATTCAAACAATGCAAGATGTGATAGAAAAAAAGTATCGTTTGGCGCTGATTTACTGTTTCGAAAGCCGTGCCGGAGAGCACATGGAAATGGCAGAACGATACAATTTAGACATGATACCCTTGGTACACCGTTTGTATGCAAAGGCATTTGTTTCCGAAAAAGGACGTTACCGAAACGAAAAAGCCATCTCAATGGATATGCTAAAAAACGCACCTCTTGTGGTGTATGAAAATTTTGCCAGCGAAGATTGGCTGCATATTTTTGGTAGAACCTCTGAGGACAACGTGCTATACGTGTTCGACAGAGGTGGCTTAATGGACAGCGTAATGCGCGGCGATTACTTGGCAGTACTTTTAGAAAAACCACCACGCGAAGAAAAACGCCTTGGCCTTCGTGCGCTGGACATTATAGGTTTTACCCCTAAATTATCCGTGTATATGCTAAAACAAAAAGGGTATCAATTGAATGAGCGCGAAAAGGAATTGGTACGCAGTGTAAAAAACAGCTTAGTACAATGGAAGGGGTAACCTTGTAAAAACATAAAACAAAGGCCACGAGGCCATTGGTGCTGTACTTTTTAAGTTGAAAAATGGCTCGATTTCCCTTATACTTACTGTATCGCAAATACCCCTTAACACATGGGCAGGAGGGCCCCTTTTTATGAGCAGAAAATGGCTACGTTTTATGGCAGTTTTTCTAACGTTTTTTATTTTTACGGCCTGTGCAGGCACAACGGCAACTGAAAGCGGCAGCACAGCCACAGCACAAACAGAAACAGATTTCTCGTTTAAAATTATGTTCACAAACGACATTCACGGCCGCATCAATAACGATTCCAGCGCCCCTTCTTATGGATATGGCCGCATTGCGCAAATGAAAGAAGATTTGGCGGCGCAAGGTGATGTTTTATTATTCAGTGCCGGTGACGTGATGCAAGGTACGCCGTATGTAAATGAAAGTGCAGGAGCCACCGCTTTTGAGCTGATGAACCTTGCCGCATATGACGCCATGACACCCGGAAACCATGACTTTGACTGGGGCGGAGACAATTTGCTTTCGCTTTCGGAACAAGCCGAATTCGATATCATTAGTGCGAATATTGTATACGAGGCGGATGGCTCGCCTGTTTTTAGCGAAAACAGCATTTTCACCTTGCCAAGCGGTGCAAAAATTGGCGTTTTTGGCCTTACAACCCCCTCTACCAAAACCACCACAACACCGTCTGCTGTGGCAGACTTTGCATTTTTAGCAGAAGAAGATTTATACGAAGCAGCACAAACACAGGTGGATTATTTAACACAAGAAGGCTGTGATTTCATTGTTTGCCTCAGCCATCTGGGCATTGACGACAGCACCATTGGAAGTCGCTCATACGATGTAATTGACGAAGTTTCCGGCATCGATTTGTTTATTGATGCCCACAGCCACGTAGAAATGAATGAGATGCAAGGAGATACCCTGCTTGTAAGCACCGGCGCCTTTGGCGAAAATGTGGGCGTAGCAAGCTATGAAAACGGCACACTCAGTGCAGAGCTTATCCCGGCCGTAATCGAAGACGGTGACACAGCAGAATATGCCGGTGAAGTGACACAGGAAGTGGACGATTCCTTAAACATACCTGTGGCAGAAACAAGCGTTTTCCTTGACGGTGAATACGAAACCGTGCGTGTTTCGGAAACGAACCTTGGCGATATTTCAGCTGATGCAATGGTGTGGTATGCAAACGAAAAGCTGGGCATTGAAGCTGATGTGGGCATTATGAATTCCGGCAGCATTCGCGCCTCTATTGACGAGGGCGAAATTACATTAGAAGACGTGAAAACCGTGTTCCCTTATGGCAATACACTTGTAACACTAGAAGTTACAGGCGCACAGCTTTTGGAGGCCTTGGAAGCGGCCAGTGCCGAACTTCCCGAACACACAGCGCCTTTTGCACAAATCAGCGGTGTTGAATACACAGTCAACACCGCCACACCGTATGAACAAGGCGAAGCCTATCCGGATTCCACGTTTTTTGCTCCACAAAATCCGGGCCAGCGTGTAGAAATTACAAGTGTTGCAGGCCAGGCTTTTTCTCCTACCGAGCTATACACCGTGGTTACCATCGACTTCCTTGCAATGGGAGGAGATTCCTATTATGTATTCACGCAAGCGCAAGAAGGCAGCGTCATTGACTCCGGCGTACTGCTAGAGGATGCTTTTGTAGATTATATCGGGGAAACACTAAATGGTGTTGTGGGCGAAGAATATGCAGCGCCACAGGGCAGAATTACAATTATTTAATTTGTTTTCCTATCATAAAAAAGCAAAACTATAAGCTGTGAAAAAGTGTTTATCACGTTGTTTTTAGGCGTGCAAAAAGTTTTAACAATAAACGTTAGTGCGCGCCTTCGCCACGTTAAAAAACGTATCCTTTGCCACTTACTTTCGGCAATAAAGGATACGTTTTTTATGTTTTGGCATCGCTATTTCTGTTTTGCAAAAGCGAGAAATGCATTTTTTAATGTAGGGAAAGAAACCCTTACGCCGAAAATACACATGCCGGCTTCGTGCAAACGGCCAACACAAGCCCGCTTTGTTCACAGCCTAGTAAGAAGACCGCTGCTTCGTTGTTTGTACCATTTTCCGATATTGTAGCGGAGAAAAACCCACAGCTTTTTTAAAGCTTCTTGTTAAATGGCTATGATCTGCAAAGAAAAGTGCGTGCGCAATGGTATCGATACTTTGGTTTGTGCTTTTTAATAATTTTTTCACTTCAGCAATTTTAATGTGCATTACGTATTTCATGGGCGGCATGTGGAATTCTTCTGCAAACACTTGACAAAACCGCGTACGCGACATTTGAAATTCTTCACACATTGTATCCAGTGTAAGCGGTGTTACATAGATATTATCTACCACAAACCGGTAAACGGCATTATAAAAATGAGAATTGTTCTCGAAACCGTCCAGTGAGTGTAATGCAGTTTGGGCCATTTGCAGCACAATGGTATACATTTTGGCAGACAAGGCATACTCAAATGCCGGCTCTTGTTTTTGGGTAATGCGAAAACACTCGTAAATTTGCTGCTCAAGGGAGGCATCACTTTGAAGAATGGGAAGTTTTTTGTTGGCACATAAATGTTGCATCACTGGGGCAATGGGTTTTCCCCGAAAGTGAAACCAAAGAATATGCGCCGTATATTGGCTGTCTGTGTAGTAGTGGTGCTCGTCCATCAAGGTCATCAAAATGCTTTGGCCGGCGGTTAAAGTGTGTGTTTTTCCGTACTGTTTTACGTAAAAAACACCTTTCACCACCATAATAACAACGTGGTTAAAAAATGTTTGGCGGTGGCAATTGAAGTTGGGTGCATCGTTGTAACCCATCAAATCAGAAACAACATACGTTTCCTCTGCAAAATAGTGGGGCTCTTGGTGGAATGTGTAACGATAAAACTCTGAATATGGCATAGGGCAAGCTCCTCATTGTGTACGAATATTCAAAAAATAAAATATATTATTATAGAGTTTCTTTTTTTATCATTATATAATAGAAAAATAGGATATTACAAGTGAATCGTATGGTTTAAGGAGATGTTATGACACAGGATAAAATGATTTTGAAAAAATTGGCATATTCGTACAGAGAAATGCTGCACGAATATCCCCATGAAAAAACAGTGGCACTTCACAGAGCTGTAAATGACCTAAAACCACAACGACCCACTGTTTTAATTGATGAGCTTCCGTGGCATGAGATGAATTTTGACGGATCTCTAACCTTGCATTGCATAGACCCTTATTTGCGCGAAGTAGAACAAGAAATGCGTAGAGTTTTGTATAAACGAAAATATTTGCCGTGCGACACCATGATAACACCCTATGTGCCGGTGAATAAGGTAATTTCTTCAACAGGTTTTGGCATGGATGTGAAAGAACATACCAGAACAGATACGCCCGAAAACCATATTGTATCCCATAGCTATACAAACCAGCTGGAAGATATAGAGTCAATCGATGCCTTGCAGATGCCCCTTATTGAATACAACGAAACAGAAACGAAACGTCGTTTTGCTTTGCTCGGAGATTGCATTGGCGATATTGTGCCGGTAAAAATTTGCGGTGCGCCCACCGGTTATGAGCTCGGTTGCATCACGTGGGATATCATTGCAGAATATATGGGCATAAACGACTTACTGATAAATATGTTAGACGAGCCCGAAATGATGCACCATCTTGTAAAAAAACTAACAGATATCTTTCTTTCAACAATTAAACAACACGAAACGCTGGGTTTGATGGATGCAGACGCATTGTATGTTCATTGCTCGGCTGCACCTTGTAGCGATTTGGAAAAAGAACGTGTGGAAATAGATGGTGTAAAAGCAAAAAATGTGTGGGGACGAGGGCTTGCACAAATTTTAACATCGGTGTCGCCCGAAATGCTAGATGAGTTTGATATCCAATATATGATTGAAGCATTGCAATCGTTTGGCGCTGTGTACTATGGCTGCTGTGAACCGCTGGACCGCAGGATGCACGTTGTAGAAAAAATCCCAAACCTGCGTAAGGTGTCTATGTCGCCATGGGCGGATATAAAAGTGGCCGCCGAGGCGGTTGGCAAAAAGTATGCCATTTCGGCAAAACCAAATCCAGCCAATGTAAGCCAAGGCACACTAGACAAAGCACAAATTAAAGAAGAAATTAATGGCATCATAAAAGCATGCCGCGAACACAACACACCGTGTGAAATATTGTTAAAAGACATCAGTACCGCCGGTGGCAACCCAAATGCTTTGTTCGAGTGGGAAAAAATTGCGATGGATTTAGCATGCAGTTAATCCTGTTATAAAAATTTTATGTTAAAAGCAAAGGCTTGCAATCCCTGTGGTATAATAAAGTAATATATGTTTTTACGGCGCCCCATAAAGGATCAAAAAATACGGGGTGCTAGGAAGAAAAACAGCGTAAACACACGCATATGCAATACAGTAAATGCAATGGATGCTTTACGAACAGCCTTAGGGTATGCGTTTTAAGATGCGGTTGACAAGGTCGACTTCACAAAAGCGCCGGCAAAATTCCGTCATATATTACAAAATACGAACATACATCACAAAGGGGAGCCTATGCGTATTTTAAGCATCACCACACAAAAGCCAAATTCAACCGGAAGTGGCGTTTACCTTACAGAATTGGTAAGGCAGTTTCATAAAATGGGGCATGAGCAAGCGGTTGTTGCCGGCATTGATGGGAACGACACGAACCCTTTTTTAGAAACAGTGGATTTTTTCCCCGTTTACTATAACACAAGCGAATTACCCTTTGATGTTGTTGGTATGTCGGACAATATGCCCTATCCCAGCACGCGATACAACCAGCTAACAGAAGAGATGGCCACCCAAATGGAGCGCGTGTTTCTTAAAATAGTGCAGCATGCAATCAAAAATTTTAAACCGGATGTACTCATTTGCCATCATTTATATTTTTTAACGTCCATAATTCGCGAACATTTTCCGCATATAAAAATCATTGGAATTTGCCACGGCAGTGATCTACGCCAACTGCTTAAAACAGATTTACAACGTGTAAGAATCAAAGAAAATATTGCCAAACTAGATGTGATTTGCGCATTACATGATGCCCAAAAACAAGAAATTGCAGAAATTTACAGTGTGCCGGCAGAAAATATCAAAGTTTTGGGTGCAGGCTATGACAATGAAATTTTTTCAAACAAACACGTTCCAAAAGATAAGGCGCCCGTTAAAATTATTTTCGCCGGTAAAATATCTTGCGCAAAAGGGGTTATTTCGCTCTTAAAGGCGCTTTCAATGTTACAAAAAAGCGCAGATTTCAAACTTTATTTGGCCGGTGGCTACAGCGATGAAACAGAGTATCAAGAAATTTTGAACTTGAGCAACAGCCAGCAATTTAAAGTAACATTTTTGGGAAAACTAAGCCATACCGAGCTGGCTAGCCATTTCAACCAATGTCATATTATGGTTTTGCCTTCATTTTTTGAAGGACTGCCCCTGGTTCTTATTGAGGCTTTGGCCTGTGGACTTAAAGTGATTGCAACCGATTTGCCGGGTGTTAAACAATGGATTGACAGCAACATTCCCAATAATAAAATACGATATATTAAGCAGCCTAAAATGATAACGGTAGATGGCCCCTGCCCAAAGTCTTTGAAACATTTTGAGCAGGAATTGGCCTGTGCCATCCAAGAAGAAATTGAAAATGATAACAACGAGCCTGTTTGCTTAGAAAATGCCACTTGGACACAGGTTTGCGCCAAAGTACTAAACGATATAGAATAAAGCAAATACATATGAAAATATAGAAAAACAGGAAAAAGACCATTATTTCAATGGTCTTTTTCCTGTTTTTCCTATATAATATCTGTTTTTACTCTTTTACCGGCACAATCCAGTTTTTCTCATCAGCCAATTTTCCGTATTGAATGCCTGTTAATGTATCGTACAATTTAGCAGTAACGGCGCCAATGTTGCCATCGCCAATTTGCACATCCTCATTTTTATAACCAATGGCTTTTACCGGGCTTACAACAGCGGCTGTGCCTGTGCCAAATACCTCGGTTAATTTTCCGTTTTTAGCAGCTTCAATCAGGGTGTCGATTGCAATTTTTTCTTCGCGTACCGTATAACCCCAATCGCGCATTAATTCAATGCAGCTCATGCGTGTGATGCCCGGAAGCACGGTTCCATCTGCGGGTGCTGTCCAAATTTCTCCGTCCAGCATAAAAAATACATTCATGCTACCCACTTCTTCCACATAACGGCGTTCTACACCATCAAGCCATAACACTTGGCTATAGCCCAAACCATGTGCTTTTTCTTGTGCAAGAAGGCCCGTTGCATAGTTACCACCACATTTAATAAAGCCCGTGCCACCTGGCGCCGAACGAATGAATGTGTCTTCCACAAAAATTTTAACAGGGTTCACACCCTCGGCATAGTATGGGCCGGAAGGGGAGCATATGATGAAAAATAGGTATTCATCACTTGGTTTTACACCCAGCACATGCTCTGTTGCAATGGTGCAAGGGCGAATGTACAAACTTGTGTTTTCACTTTTTGGCACCCAATCGGCATCTACCGAAACAAGTGTTTGCACTGCTTGCACAAAATCTTCCTCTGGGATTTCGGGAATGCACAACCGACGGTGTGTGCTGTTCATACGCTGCGCATTTTTCTCTGGGCGGAATAATTGCACATTACCATCCTCGCGGCGGTATGCCTTCATTCCTTCAAAGCATTCTTGTGCATAATGAAAAACAAGGCTGGCCGGGTCCATTTGAAATGGTTCATACGGCACAACGCGTGCATCATGCCAGCCCTTTTCTGTGTTGTAATTCATTAAAAACATATGGTCGCTCATTGTGCGGCCAAAACCAAGTTTCGATTCATCCTGTGGTTTTGCTTTTGGATTTTGTGTTTTTTTGATTTGAATATCCATTTATTTTCCTCCTGCCGTAATAAAGTCCTATTTATTATCATAATCTTATTAAGAATATAATGCAAGCTTTTGTTTTTTTATAAGAATATAATTGTATTTATTTTAAAACAAATTAATATTGTTTTTTTGTATTTTAAATTTTATTTTTATGTATTTAAACCTAAATTTGTATCAATATATCGAACTTTTTCGAAAACAAAAACCTCCTAAATTGCGAGGAGGTTTTTGTTTTCAATTGCTTTACGTTATTTATGCCTTATTAAACCAATTATTTAATTAGTTTTCTACGCTGTACAAATCGGCAAGACGTGTTAAATGGGTGTAACGGTCTTTACTCTCTGCAACAGCTTTATCGAACAAATCTTCTGCACGCTGTGGGAAGCTCAATTTCAAGCGAGTGTAGCGTGTTTCGCCGGTGATGAAGTCCATGTAATTGCCGGTAGGCGCTTTGCTGTCCATTATAAATGGATTTTTGCCTTCTGCTTTTTTGCGTGGGTCGAAGCGGAAGTTATGCCAGTAACCTGTTTGCACTGCTTTTTTCATCTCGGCTTGGCAGTTTACCATGCCACCTTTAATGCCGTGCATCTCGCAAGGGCTGTAGCCAATAATCAGCGAGGGGCCCGGATAACTTTCGGCCTCTACAATGGCTTTAATGGTTTGATTTTGATCGGCTCCCATGGCAATTTGTGCTACATATACATAACCGTATGCCATTGCCATTTCGGCAAGGCTCTTTTTACCAATGGTTTTGCCGGCTGCAGCAAATTGTGCCACCTGGCCAATTTGGCTTGCTTTACTGGCCTGGCCACCGGTGTTACTATACACCTCTGTGTCGAACACGAACACATTTACATCTTCGCCAGAAGCAAGCACATGATCAAGGCCGCCGTAACCGATGTCATAGGCCCAGCCGTCGCCACCGAAAATCCAAATGCTCTTTTTAGAGAGATATTCTTTTTCTGCCAGAATTTTACGGGCTAAATCACAAGCAGGGCAAGTTTTATCGCCATCTACAGCGGCTTCCATTGCAGCTACGTATGCCTTAGAAGCATCTAAGTTGGCTTTACCTTCGTTTACACTGTCTAGCCATGCTTTAGCAGCCTCTTTCACTTCCGGTACAGCATCTGTTTCCAAAAGCTCACTTGTGCGGCGTTTCAAACGTGCACGGATGGCGCGTTGGCCAAGGTACATACCATAACCATTCTCGGCATTATCCTCAAACAGGCTATTTGCCCAAGCAGGGCCGTGGCCGCTGTTGTTATGTGTGGTGTATGGGCTGGTGGCAGCAGGGCCGCCCCAAATGGAAGAACAACCTGTGGCATTCGAAATGTACATGCGCTCGCCAAACAGCTGGGTTACAAGGCGTGCATAGGCAGTTTCTGCACAGCCGGCACAAGAGCCCGAGAACTCAAGCAACGGTTGGTTGAACTGGCTGCCTTTTACACTGGTTTCGCTCATCATGCCGTCTTTTTTACCAACGCTCTCTACGCAGTAATCAAATACTTCTTGTTCGGTTTCTTGGCTCTCGCGTGATTTCATTACAAGGGCTTTACCAGGAGCCGGACACACTGCTTCGCACACACCACAACCCATGCAGTCTAGCGGGCTTACTGTTTGAATAAACTGTAGGCCTTCCACGCCTTTGCCTTTCATTTGGGCACAACGTGTTTGTTTTGGTGCATTTTTTAGGTCGTTTTCATCTAAAGCGAATGGACGAATGGTTGCGTGTGGGCAAACATAGGCACATTGGTTACACTGAATACATTTATCAGCTTGCCACTCTGGTACATCCACAGCAACGCCACGTTTTTCGTAAGCAGAAGCACCTTGCTCAAATGTGCCGTCTGCGTGGTTTACAAATGTAGAAACCGGAATGCTGTCACCGTCGCAAAGGTTTACCGGCTCCATGATGTTACTTACCATGTCAACCAATTTTTTCTTACCTTTGGCCTTTGTTTGGGCATTTGCACCACTTTCATTTTTCCAGCTGTCTGGTACATCCACTTTTACAATGGCATCTACACCGGCATCGATGGCCTTGTAGTTTGCTTCTACCACAGCATCACCTTTGGATGCATAGCTTTTGTGGGCAGCATTTTTCATGTATTTTACTGCATCATCAATTGCAATTACATTGGCAAGTTTAAAGAATGCACTTTGCAAAATGGTGTTGGTACGTTTTCCCATGCCAATTTCACGTGCTTTATCAATGGCATTTACAATAAATACTTCAATGTTGTTTTCTGCAATGTAGCGTTTGTCATCGCCGGAAAGATGCTCGGCCAATTCTTCAGCGCTCCATTGTGTATTCACCAAATATTTACCACCCGGCTTAATATCGCGCACCATATGGATGCCTTTATCAATATAGCTGGGGTTATGGCAAGCCACAAAATCTGCTTTGCTTACAAAATAAGGTGCTTTAATGCGTTTGTCGCCAAAACGCAAGTGGCTGATGGTGATACCACCTGTCTTTTTACTATCATATTGGAAATAAGCCTGCACGTATTTATCCGTATGGTCGCCGATAATTTTAATGCTGTTTTTGTTTGCGCCCACGGTGCCATCGCCACCAAGGCCAAAGAATTTGCAAGATACAGTGCCTTCCGGTGTGGTATCTGCGCAATCTTTTACCTCCGGCAAAGAGAGATGTGTTACATCATCCACAATACCTACAGTAAAGCCATTTTTCGGCTCGGCTTCGGCAAGGTTGTTATAAACTGCAAAAATGGAAGCCGGGGGAACGTCTTTTGAAGAAAGACCATAACGGCCGCCCACAATTTTCGCATTTGTTTTGCCATTTAAAGCGGTTAGCACATCCATGTACAAAGGCTCGCCCAATGCGCCCGGCTCTTTAGTACGGTCTAACACTCCAATGGTTTTTGCTGTTTTTGGCATAATGTCTGCCAAATGTTTTGCACTAAACGGACGATATAAACGTACTTTCACAAGGCCCACTTTTTCGCCTTTGGCCAATAGGTAATCAATTACCTCTTCTGTTACGTCGCAAACAGAGCCCATAGCCACAATCACACGCTCTGCATCTGGTGCACCATAGTAATTAAATAGGCCATAATCGGTGCCTAGTTTTTTATTTACTTCGCCCATATAGTTTTCTACAATGCCGGGCACTGCATCATAGTAGCGGTTGGAAGCCTCGCGGTTTTGGAAATAGATATCTGCGTTTTGGTGGCTACCACGCATGGTGGGGTGCTCTGGGTTCAATGCTCTTGCACGGAAACCGGCCAAAGCTTCTTCGTCCATCATGCTACTTAGCTCGTCAAAATCCCACGCTTCAATTTTTTGCACTTCATGGCTTGTACGGAAGCCATCAAAGAAGTTGAGAAACGGAACACGACTTTTTAAGGCAGACAAGTGTGCTACCGGTGTTAAATCCATAATTTCCTGTGGGTTCGATTCTGCCAACATGGCATAGCCCGTTTGACGACATGCGTAGACGTCACTATGGTCTCCGAAAATAGAAAGAGCATGTGTAGCAAGTGTTCTGGCAGAGCAGTTGATAACACTGGGCAACAATTCACCTGCCATTTTGTACATGTTTGGAATCATCAATAGCAAACCTTGGCTTGCAGTGTATGTTGTTGTTAAAGCTCCGGCATTTAAAGAACCATGCACAGCACCGGCGGCACCCGCCTCACTTTGCAGCTCAATTACGGATACTTCATCGCCAAACATGTTTTTCATTCCACCGGCCGACCAAGTGTCTGTCACTTCCGCCATGGGGGAGGATGGGGTAATGGGGTAGATTGCTGCGACCTCGGTAAACGCATAACTAGCGTGTGCCGCGGCAGTATTTCCGTCCATCGATTTTTTGGCTCTTGGCATTTTTTTTCCTCCAAATATAAATTTATTGTGCACTGCTTAAAAAATAAATTAAAAAGCAGCTAAAAACTATCATCTAATTGTAACATTATGCTTATAAGGACACAAGAAGGATACAAAAATCTTCACTTATTATACAACTTTCTTCTTAATAATCTGTCTTTTTTATTCCTTTTTATTATATATACTATAAAGTATCACGTTGGCTAAAGCAATATTTCTTACTTATTTTTTTTAATCATTATTTATTTTTTATTATTATTTTAAATTTGACAAAATCTCTGTTGTTCATTCATAATAATAACAAATGTATTTCACTCAATATAACACCCATTTAATAAGGATTAAATTATGAAAAAATTTTACGAAAAAACAATATCTTCCAAAGAAATTTTTTCCGGCAAGGTGTTTTCTGTTACCACCGATGAAGCGCAATTAGAAAATGGAAAAATAGCTGTTCGGGAAGTGGTGCACCATAATGGTGGTGCCGGTGTGCTTGCATTGCGGGACGATGGCCATATTGTAATGGTGCGTCAATACCGTTATGGCGCTTCACAGGAATTATTAGAAATTCCAGCCGGTAAAGTAGAAGTGAACGAGCCTCCTTTAGAAACAGCCCGCCGCGAACTACGCGAAGAAGCAGGCCTTTTGGCAAACAAATTAGAACCGTTTGGTGCCGTGTTACCCACAGGGGCTTATTGCACGGAAACCATCCATCTTTTTTTAGCAACCGGATTACAGCCGGTGGAGCAAGCATTGGACGAAGACGAGTTTTTATCTGTTTTTTGGATGGATTTAAATGAAGTTGTTCAGCTTATTTTAAAAGGAGAAATTACAGATTCAAAAACTGTTTCGGCTGTTTTACGCTTGCATATATTACAGAATAATGGTGCCATTATTTTATAATATATACTTTTTATAGCTACTTTTTATTGTTGTTTCGCTTTTTTCTTTTATTTTTATATTATTAATTTCTATTATTATTTAATTATTATTTATGTAATAAAAAGGCAATTTTCAAAAATTCTTGAAAATTGCCTTTTTATTTTTATTATGATTCTTCTTTTTTCACTTCGTCTGTTTCGTCGCCTGCTTCTTCTTCTGTTGATTCTTCTTCT
>CAYJIH010000004.1:74567-97738 GCA_964370195.1 uncultured Oscillospiraceae bacterium
CTTCTTCTGCTTCTTCTAGTTCATCATTCGCATCTATTTCTTGTGCAGCACTTTGTATAAAGAAAGCACCCAGCACCAACAGCAACATACGAATCAACATACCAACCAATTGGTACATAGTGCTGCCTGTTGTTAGCAAGTTCGGGAAGAATAGGGAAACGGCAAAATCGATAACAAGCACTTGTGTGGAATAGGTAACCAATTGAAAAGCAACCACCAAAGCTGTTCCTACAGTAACCGCACGTCTTTTTTCCACACTTAAAGGCGAAGGTGCCATCAAAAGCCAAACAGCCATAACACCGGCGGCAATCATCAATATGATTTGGAAAATCCATGCAACGGGAATATCCATTATAGAAGCATTTTGCAAAATATACCGCAAAATTAACATTTCATAAATTGCTAAAACCCCATAAATAATCCCAGCTGTCCATCTCATTTTCTTGCTCATGATTTCTCCGTTTCTACCACAAATTTTATTTTTCTGTATTATTTCGTTTTTTGATTATAACAAATAAAACATCTTTTGTCTGTATTATGCTGTGTTTTTTATGTGAAAATTTTATTAACTCTCTTCTTCTCCATCATCTGTTTCTGGCTCTTCCGCTTCAGACAAGGCCTCTTCCGCTTCAATTCTTGCAATTTCTTCTGCGGTTAATTCTTCGCCTTCTTCTTCTTCCGGCATGGCAGTTTCTGCCTCTTCATTTTTAGGGCTGCGCGCAATGGTGGCCACACGGTCGCCTTCGCCCAAACGCATCACACGCACACCACTTCCGTAACGGCTTTGTAAATTTATATCTTCTGCATGCATACGGATGATGATTCCATTGTATGAAATTAACATAATATCGTCTTCTTCAGTAATGGATTTAACAGCAGCCACCGCATCGCTTCTGTAATTGAGCAGGCCTTTTCCGCCACGTTTTTGCAAACGATATTCGCTTAATTTGCTACGACGGCCTTTACCTCCTTCACTAATGGTAAGCAAAGTGGCATCATCTTTAATAATAGAAACACCCACCACACGGTCTTCCTCTTTTAAGCGTATGGCTCGCACACCGCGCGATGTTCGGCCTAGCACACGTGCATTGTTTTCATCAATGCGAATGGCATAACCACCACGTGTGGCCACAAGCAATTCATTTTCGCCTGTTGTAATCCGGGCCCATGCCAACGTATCCTCATCTTCCAAACGAATACCAATTAAACCATTTTTTCTAATATTGCGATATGCCGATAATGGAGAGCGCTTAATATACCCTTTTTTTGTTACCATAGTTAAAAAGCCTTCACCGTCATGGTCTCTTGGCACGCGCAGCATATTTTTAACTTTTTCGCCATTTTGCAACTGCAACAAGTTTACAATATTTACACCTTTGCTAATGCGGCTTCCCTGATATACTTGGAAACCACGCACACGGAACACACGACCTAAATCGGTAGCAAAAATGATATCATCATGGCTGGATGCCACAAACATCTCTTCCACAAAATCTTCTGTTTTTTGGGAAAGTGCCGTAACACCACGCCCACCTCTTTTTTGGCTTTGATACTCGTTTGCAGGAATGCGTTTTACATAACCAGCATGTGTTAACGTATATACACAAACTTCCTCCGGTATCAAATCTTCAATATCCACTTCACCAGATACCATTGCTATTTCTGTGCGGCGATCGTCTCCAAATTTATCACGAATTGTAGCCATCTCTTCTTTAATAACAGCACGCACTTTGGTTTCGTCTCCAAGCAATTCTTGGTAAATATTGATTTTTTCCATAAGCTCTTGAAATTCAGATTCAATTTTTTCAATCTCTAAACCGGCCAACTGACCAAGACGGAAAGCCACAATGGCCGCCGCTTGTGGATCATCAAATTCAAACCGATCCATAATGGCGTGTTTTGCCTCAGAAATGCCACCTTTTGTGCCACGAATGGTGGAAATCACTTCATCTACTACATCAATGGCACGGCGCAACCCCTCTAAAATATGGGCACGGTCTTGTGCTTTTTTCAAATCAAACGCAGTGCGGCGGCGAATTACTTCGCTTTGAAACTCGATATACTTTGTAAGCATATCTTTTAGGCACATTACTTTTGGCTCACCTTTATCCAGCGCCAGCATAATAACGCCTACCGTATCTTGCAGTTGTGTCATATGGTAAAGCTTGTTCAATACCACTTCTGGGTTCATATCACGGCGCACTTCCACCACAACACGCATTCCTTCGCGGTTCGTTTCATCATTGATATCTGTAATGCCCTCAATGCGTTTTTCTTTAACCAAACGATCAATATCTTGTTGTAATTTTGCCTTATTCACCATATACGGAATTTCTGTAATGATGATTTGATGTTTTCCGTTTTTCAGTTCTTCTATTTCTGCACGGCCACGCAACATTATTTTTCCACGCCCTGTAGCATAAGCAGCACGTATACCGCTATATCCCATAATGATGCCACCGGTGGGGAAGTCGGGCCCTTTTACACACTCCATAATTTCCGAAAGCTCTGCATCCGGGTTGTCAATTAACAGTGTAACACCATCAATTATTTCACAAAGATTATGAGGTGGAATATTGGTTGCCATGCCAACAGCAATACCCGTAGATCCATTTACAAGTAAGTTTGGATACCGTGCCGGCAAAACACTTGGCTCTAATTTTGATTCGTCGAAGTTTGGTACAAAATCCACTGTGTCTTTTTCAATATTGGTCATCATTTGCACAGCAAGGCGGCTCATACGTGCCTCGGTATAACGATAAGCAGCCGGGGGGTCACCGTCTACACTACCAAAGTTTCCCTGTCCTTCTACCAACATATACCGCAACGAAAAATCTTGGGCCATTCGCACCATGGCATCATATACCGAGCCATCACCGTGTGGATGATAACTACCCAGCACACTACCCACTGTATCTGCCGATTTTTTAAATGGATGGCTTGGGTCGTTGCCACGTTCGTGCATTGTATACAAAATACGGCGATGTACCGGTTTCAAACCATCACGTACATCGGGCAGGGCACGCGCCACAATTACGCTCATCGAATAATCGAGAAAGCTGTCTTTCATTTCTTTTTCAATATCTCGCACAACCAGAGTGGAATTGGGATATTCTTCTATGTTCGACTTTCTGTCCTGCTCCATAAATCCTCCAAAACCCTTTTAAAAACATTTTTATGTATCATTTTTATATTTATATTTTTCACATAATATCGATTAAATTAAATATTTTAATTCGTATTAAATATAATATTTAATTACTATTAAATATCTAAATTTCTTACATATTTGGCATTTTCTTCGATAAATTCACGGCGTGGTTCCACTTTATCGCCCATTAAAATGCTAAATGTTTCATCTGCTTTTTCAGCATCATCAACTGATATTTGCACAATCATTCTATTTTCTGGGTTCATTGTGGTTTCCCAAAGTTGGTCTGGATTCATTTCACCCAAACCTTTGTAACGGCTAATTTTCGGCTCGTTCATTTCTTTAGAGAGATTTGCCATTTCTTCGTCTGTATATGCATAACGAATGTCTTTCCCTTTTTGTAATTTAAATAGGGGAGGCTGTGCAATGTAAACGTGGCCTGCTTCTAAAAGCGGGCGCATAAAACGGAAGAAAAATGTTAAAAGCAAAGTGCAAATATGGCTTCCGTCCACATCCGCATCCGCCATGATAAATACTTTTCCATAACGCAAACGTGACAAATCAAATTCATCGCCAATGCCACAACCTAAAGCCAACACAATGGGCATCATTTTTTCGTTTCCATACACACGGTCTATTCTTGCTTTTTCTACATTCAGCATTTTTCCCCAAAGTGGCAAAATGGCTTGAATGTTTGAGTCTCGTCCTAATTTTGCACTGCCTCCTGCAGAATCACCCTCTACAATGTATACCTCTGTTTTCGCTGGGTCACGCTCTCTGCAATCGGCCAATTTTCCCGGCATGCGGCCGGTGTCCATCACTGTTTTGCGGCGCACAAGTTCCCTTGCTTTTTTTGCAGCTTCTCGTGCTCTTGCTGCTGCCAAAGCTTTTTCATATATTGCTTTCGCTTGCGCAGGGTTTTCTTCAAAATATTCTTTTAACTTGGAATATGTCATACTTTCTACAATGCCACGCATTTCCGTATTACCAAGTTTTGCTTTTGTTTGGCCTTCAAACTGTGCTTCACATAATTTCACTGAAATGATTGCTGTAATACCTTCACGCACATCATTTCCTTGTAAATTTTCCTCTTTTTCCTTTATGTATCCTCGTTCACGGCCAAAATCATTAAAAGCTCTTGTAATGGCTGTTTTAAATCCTTGTTCATGTGTACCACCATCTGGTGTATGAATATTGTTGGCAAAACTCAATAATAGCTCGTTATAACTATCGTTATATTGCAGGGCAACCTCTGCCACCGAATCTCCCACTTCTTTACAGAAATGTATAACCGGCTCGTGCAAAACCGATAATTTTCGCCGTGTATGGATATGCTCTACAAATTGGCGAATGCCGCCTTCATACACCATGGTTTTTGTTTTTTCTTGCCCTGGTCTCTCGTCTGATAACGTAATACACACGCCTGCATTTAAAAAGGCTTGTTCGCGCAAGCGTGTTAATAATGTATCATAATCATAAGATGTTTCTTCAAAAATTTCGCTATCTGCTTTCCATGAAACCATTGTTCCACGCAATTCAGATGTGCCTACAACTTCAAGTGGTGCTTTCTCTTCGCCACGGTTGAAACTTTGTTCATAAATGCTACCATTTGTATGCACTTGTACGGTTAACCATTCACTTAATGCATTAACAACACTTGCACCCACACCATGTAAACCACCGGCAACTTTATAGCCGGAATTTTCACCGCCAAACTTGCCGCCGGCATGAAGTACTGTAAACACAACTGTTACAGCCGGTTTTCCAATTTTTGGTTGAATTCCCACCGGAATACCGCGCCCGTTGTCGATTACTTCCATTACATCATTTTCTTTTATTTTTACTTGGATATGGTCGCAATAGCCTGCCAAAGCTTCGTCAATTGCATTGTCTACAATTTCGTAAACACAATGGTGCAAGCCTTTTGGCCCTGTAGAACCAATATACATACCCGGGCGTTTTCGAACAGCTTCAAGCCCTTCTAAAACTTGTATTTGACTGCCGTCGTATTCGTTGTTTACCACTTGATTTGCCATTTTTTTCCTTCCCTTTTTTTGGTGCTTTTATAATATATTTTGTCTTTTCTTTATGGTAGCTGCCGAATTTTGGCAGATATAAACTTTATTTTTTTTCGTTTTTTTTTCATGGCATACCACAAAACTTTTTGGCAGTTCCATAGAGGTATTTATTATGTCGCCTTGTTTTTCAGATTTTGCTAAAAATTCTCGTGTTTTCGGCGAAATTGTACTTGTGTCTAAATCAAATATACCTACAAGTTCTTTTGTGTTGGCCACACTGTGTTGCCCTAAATGTAAATACATTTTACCCTCTTTTAAATTATAAAAATTCTTATTTTATTGTATTTTTCCTTGTTTTATTAAAACAATTTTTCCACCGGTTTTCTGAATAATAGAAGAATCGCATGTGGTTAAAAAGTTTTGTTTTCCACTCATTTTTGATAATAAAAAAGATTGTCTACCTTCGTCTAATTCGCTTAATACATCGTCTAATAACATCACTGGATGTTCGCCGCCAATTTCTTTCGCCCTTTGTGCCTCTGCTAATTTTAAGCTTAAAACAACACTGCGTTGCTGGCCTTGACTTCCATATATTTTCGCATTTTCTTTGTTTATTGTAATTTCAAAATCTTCCCGATGTGGCCCACTGGTGGAAAACCCAGCTCGTATATCTTTTTCTCGTGTTTTTAATAATAATTTTTTTATATCTCCATCTTGTGTACATGGAGCATATTGAATATTTAATTGTTCTCTATCTGCCGATAAATCGCAATAAAACTTTTCTGCATATTGGCCAATATAGGATACATATTCTTGCCTTCGCTTGCTAATTTCTGCGCCGGTTTCACTGATATCTTCATCGAAAATATCCAATAAATCAATCCAATTTGGGGTATCTTTTATTTTTTTTATCAGTGCATTTTTTTGAGTTAATGCCCGTGTAAATCTGCGTAAAATAGCAACATATCCAGGGTACAATTGGCAAAGTGCTGCATCTAAAAATCTTCTTCTGCCTTCCGGGCTTCCTTTTACTAAATTCAGGTGATTGGGTGCAAATACCACAGCTGTAAAATGCCCGGCTATTGTTGTGGCTCTGCCATAATCAACACCATTTATTTTTGCAAAACGGCCTTTTTTTAAAGATGCCATGCCATGAATTGTTATATCTATTTCTTCATTTTTTTGTTCTTTTTTTATGTTTCCAACAATAGAAGATTTTATTTCGTTACGTAAAACAAGTTCTATATCTTTTCCTGCTCTAAAACTTTTTGACCCGGTTAGTAAAAAAATAGACTCTAGTAAGTTTGTTTTTCCTTGTCCATTTTCGCCTGTTATAACTGTAAGCTCTTCATCCGGTTCAAAATAATCATTTTGAAAATTACGATAATTGCGAATTTCTATTGATGAAACTTTCAAAAAAATCTCCTTAAAATATAAAATAAATATTATTATTTTATTTTTTTACAGGCTTTATATTCTACATCTCTAAAAAAAATAAAATCACCGTCTACAATTTTTTTCCCTCGCTGCAAGCAAACTTCACCATTCACCAATACTTCGCCATTTTGTATCATTATCTTTGCTTCGCCCCCAGTGCTGCAAGCACAAGATAATTTTAAAAATGCATCTAATTTAATATAATCTGTGAAAAAATAAATATCTGATTTATTAGTCATTTTTAAACCGCACAGGCAACACTAGGAACAAGAAGTCATCGCCTTCCACAGGCAAAATCTTTACTGGGGAAAGATGGCCTGACATTTCTAAAATAATTTGGTCGCACCCGGAATAACGTAAAGCATCTAACAAATAACGATAATTAAAACCAATTTCTACGGTGTCACCATCTATCGTTGCGCTAATTCTATCGCTTACTTTTCCAACAGCTGTTTGGCAACGAATGTATATATCATCCTCAAATGTAATACGTAAAGGGTTTTTTAAACGTTCTGTTATGATAACACTACAACGCTCAATTGCTTTTTCGAATTTAGATACATCCACGGTAACGCGCGTTTTGTAATTTTGTGGAATAACATCTTTATAATTTAAAAAGCTATCTTCTATTAAACGGCTAATAATGGTATATTTTCCATTTGAAAAAACAATAAATCGGTCGTTGGCATCTACAATAATAGATTGGCCTTCTTCTCCCATCAATTTTGCCACTTCGCTGGCTGTTTTCGCCGGCACAACAATATCAATTTCTTTGTCTGTTATTACTGGGTGTTGATTTAAGGCAAATCTAAAACCATCAATAGCCACAATTTTTAAATTTCCGGGGCTTATTGAAAACAATTCTCCTGTTTGGGCCGGTTTTTTATCATCTGTTGACACAGCATAAATTGTAGTGCTGATCATAGAAGCAAGTTCTGCTGCATCTATTTCAAAAGCTCTGTCTGCACCGGGGCTTGGTAATTCTGGAAATTCCGATGCACTCATTCCCATTAAATCATATTCTGTAATACCACTTTTAATTGTAGTGGCTAAATTTGCTTCACTCTCAATGCTTATTTCATCGCCATCTAAACTTTTTATCATATCAAAAAAAAGTTTTGCCGGTAAAACAACATCACCAGACACTTTTACATTTGCTTCTATATTTGTAACAATGGCCATTTCTAAATCGTACCCTGTCATTGTTAAAGAGAATCCCTCTGCATGTAGCAATATTCCTTGTAGAACTTGAATTGTAGAAGAAGATGCTACAGCTTTAGAAACACCTGCTATTGCATCTACTAAACTTTTTTTATCACATATTATGTTCATTAAGTTGTCCTCCATTTTTTTGGAATAAAACAGTAAATAATAATATTATAATAGTAATAGTAGTAGGGGCTGTTAATATGTTAAAGAATGATGAAGACAGGCATGGGAAGCCTTTTAATCGTATTTTCTTTATATTTAACAACTCGTTAAAAAAATGTTGAATTCAACAGAAGGAATTTTGCGTGTTGAATGTATGAATAAGGTTTTGTTAATTGTTAAATAAATGTTGAAAAAAATTTTTTAGGATTTTACGTTATTAATGATATCCTCTACCGTTTCTCTAAAACGTGTATCTGTTTTTAAACGGCTTTCTACTGTGTTGCAAGCATACACAACGGTAGAATGATCTCGGTTTCCAAATTCTGTTCCGATTAATTCCATGCTTGTTCCGGTAATTTCTCTTACACAATACATAGACACCATTCGTGCAATTGAAATATTCGCTGTTCTTTTTCGGCTTTTGATATCTTCAACCGAAACATTGTATGTGCGGCCCACTTCGGATGTGATTTTTTCAATTGTTACAGGAATGGGCTGTGTTTCACTTAAAATGTCTTTAATTGCGTTTTGCGCTGCACTGATAACAGGAGGGATTCCCTCTAGTAAATAATAGGCATTTAATTTTTTTACAGCGCCTTCTAGCTGGCGAATATTGTTTTTTAAATTATTTGCGATGTATTCGGCTACTTCATTCGGTATTTTTAAATTTAAAAGACCTGCTTTACGCAAAATGATGGCAACGCGTGTTTCAAAATCCGGTGGTTGTATATCAGCCGTTAGCCCCCACTCAAATCGTGTGCGAAGGCGATCATCTAAACTACGTATTTCTTTTGGCGGGCGATCACTTGCGAGTACAATTTGTTTTCCTTCATTATACAAAGTGTTGAAGGTGTGGAAAAATTCCTCTTGTGTAGATTCTTTGCCGCCAATAAATTGAACATCATCTACCAAAAGAACATCTGCATTCCTGTATTTCTCATGGAATTCAGTCATTTTCTTTTCTTTGATGGCCATAATGATTTCGTTTGTAAAGCGGTCTCCATCTACATAAAATATCTTATAGTCTGGAAATTTTTTTGAAATTTCACAGTTAATTGCATATAATAGATGTGTTTTTCCCAGCCCAGATGCACCGTGAATAAAAAGCGGGTTCCAAGAATGGCTTGGATTTGTGGCCACGCTGGAAGCTGCCGCATGGGCAAATTTGTTATTATGGCCAACAATAAAATTGTCGAAATTATAATCGTAACTGCCTCCACTTAAAACTGGTGAGGTTTCTTCGCTTTCTTCTTTTACTTCAAAAGAAATATCAACCTCAAAGCCAAACAATTCTAAAAAAGCGTCTTTTAGCAGTGGAATATAACGTTCTTCCAAAACGCCTTTTACAAAATCACTTCGTACACCAATTAAAGCGACCCCATTCTCAAAAGAGATGGGTGTCAAATCGACAAAAAATAAATTAAATGTGGCTGGTGCCACGCGTTCCTTGCAAAAATCTTTTGCAGCCTGGAATATGTCCAAAAATGAATCCAATTATCTCACACTTCCTGAAAAATTATACAAAATATATTGAAAAAATTTTCAAAACCCAATATATTTATTGTATAACAGTATATCATAAATTTGAATTTTTTGCAACAAAAGGAAGCACTGTAAAGTGATTTCCTTTTATACAAATAAATTACTTATTATCGATGTAATATATACCTTTTAGAAAAGTAACACTTGACAAAAATAGCATTTATCTAGTATAATTTTATTTCGCAAGGTCTCGTTATTTTATTATTGAAATTTTTACAGGAAGATTGCCCCTAGAGGGTTTAGGATATGGAGGGATGAAAGATGAAACGGACTTATCAACCAAAAAAACGTCAACGTAGCCGCGAACATGGTTTTTTATCCAGAATGCGCACAAGAAGTGGACGGAATGTTATTAAAACACGTCGTCGTAAAGGCCGCGCAAAGTTAACAAATACCTAAATTTTTAACTTAATATTCCCAGGCCGGCATTTTTTGCCGGTGCCTCACCAGAGACGTGAAGAGGCCACGCATTTTATGTGTGGCTTTTTTTATTGTGGAGGATGTATGCAGTACGATAGTATTTGTAATAACAGAGAGTTTGCGAGAATTTATAAAAAAGGGAAATGTATTGTTCATAAAGAAGTTGTTGTTTATTATAAAAAAACAAACAGACAAAAAATTAGGGTTGGCATTACAGCCAGTAAAAAAGTGGGTAATGCAGTAAAAAGAAATAGAGCAAGGCGTGTTATTCGACATGCCATGGAAAATGTTTTAGTGCAGTGCACAGAAAATTCGTATGATATTGTATTTGTGGCAAGGGTAAGAACTGTTTCGCTTAAAAGCACACAGCTACAAAATTCACTGCAAGCTCTTTTTGAAAATGAGGGCCTAATTTAGGAAAATGAATGATGAAACGAATATTGCTTTTTTTTATAAAAGGATATAAACGATGGGTATCACCTCTTTTGGGAAACAATTGCCGTTTCTCACCTACGTGCTCGGAATATGCAATGGAAAGCATTGAAATTCATGGGTGCGTTAAAGGAATTTTGCTTTCTAGTTGGAGAATACTTCGTTGTAACCCTTTTGGTAAAGGTGGGTACGATCCACCACCTTTGCGGGGTACGTGGGATAATCCAAACAAAAAATTGAGAAAAAATTAAATTTGGAAAGGCTTTTTTATGATTAACTTTTTTGGCTTTTTAGGAACACCGCTTGCATTTGTGATGCGATTTATTTATGATTTGGTTCTAAACTATGGTTGGACAATTATCATTTTCACAATTCTCATTCGCCTTGCTATGATTCCTCTTAGCTTGATGCAGCAGAAAAGTACAGCAAGAATGAGCGCCTACCAACCATTCATTAAAGATATTCAAAAAAAATGGGCCAATGACAAAGCACGGCAAAATGAAGAAATGCAGAAGTTTTACCAAGAGCATAATATTAATATGACAGCCGGCTGTTTGCCTATGCTTTTAAATATGCTTGTTTTGTTTGGCATTATTGCCGTAATTCAAGCGCCGCTTCAATACATGGTGGGCATGCCGCAAGAACAAATTGAAAATAGTGTTGTTATCATAGCGCACCACAGAAGTGATATTGAAGATGTAAGCAGCAGTGATTATACCATTCAATCTTTGCTTATTGGCGAGATGAAGGAGAATCCACAATGGTTTATAGAGGGTGTGGAAAACGAAGCCGGAAATCTTGTAAAAGTGGATGAAGAGTGGGTTGAGGAAGTTCAGAATTTTAATTTTGAATTTTTAGGGATGAACTTGGCAGAAAGCCCAACAATGAATTTTAATATCTATTTAATTCTTCCAATTTTATCCATTCTTACCATGCTTGGATCTCAAATTATTTTAATGAGAACAGGTGGCATGGCCGGCCAAACAAAAAATACTATGTTAATTATGACAATTAGTATGGGTGTTATGTTCGGATTCTTTGCATTCACAGTACCTGTTGGCTTCTCGCTTTATTATACAGTATCTAACATTGCAATGACATTACAGCAATTGGTATTAAAACAAATTTACGACCCTAAAAAAATTACTGAACAACTTAAAAAACAAATCGAAGAGAAAAAAGCAGAGAAAAAGACAAAGAAAACAGTGCAAGTAACGAACAAAGAGGGAAAAGTAGAAACAAAACAAATGACAGATGCTGAAATTGCAAAGTTGCGTTTAGAAAAAGCAAGGCAATTGGATGAAGAAAAATATTTAAATAACGATGAAAATGCTGATACAACCGAAGACGATAAAAATAGTAAAAAAATAGAAGAAAAAGAAGCAGAAGTAATTACTGAAAAAACAGAAGAAAATAAAGAGCCTGTGACTTCTATTAAAGAGGAAACAGCAAAAAATACAGAACCATATAAGCCGGGAAGAAGAAAAAGGGCCACGAATAAAAAAGATGAAGAAAAGGGGGAAAAATAAAAATGAGAGAAGTAATTACAAAAGGGAAAACAGTAGAAGCTGCAACTGAGGCTGCCTGTGCCGAGCTTGGCAAAAGCAGGGATGAGGTTAGTGTAGAGATATTGGAAATGCCGGTTCGAAAATTATTTAGAAGTATTCCGGCAAAAGTGCGTGTTCAAGTGTTGGAAGACAAAATAAAAGAAGAAGAAATAATAGAGAAAAAAACACGTGAAAAACAGTTACAAAAAGAAGCTGAAATAAAACCGGAAAAAACAAATATACAAAAAAATAAAGAAAAAGAACAACCTGCTCAAGAAGAGAAAAAGCCTACCCCTAGAAAAAAAGACACCGTATTAGAAAAAGAGCCTGAAATTGAGATAAACATTAGTGAAAATATTGCAGTGCAAAAAGCAGTAACCTATTTGCAAGAAGTATTTTCTGCACTGGGTGTTGAAAGTATGAATGTATCTGCTTTTCACCAAGGAGAAGCCACACTGCTTCGTGTTGAATGCGAGGGGTTAAGCGAAATGCTAGATATTCGTGGCGAAACCATTCAAGCGATGAGCTACTTGGTGGATCGTTCTGTAAACCGTGGTGTGGATAAAAAAGACGAACAGTATCTTAAAATTCGTTTAGATATCGAAGGGTATCGCAACAGAAGAGAGCATGAACTTGTGGCTTTAGCAGAGCGTACAGCAGCAGACGTACTCAAGTCGAAACGAAGCAGAACATTATCCCCTATGAACCCTTACGAGCGTTTAATTGTACACACCACGATTAGTGAAATTGATGGCGTTACAAGCGAATCAATTGGAAACGATCTTGATAGGCGTGTGGTGATTCGCTCTAACGAGGCAAAAGGAAATGATAGAGATGGCCGCGGTGGTAGACGCAATGGAAAACGTTCGAAACAAAATGGACGCAATGGGAACAGAAGTGGGCAAGATCGTTATGATAAAAATAAAGCAGAAAATATTCAAAAAACAAGCTCTGCGCCACCCAGAGAGTTTGCAGACAAAAAACGTGATGAACAAAAGGAACCCGTGGTACCAAAACGCAGAGAATCAATTCATGATGGGGATGACCTGCCATTATACGGTAAAATAGAACTGTAAAAAAATGCCTGCTGAATTAACCAGAAAGCGTTAATTCAGTAGGCGTTCTTTCATAACATTATAGTTGTGGTGCAAGAAAAGTGAAATATGGCAAATTTCTTAAAATCCCATATAAAAGGCCAATAATTGCTAAAATGATACAGCCAGTATTTTCAATTTTATAGTGTATTTTTAAAGGTTTATTAGCTATATAATAATACGAACGTATGATATAGCAATATATAATAAAGGGAATGGCAATAAATATAATAATATTATATCGAAGTGCAGAATACAATTGTAGTTGAGAAATAGAATAAAGTGCACGAAATGTGCCACATCCAGGGCAATGAAGGCCGGTAAGCCAATGAATGGGGCAAGGTATGCCAATACCAAAAACAGAATAGATAATCAGTAAAAATATACCCAATAAAAGAAGTAAAATAGTAGATGTAGTTAAATAAAAAATTCTTTTTTTCATTTATCGATAGGAGGCAGGTGGTGGGTTTTGCTCATAGGAGCCACTGTTTGCCATATTTTTAGAAGGAAGTGAGGGTGGTTTTATAGAATATATCTTGTTAAAATCATCCTGAATAATGCATAATATTATAATAGAAAAACCAAATAAAAATAAAAATAAATATAATAAAACACGGTTGGAATCACAGGGAATATTGTATTTTTTCAAAAGTTCCGGTGCAAGAACTCCCCATTTATAATAAGCAAATAACGTAAATACGCCACATGTTATAATAGATATGAAAACGAACAGGCCGGGTGAAACACTTAAATCGCTGTTTAAATTTTCTTTTTCAAATGAGCTTGCGATGACATATAGCCAATATAAACCATATATGCCACATGTAATTAGTGTAAGAAACACTGATAATGCAATATTTTTAGTCTGCATATTTTTATCCTTTATTTAATAATAATTTAAATAATTGTATCGTAAATGAAAATAAAAGTCAATTTATGTATATATTTACTACCCAAATTTGCATTGTTTACAGTGTTTCTATTATAATAGTGAATAATAAAATATTTATAGAGAAATTAGGTAAAAATAATGAATAATACAATTATTGCCATTGCAACACCTCCGGGGCAAGGAGGCATTTCTGTTTTGCGGATGTCTGGAGAGAATGCACTTGCAATTGCAGATGATGTAATAAAATTAAAAAACCAAAATAAATGCATTAAAGACATGCCCGGTTATACAGCAGCATATGGGCATGTGATGGATAAAGATGAAGTGATTGATGATGTAGTGGCCTTGGTATTTCGCAAGCCAAACAGTTTTACCGGCGAAGATACTGTGGAGATAAGTTGCCATGGTGGAGATTGGATTAGCCAAAAAGTTTTGCAAGTTTTTCTAAGTTATGGCGCTAACATGGCTGCCGCCGGTGAGTTTACAAAAAGAGCATTTCTTAATAATAAAATTTCCTTAGCACAAGCGGAAGGTGTTATGGAATTGATTTCAGCAAATTCAATGCAACAGGCAATTTGTGCACGTTCAATGCTGGATGGTAAAACAAATAAAAAGGTGGATGAAATTAAATCGAAGCTGATGGATCAAAGCATACATTTAAGTGCGTGGATGGATTATCCTGAAGAAGAGGTAGAAGAGGTAGAAGAGCAAAAATTTACTGCAGAGATCCATGAATGTAGAATGAAAATGGATGACATATTGTCTGAATATGATGAAATAAATAGAATGAAAAATGGGTTAAAAATTGTTATATTTGGGAATCCAAATGTTGGAAAATCAACAATTTTTAATGTATTATTAGGAAAAAATAGGGCGATTACGACACCTATTGCCGGAACAACAAGAGATATTTTAATAGATGAGCTGAATTTACAGGGATATCCCATTTTTTTATATGATACAGCGGGAATTAGGGACAGTATTGACCCAATTGAGGCAGAGGGAATTAAGAGAACAACACAAGAACTTGATAAGGCAGATATGCTTTTGGCTGTTTTCGATGCAGGAAACACAAATGATGATAAACAAAATTTGTACCTAGATTATGCGGATGTTCCCAAAATTGCTATTATTAATAAAAACGATTTATCGATTGATATCCCAGATTCTGTTGATAGAGATTCTTTTGATGATATTGTCTCCATTAGTGCTAAAGAAAAACCGGAAGATGCGGAAATACTTATAAAAAATTCGATAATTCGTACTTTAGAGCTTAGAAATATAGATCCAAACGTGTATACACTTATGAGTGATAGGCAGGTCAAAGAGTTAAGAAATGCTCAATTAGAACTTGTTTTGATAGAAGAAGAAGCTAAAATAGGAATAATTTATGATATAGCGATGGAAAGATTACGATGTGCTTTACAGTCACTTTCTTTCCTTAGTGGTGAAAATCCAACGGATGAAATGATTGACCAAATTTTTGAACGATTTTGTGTTGGAAAATAGATGTAACAACACAATAGGATAAATGTTGAAAAATCACTCTTTTGTATATTTCATAAAATAATACATTTCACAACGATGAGTAAGTCGATTAGAAAGAAATTATTTTATTAGAAGGCAAATTTTCCTAGTATTGGAAATATAGGTATATTTCAACCGTATCTCTTAATAGTCCAGTTTTTGATATATTTGAAGATGATATTTTATATTTTGTGAAGAAAAAGAAAGGATGGTTGCATGAATTTATTCGACATAATTGTAATTGGTGCAGGGCATGCGGGGATAGAAGCAGCTTTATGTGGTGCACGGTTGGGACTAAAAACAGCAATTATAACAATGAGCTTAGACATGATTGCAAACCTTCCATGTAACCCAAGCATTGGTGGAACGGCAAAAGGGCACCTTGTACGAGAAATTGATGCCCTTGGTGGGTTTATGGGAATTGCAGCAGATTCAACAATGATACAAAGTAGAATGTTAAACAAGGGAAAAGGTGCAGCAGTACAAAGTTTGAGAAACCAAACGGATAGAAATGCTTATCACCTTTATGCAAAGCATACACTTGAAAGTCAAGATAATTTAACAATATTACAAGATGAAGTTGATAGTTTGATTGTTGAAAATGCAACAATTAAAGGGCTACACTTGAAATCTGAGTATTGTTTATATGCAAATTCTGTTGTTATTGCCTGTGGAACATTCTTAAATTCAGAAATATTTATTGGAAATACAAGTTATTCTTCCGGGCCAGATAATAGTCGATCTGCAACAAGCCTTAGTTTGTCAATTCAGCACTATCTTCCCAATATCCGTCGCTTTAAAACAGGCACACCGGCGCGGGTTCATAAAAATACAATTAATTTTGATAAAATGACGTTGCAAAAGGGTGATTCTGTTGTATTTCCGTTCAGTTTTATGACAGAAAAATTACTTATAAATCAGTCCGAATGTTATATTACACATACAAACGAAGAAACACACAATATTATTAAAAAAAACATTGAAAAATCAGCCATATATTCTGGAAATATTGTTGGTGTTGGTCCGCGTTATTGCCCTAGCATAGAGGACAAAATTGTTCGTTTTCCAGACAAGGAAAGACATCAGCTTTTTGTGGAGCCGTGTGGTTTAAATACGAATGAAATGTATTTACAGGGAATGTCCAGTGCATTGCCTGTGAGCGTGCAACTTGAAATGTATCGTTCCATTCAAGGTTTAGAAAATGTTGATATTATGCGTCCTGCATACGCTATTGAGTATGATTGTATTGATCCCACATTGCTAAAGCTAAATTTGGAAACAAAGACAGTGCAAGGTTTGTTTTTAGCAGGTCAAATCAATGGAACATCAGGATATGAGGAAGCGGCTGCACAGGGACTTGTGGCTGGTATAAATGCAGCTTGCTATTGCCGAAATGCAAAGCCGGTAATATTCGATCGCTCTCAAAGCTATATAGGCACCTTAGTTGATGATATTGTTACGAAGGGTGTTTTAGATCCATACCGTTTGATGACAAGTCGAAGTGAGCATCGTTTGTCTTTACGGCAAGACAATGCAGATGAGCGCTTAACGCCACTGGGGTATGAGATTGGACTTGTAACAGAAAATAGGTGGAATAAATTCCAAAAAGAAATTAATATTAAAAATAATGAAATAAATCGATTGAAAAAATGTAACCTAAAACCAGAAAAAATAAATTCGCTTTTATTGGATGTTGGCTATGCAGAAATAACACAGTCAATTTATGCAGATAAGCTTTTGAAACGACCGAATGTTTCATATGCTGATATTGTTAAAATTGTTGGATTGAATTCAGATATGACATTCATGCTAGAAGCAAAGCTAGAGGCAGAAATTAAATATGAAGGTTATATCAAAAAACATAAGGATAAGGTTTCAGGTGATGACAAACGATCTAATATTGTGATTCCTGTACAGTTTGATTTTACATCTTTACATGGATTGCGTTTGGAAGCAAGAGAAAAATTGCAAAAAATACAGCCACAAACACTTGGGCAGGCTGCCCGGGTTCCTGGTGTAACACCGAATGACATTGATCAGTTGGAAATTTATTTGAAACTATTTAGGAAAAATAATGAAAGTGTGAAATAATTATAAATTTTTATATGTATAAATAAACGATAGTATGTAAAAATTATTTTTATATATTTTATTTATAATAATTTGTTGAAAATTTGTATATATTTTTATATTTACGTTTTAATTTTATTTCTAATGAAAGATGCATTCGTTACCATGGCTAGAAATCGTATAGAAGGCATAAATTATTATAATTGTTAGGTGGTTTACACTTTATGGATAAGGCAAGATTGAAGGAAAAAGCAGCAAAATATGATATTTTACTTTCTGAGACACAACTTGATTTATGTGCAGAATATGCAAAGCTTATAGTAGAATGGAATAAAAAAATTAATATTACTGCTATTATAGATGCGGAAGGTATGGAGAATAAACATTTTATTGATAGTATGCTTTTGGCGGTACAAGCCGAAATTCAAGGGCATGTGGCAGACGTGGGAACCGGTGCCGGTTTTCCAGGTATCGTTTTGAAGATTTGCAAGCCAGATATTGAGCTTACATTGATTGAATCGAATAACAAGAAAATAGGGTTTTTACAGCACGTAAGCAGTTCTTTAGGGTTGAATGCTGCTTTTTTGAATATGAGGGCTGAGGATGTTGCTAAAAGCTCGTACAGAGAGAGTTTTGATGTGGTTACGGCACGTGCCGTTTCTGCTCTACCGATGCTTAGTGAACTGTGCATGCCTTTAGTAAAGAAAAATGGATGGTTTATTCCTATGAAAGGGCGAAACAACGATGAATTTTTGAGTGCAAAAAATGCAATTTCATTGTTGGGTGGCATGTGTAAGCAAGAGAAATCTTATGAGCTACCAGATGAATCGCAACGAAGTTTATATTTCATACAAAAAATTCAAAGCACAAATGCAAAGTATCCAAGGCATATGGGAAAAATTAAAAAGTCTCCATTATAATGTTCCACGTGGAACATTTTTGCTTACAAAAGAATAGTTATTCCTAATGTTTCTTTCCTGTTGTTGCATATCTTTCTTTATATTTCCTGTTTTTGTTCCAAATGAACAAGAAATTTATGTTATTAAGTTATAGAGGTAAAAAGATGAAAATCTCTTCTATTATGTTCCACGTGGAACATAATACGAGGGGATTTTTAACATATTGCTTTTTTTCCAGCGCGTGGTGTGCTATAATTCAAAATAACAAAGAAATTTGGACGTGGTATTTCTTCTGTATGACAGTTCTAAAGTAAAAATACTTTTTCTTCTTAACAATATTTCGTAAAAATAGAAACATAAATACAAGAGTTTAATGCTTAGGGAGGCAACGAAATTGGCAAAAGTAATCGCGGTGGCAAACCAAAAAGGTGGCGTTGGTAAAACAACAACAACTGTAAATTTGGCAGCCGCAGTGGCAGCAAGTGGAAAAAAAGTGCTGTTAATAGATCTCGATCCGCAGGGCAATTCTACTAGTAGCTATGGTTTGGCCAAACGGCAAATTAAAAAAAGTGTATACGATATTATGACGGGTGAGGAACGTGCAATAGATTGTGTGCAAAATACACCTTATAAATGTGACTTAATTCCATCGAACATACAACTATCTGGCGCTGCGGTGGAGCTTGTTGCTTTGCCAAAAAGAGAGTCGCGCCTTAGAGAGGGAATTACACCTCTTTTGGACAAGTATGATTTTGTATTCATTGATTGCCCGCCTTCACTCGATTTATTAACACTGAACGGTTTGTGTGCAAGCGACACTGTTTTGGTGCCAATTCAATGCGAGTATTTTGCACTAGAAGGATTAACAGAGCTGATGGCGACGGTTCGCAATGTAAAAAAAATGTATAACCCTTATATTGAAGTGGAGGGTGTATTACTTACCATGTATGATGGGCGTCTCAACCTTACCTTACAAGTGGTGCAAGAAGTGAAAAAATATTTTGGAGATAAGGTGTTTAAAACAGCAATTCCGCGAAATGTGCGCCTGTCGGAAGCACCAAGTTTTGGAGCACCGGTTACATATTATGATCCGGTTTCGCGTGGGGCAGCCGCTTACGAAGAGTTGGCAGCAGAGTTGTTACAAAACAATCAGACGCGAAAAGAGTGATTTAGCATAGGCAGCGGTGAGTAAATAGAATGGTTTAAATACTGTTTAAATAAGGAGAGCACAATATGGCAGTAAAAAAGGGAGGCCTTGGCCGAGGGCTAGATAGCCTCTTTGCGGATACAGGTGGTGGCATGGCTTCCAGCGAAAGCGATCAACAGATGTTGTCTTTACGAGAGATTGAACCGGATAAAGACCAGCCGAGAAAAACATTTGAGCCACAGGCCTTAAACGAGCTTTCAAAAAGCATTCAAGAACATGGGCTATTGCAGCCGATTGTAGTGCGGCCAAACCACGCAGGTGGTTATAAAATTGTGGCAGGTGAGCGGCGGTGGCGGGCGTCACGGCAAGCCGGCTTAAGAGAAGTGCCGGTAATCATTCGGGATATCAGCGACGAGGAAGCCATTGAATTGGCTTTAATTGAAAACTTACAAAGGGAAGACCTTGACCCTGTGGAGGAAGCACTGGGATATCGGCAATTGATGGAGCGGTGCCAGCTAACACAGGAACAAGCAGCAGAACGGCTGGCAAGAAGCCGCAGTGCCGTTGCCAATAGCTTGCGCATTTTAAATTTGCCGGATAAATTGTTAGATATGATTAAAAGTGGCGAACTTAGTGCCGGCCATGCAAAGGCAATTTTGTCTATCCCAGACGATGCACGTAAAGTGCAAGCGGCACAAGCTATTTTAGAAGAAAAGTTGAATGTGCGGCAAGCCGAAGCGCTGGCAAAAAAATTGCAAAAAGAAGAAAAACCAAAACGCACGCCCATGCCGCGGCCCAGTATTGCGGCCGAAGTAGAAATTGCTTTGAGAGAGAGCCTTGGCACAGATGTTCGTGTGGAGTATAAAGCGGGGCGTGGCCGGTTGCTTGTGGAGTTTTATTCAGATGAACAACTGAAAAAATTTGCAAACTTATTAGATGGTTATCAAAAAGAGGAAAAGCAATAAAGGGGGAACGCAAAATGTTGGATATTAAATGGATACGAACAAATCCCGAAGATGTAAAAGCTGCTTTTAGGAAAAGAGAAATGGATTTGGATGCGGTTGTAGACCAAATTTTACAGATGGATGAAGAACGCCGTGCACGGATAACCGAGTTAGATGCTTTAAAAGCAAAGCAAAATTCAACAAGCAAAAAAATCCCCATGATGAAAAAAGCAGGCGAAGATACAACTGCCGTTATGGAGGAAATGAAACAACTTTCAGATGAGATTAAAGAGCAAAACCATATATTAAACACGTTGGAAGAAAAGCAAAATGAAAGTTTAATTTCGCTACCCAATGTGCCGGATGATGATGTGAGCGCTGGCGGCAAAGAGCAAAACAAGGTGGTGCGCACATATTTAGAAAAACCCACCTTTGACTTTGAGCCACAAAGCCACATGGAACTGAGCGAGACACTTGGCCTTATTGATTATGAAAGAGGCGTGAAACTGGCCGGAAGTGGCTCCTGGGTGTATCGGGGGAAAGGGGCATGCCTAGAGTGGGCATTGCTTAATTATTTTATTGCAGAGCATCTGGCCGATGGATACGAGTTTTTATTGCCACCGCATATGCTTGTGCACGAATGTGGATATGTGGCAGGGCAATTCCCAAAATTTTCAGAAGATGTATTCCAAATTGGAAACCCAACGTCAGAGGATAAAAAGTTCCTGTTGCCAACGGCCGAAACAGCGCTGGTAAATATGCACAGAGGCGAAATTTTGCCAAAAGAGGAACTGCCAAAAAAATATATTGCATTTACACCATGCTACCGCAGAGAGGCCGGAAGTTACCGCAGTGAAGAGCGTGGTATGATACGAGGGCATCAATTTAATAAAGTGGAAATGCTACAATTTACAACGGCAGAAAAATCAGATGAAGCATTTGCAGAGCTATTGGGGAAAGCAGAGCGTTTGGTGCAAAAGCTTGATTTGCATCACTGTGTGTCAGAATTGGCGGCTGGGGACGTATCGGCATCGATGGCGCGAACCGTGGACGTGGAAGTATGGTTGCCAAGCATGGGAATCTATAAAGAAATATGCTCGGCATCAAATGCACGTGAATATCAAGCGCGACGGGGCAATATGAAATATCGTGATGATAACAAGAAGACACAGTTTATGCACACGCTGAATGCTTCTGGTTTGGCTACAAGCCGTTTATTTCCGGCGATTTTAGAACAACATCAAAATAGAGATGGATCTGTAAATGTTCCAAAAGTTTTATGGCCATATACAGGGTTTGAAAAAATAGAGCGTACAGAAAACAAGTAAAAAATAATTGTAATACGTTTAAAAAATAAAAACTGGCTTACAATAAAAAAAAATTGTAAAATTGTGTTGACAAATTGCATCACACCCGCTATAATTATTTGTACGGGGCAAAATGTCGTACGATACAGATGGTTTTGATATGAGCGCACCGTGACAAAATGTGGCGGTATAGCTCAGGTGGCTAGAGCATTCGGTTCATACCCGAAGTGTCACTGGTTCAAATCCAGTTACCGCTACCAGTGTACAGATTTATCTGAGGAGGTAGGGTGCCGATTGCCAATAGGACACGGCGGAAAGGCTTTGCGGCCGAGAGGTAAGTTCTGTACAAGACGGGGCGATTTATCGCTCCTTTGATGGCCCGATGGTCAAGAGGTTAAGACACCACCCTTTCACGGTGGAATCCCGGGTTCGATTCCCGGTCGGGTCACCAGAAAAAACAAAGACAAGAAATTGTCTTTGTTTTTTTTTGTAGTATGTGATGCAAGAAAAAGAAAAGAGCATCTGCATTAGAAGAATAAATTAGTGTGGTGTGTATTGCTTTTAAATGTATACAATTAAATAATTACAGAATAGGCGTAGAATGACCAAGTGTTATGATTTCTTGTGCTGTTTGCACGAAATGGGTGGGGCATTCTGTTTTAAGTTCTTCGTGTGTGCGAAAGCCCCATAAAACAGCACAACTGGCAATGGATGCTTCTTTTGCTGTTTGTATATCTACAGCGCTGTCGCCACAAAATAAGCATGATGATGGAACAGCGTGCAGCTCATGCATCAGCGCTTGTAAAGAGCCGGGGTTTGGCTTTGGTGCAAATGGGGCGCGTAGGCCAATAACACAATCAAACAATGTGCCAAAATAGTGGGGCACTAAGTGCTGAACATAATCGTGATTTTTGTTGCTTAAAACTGCCAGTTGATGTCCTTTGTGTTTTAAAACATGCAGCATGTCTAAAATGCCCGGATAAGGTTTTGTTTGTTCTGTGCCGTGCTGTGAATAATAGGCAGAGAATAGGCGATATGCTTCTTTTAAGCTTGCGGGATCTTGCTTATCGCTTGGAAGCATGCGCGAAATAAGAACACGAATTCCATTGCCCACCATCAAACGATAGTCCTCTTCTTTGTGTGTGGGACAACCCAAAGTAGCCAACGTGTGGTTGCCTGCCGCTGCTAAATCACCCAATGTGTTAAGAAGTGTTCCGTCCAAATCGAAAATAAGTGTCGAATACATAATCATAACCTCATGAATAAAATATTGGATTTTAATATAAAATTTAACAATTTAACAAAAAAATAAAAAATGTTAAAAAAGAAAACAAAAAACAAAAATGACAAATAAAAATTGAATAAAAAACCCT